>DASWGQ010000188.1:0-6171 GCA_036393595.1 Myxococcales bacterium | reverse complement strand
CATGAGCTCCGCGCGACGAAAAGGCGGCGCCGCCGATTGCGGCGGCGACTAGACGCGTGGACGGCTGCCCGGTCGCGCGGAAGATCGCGCGGCCGCCCGTGGCAGGTGCCCGACGCGCGTGCTAGCGTTCGCGGGTCGATGCCCGAACCAGCACGCGAGCGGCGCCGCCGCAGGCGCCCCAACCTGCGCAAGCTCATGTTCGTGCTGCCCAACCTGTTCACGGTGAGCAGCATCTTCTGCGGGGTGTACTCGATCATGCTCTCCGCAGGCGAGGCCACCGGCGACAACTTCTACCGGGCGGCGGTGGCGATCTTCTTCGGGAATTTCTTCGACGCCTTCGACGGCCGCGTCGCGCGGATGACCAAGACGCAGAGCGAGTTCGGCGTCGAGCTGGACAGCCTGGCGGACGTGATAACTTTTGGCGTCGCGCCCGCGATCCTGGTCTACAAGTGGGCGCTCTACGAGCTCGGCTTCCTGGGGATCGCCATCGCGGGGATCTACGCCGCCTGCGGCGCCATCCGCCTCGCGCGCTTCAACGTGACGGCGCGCTCGGAAGGCGGGGTGCAGCGGTACTTCGTCGGGCTGCCCATCCCGCTTGCGGCCGGGATGCTGGTCTCGCTGGTCATCGCGCTGCAGCACCAGCGGTCTTCGGACAGCCTGGCGGCGTGGCCGATCGCGGTGGTGGTGCTGGTCCTGGCCTTCCTGATGGTCTCGACCATCCGCTACCGGACGTTCAAGGAGGCCGGCCTCAACCCGCGCACGCTCCTCGTCTTCGTGCTGGCCATCGCGGTCGGCGTGGTGGTCGCGTACCGCGGCCGGCCGTCGCTGGTGCTGCTCGTCTATTTCTCCTTCTACATCCTGCTCGGCCTGGCGGAAGAGCTGCTCTTCGGCCGCCGCCGCCGCGCCGCTGCCCGGGCGCACGCGGCCGCCACCGTCCCGGTCGGGCCGGAGTCCGACCCGGACGAGCCGCTCCTGCCCGCCGAGGAGGACGACGTCGCCGTGGAGGGCACTCCGGCGGCCGCCGGGGCCTGCGACGACGGCGAGCACGACGCTTGACCGCCCCGCTCCCGCCGGCGGAGCCGATTCCGCCGGCGCCCTCGCATCCCCAGGTCGTCCGCAAGCCGCGGCGCATGCCCGGCGACCGCGGTCCGGCGCCCGTCCTGTCGCTCGCCTGGGCCACCTTCTTCGGCGCGGGCTACTTTCCCGCGGCTCCCGGCACCGCGGGGACCGCCGCGGCCGTTCCGCTGTGGTGGCTCCTGTCGCACCTCCCCTGGCCCCTCTACCTGCTCGCCACCGCCGCCCTCGCCCTGACCGGGATGGCCGCCGCGCAGCGCGCCGGGCGCTATTACGGCGTGGCCGACTCGGGGCACATCGTCATCGACGAAGTGGCCGGTTATCTGGTGACCATGGCGTTCTTCCCCCGCGGCTGGTTGCCGGCGCTGGCCGGCTTCGCCTTCTTCCGCCTCTTCGACGTGCTCAAGCCTCCTCCCGCCCGATTCTTCGACCGCGACCCGCGCTGGAAGAACGGCGCCGGCGTGGTGCTGGACGACCTGGCCGCCGGCGCCTGGGCCTGGGCGGCCACCTGGCTCGTCCAGCTCGCGGCGTCACGCCTGGGAGCGACATGACCGCCGCTCCCCCGATCGTCGAGTTCGTCGTCACCGGTGACGAGGTGATGCGCGGCACCATCGCGGACACCAACACCGCCTGGACCGCCGCGCGCCTCTACCCGCTGGGCCTTTCCCTGCGGCGCACCGTGGTGGTGGGCGATCGCGGCGAGGACATCCGGCGCGCGCTCCTCGAGGCCAGCGTCCGCGCGGACTTCTGCATCGTGTCGGGCGGGCTGGGACCTACTTCCGACGACCTGACGGTGGAGTGCGCCGCGCAGGCGGCGGGCGTCGGGCTGCGGCTCGACGAAGGCTGGCTGCAGCGGATGCGCGAGCGGTGGGCCGCGCGCCGGCGAGAGCCGATGCCGAAGAACAACGAGCGCCAGGCCTACCTGCCCGAAGGGGCCGAGATGCTCGGCAATCCCGACGGGAGCGCGCCTTCCTTCGCGCTGCGCATCGATCGCTGCACGTTCTTCTTCCTGCCCGGCGTGCCCCGCGAGTACCAGCGCATCTTGAACGAGATGATCCTGCCGAGGCTCGCGCGAGCGACCGGGAACGCCGCGCTGCGCACGCGCGTCCTGCAGTGCTACGGGGTGACCGAGAGCCGCCTGGACGAGCTGGTCACCCCCATCCGCGCCGCAAACCCGGAGGTGCGCTTCGGGTTCCGCACCAAGTTCCCGGAGAACCACCTCTCCCTCGCCGCGCTCGCCCCGGACGAGGACGCCGCCGCGCGCGCCCTCGCCACCGTCGAGGCGAAGTGCCGCGAGACGCTGGCCGGGTTCGTCTACGGCGCCGACGGAGTCACCTTCGCGCAGTCGGTCGGCGAGCAGCTCGCCGCGCGCGGTGAGACCGTCTGCTGCGCCGAGAGCTGCACCGGCGGGCTCGCCACCCAGCTCCTCACCGAGGTGCCCGGCAGCTCGCGCTGGACGTGGGGCGCGTTCGTGGTCTACTCGAACGAGCTGAAGCAGAGCGCCCTCGGCGTCGGTGCCGAGTTGCTCCGGCAGCACGGCGCGGTCAGCGAGCAGGTCGCGCGGGCCATGGCCGAGGGGGCGCGCCGCGCTTCCGGCGCGACGTATTCGCCGGCGATCACCGGGATCGCTGGCCCGGACGGCGGCACTCCCGACAAACCCGTCGGGACGGTGTGGCTGGCGCTCGCCGGCCCCGGCGGGACACGCACCAAGCAGTCGCAGTTCCGCGGCGATCGCGGGCAGGTGCGTACGCTCGCCGCCTACGGCGCGCTGCAGCTCGTCCGCGAGGCGCTCGGTGCGCCACCCCTCCCGCGTCACTTCTGGGAAGTGGGTCAAGGCGCTTCCCCGGGGAAGGCGTGAGCCAGGCCGGCTGGCGCGCCTGGGCCAGCGCGCACCGGGTGGACCTGCTCCTCTTCGGGCTCTCGCTGTTCGCCTACGCGCTCTCCAGCGGGAGCCTCCTCGCACGGCAGTCGCAGGCGCCGCACTTCGTCTGGCAGGCCGACGCGTTCCTGCACGGCCAGCTGCACCTCACCGGCCGCCCGCCGAACCTGAACGACTGGGTGTTCGAGGGGGGCCGCTGGTACGTCTCCTTCCCGCCGTTCCCCGCCGTGCTGATGATGCCCTTCGTCGCGCTGGCGGGCCTCTCGTTCAACGACGTCGCCTTCACGCTTCCGTTCGCGGCGGCGAACGTCGCGCTCCTCTACCGGCTCCTGCGGCGCATCCAGGAGGTGGAGGGAGGGACGCGCTCCGAGTGGGACCACGCCGTGCTGGCCCTCGTCTTCGGCTTCGGCACCCTGGCCTGGTCCTGCTCCATCCGCGGCGAAGTGTGGTTCACCGCCGAGGTGGTGGGTGTCACTTTCACGCTCCTCTACCTGCACGCGGCGCTGCGCGCGAAGCATCCAGTGCTCGCTGGGGCGGCGCTCGCGTGCGGCAGCTTGTGCCGCACTCCCATCGCCTTCTCCGCCGTCTTCTTCCTGCTCGAAGCAGTCGCGAGCGGGGGCCCCGTCGACCGGGCGAATCTGCGCGCGGCGATAGGAGACCGCGAGCGCCGCAAGAAAATCCTGCACTGCCTGGCGCTGTTCGCCGCCCCGATCGCGATCCTGGCTGCTCCCGTCCTGTGGATGAACCAGGTCCGGTTCGGCAACCCGGCCGAGTTCGGTCACTCGCACCTGTACACGAACCGGGTGAACCCCGACATCCGCGCCCACGGGCTCTTCAGCTTCCACTACCTGGCGCGGAACCTCCGCTCGGCCTTCCTGCTCCTGCCAAAGCTCGACTTCCAGCCATTCCGGCTCGGGTACGACCCGAACGGGATGAGCCTGCTCGTCACCACGCCGCTGTTCGCGCTGCTCCTCTTCCCGCGGGAGCGTCCCCGCCTCTGGCGGCCCCTGTGGATGACGGCGGCGGCCATGGCGCTGCCGGGGTTCTTCTACCAGAACAATGGGTGGCAGCAGTTCGGCTTCCGCTTCTCGCTGGACTACACGCCTTACTTGATCGTGCTCCTGGCCCTTTCCGGCCGCGTCCTCGACGGCGCGTTCTGGTTGCTCGCCGCCATCGGCGTGGCCGTGAACGCCTGGGGCGCCGCCGTGTTCAACCGGCTGTGACCTTCGCCACACCTCGACGTGGATGAATCCGAGCCCGTGCTCGCACGCGTCCTCGAGGCGGAGTAGCACCACCGACTCGCGCAGCGCCGCACGCCGGGCCCTCGCCGCGGACGCGCTCCAACTCCCGCCGCCCGCCATCACTTCGAGGAGCGGAGGCAAGCCCCGCCCGCCTCCGCTCCCCTGCACGCCGCCCTCCCCACGCCCCCCGCCTCCACCCCGGGCAGCGACTCCGCCCACCACGCCCATCAACTCACGCGACTGCCTCGAGCTGGGCCGGCGGCGCGGCCGCGGCTGCTCCCGCCGCGTCGCGCACCGCCCGCGCCAACCCGGCGGCCAGCTCGCCGTTCTGCTTCAGCGCCTCGGCCGCCTTCTCGCGCCCGGGCCCGAATCGCTCGCCTCCGAGCGTGAACCAGGTCCCGCTCTTCTCGACCAGGCCGCGCTCGCAGGCGAGGTCCAACAGCTCGTGCGGGCGCGAGATGCCCACGCCGTAGAGGATGTCGAACTCGGCCTCGCGGAAGGGCGGCGCGAGCTTGTTCTTCACCACCTTGACCCGCGTGCGCGAGCCGATCACCTGATCGCCTTCCTTGACCGCGCCGATGCGGCGGATGTCCAGGCGCACCGACGAGTAGAACTTCAGCGCGTTCCCTCCGGTGGTGGTCTCCGGAGACCCGAAGACGACGCCGATCTTCATGCGCATCTGGTTGATGAAGACGACCGTAGCGCCGTTGCGGCTCACCACCGCCGTGAGCTTGCGCAGCGCTTGCGACATGAGCCGCGCCTGCAGGCCCATGTGCTGGTCGCCCATCTCGCCCTCGATCTCCGCCTTGGGCACCAGCGCGGCCACCGAGTCGATGACCACCAGGTCGACCGCACCGCTGCGCACCAGCGTTTCGGTGATTTCCAGCGCCTGCTCGCCAGTGTCGGGCTGGGAGATGAGCAGCTCCTCGATCTTCACTCCGAGCTTCTTGGCGTAGCCCACGTCGAGCGCGTGCTCGGCGTCGATGAACGCGGCGCAGCCGCCCTGGGCCTGTACCTGCGCGATGGCATGCAGCGTGAGGGTGGTCTTGCCACTGGATTCCGGCCCGTAGATCTCGACCACACGGCCCCGCGGATACCCACCGCACCCCAACGCAATGTCGAGCCCCAGCGAGCCGCTCTCGATCACCGAGATCGGCTGCGCGGCGCGGTCCTCCTCGCCGAGACGCATGATGGCGCCCTTGCCGAACTGCTTCTCGATGGCCCCGATCGCTGCGAGGATGGCCTTCATCTTCTCCGTCACCTTGCTCACGTTCCCTCCGGAATGGCCCCGGGCGACGCGTCCGGGGAACTTGCCTGCAGCGCGGCCTCGCGCGCGCGATGGATGCCGGGAACCGCCGGTCCTTCGGGGCCTTCGACCGGGCGGTCCAGGCAGCGGTACTGCACCGCCTCCAGCACGTGCCTGGCCTCGATGCGCGGATGACCGTCGAGATCGGCGATGGTGCGGGCCAGCTTCAGGATGCGATCGTGGGCCCGCGCGGACAGCTGGAGGCGCTCCATGGACGCGCCCAGCGCGGCGCGAGCCTCGCTCGACGGGCGGCACAGCTCCCGCAGCGTCCGCCCCCGCAGCTGCGCGTTGGCGTACACGCCGGAGAGCCCGCGGAAGCGCTGGAGTTGCAGCGCGCGCGCCTGCTCCACCCGCTCCCGCACCTGCGCCGAGGTGTTCCCGGTGGGAATGCCGGCCAGCTCGGCCGGCTTGAGCGCGCGCGCCTCGACGTGCAAGTCGAGCCTGTCGAGGATGGGACCGGAGACCCGCCGCCGGTAGAGCTGCTTGGTGGGGATGCGGCACAGGCAGCGCGGCTGGCCCTCGTACCCGCAGGGGCAAGGGTTCATGGCGGCGATCAGCATGAAGCGCGAGGGCAGCAACGCCGCGCCGCGGGCGCGGACCACCGCCACCTCGCCGTCCTCGAGCGGCTGGCGCAGCGCCTCCAGCGCCGCGCGGCCGAACTCGGGGAGCTC
>DASWGQ010000187.1:0-10143 GCA_036393595.1 Myxococcales bacterium | reverse complement strand
CGCCCGTAAAGGAGCCGTAATCCCCACCCTGTGGGCGATCAGGCGACCTGCTCCTCCAATGTGAGGACAGGGAGGAGCGAGTTCTGCAGCGCGTGCAGCTCGTCGGCCGCGCGCGGCTGGACCACCTCGCACGCCCCGGGCTCGGCCAGCGCCTTGCGGACCAGCTGGTGGTTCAGGCAGTGGCCGGACTTCACCGCGACGAAGTGGCCGATCACCGGCATGCCCAGAAGCGCGAGGTCGCCGATGGCGTCGAGGATCTTGTGGCGCACGAACTCGTCGGGGAAGCGCAATCCCTCGGGATTCAAGATGTGGAAGTCGTCGACCACCACGGCGTTCTCCAGCGAGCCGCCCCGCGCCAGGCCGGCGCGGTGCAGCTTCTCCACGTCGCGCTTGAACCCGAAAGTGCGCGCCCGCGCGATCTCCTTCCGGAAGGAGCGGCCGTCCAACTCGAGAGCGCAAGTCTGGTCGCTGATCAGCGGGTGCTGGAAGTCGATGGTGTACGTCATGCGGAAGTGGCGCGCCGGCAACAGCTTCGCCACCTTGTCGCCTTCGGAGACGACCACCGGCTTGCGCACCTGCAGGAAGCGGCGGGGTGCGCGCAGCTGGTGGATCCCGGCGCGCTGGATGAGCTGCACGAAGGGCGCGCTCGATCCGTCGGCGATGGGGACCTCGGGGCCTTCCACCTCGATGCGGGCGGCGTCGATGCCGCAGCCGGCGAGCGCCGCGAGCACGTGCTCGACCGTCCCGATCCGCACGCCCTCGCGGCCCAGCGACGTATTCAGCACGGTGTCGACCACGCAGGCGCACTGCGCGGGGATCTCCAGCGCGGGAGCCAGGTCGGTCCGGACGAAGACGATGCCGCTATCGGCGGGCGCCGGAGCGAGAGTCAGCCGGACCGACTCGCCGGTGTGCAGCCCGATGCCCTCGATGGATGCGCGTTGCCTGAACGTCCGCTGGTGGAAGGATTGGCCATCCATCGTTCGGTGGGTCCTCGGGTTGGTGCGGCAGCGGCATGAAAAAAGGGCGTGCTTTGCAGCAGCAAGGGGCATGCCGGGGGGTGGCGGCTTTGCTCGCAGCGCTGCTGCGGGTGGAAAACTCTCCACGCTCCTCCGAGGTTAAAAGAGGACGGTCAGGGCGGCCCCTGGAGGTTCGGCTGCCCTGCCGCTGCACATCGGCCGTGCATCTACTGGAAAAACGCGACACGGATGTCGCGGGTCTCCTTACACGGGCTGCAGACGCCTGGCAAGCGCCTCCTGGACCGTCCGTTCATCGAGCGGGAGCTTCTGCAGCTCGGAACGGTTGTTCACGTTCTCCAGCGCGCGATCGAGGATCTCCGCGAAGCGCCGGCAGTCCTCGCGCAGCTTCTGGATCCGCTGGGGCGTGTCCTGGAGAGCGCTGCCGCCCCACGACTCGAGCAGGTCGAGGAACCGGTCGAACAGCTCGCGGTCGCTGTGGCGGAGGAGCTGGTAGCCAACGTCGCGGAACTCCAGCGAGAAACGCCGGAGCGGCTGTGCCATCGCGACCTCCGCGCCGGACTGCGCGAGCCGCTCGGCCGTCGCGCGGCACATCTCGCGGAAGACGCACAGGTCCAGGCGCAGCCGCTCGGACAGCTCGGCGCGCCCTTCCTGCGCGTCGAAGAGCGCCTGCCGCGACAGGCGCGGGTCCAGCGCGGCCGCGATGGCCCCGATCGCGTCCTTGGTGGCGGCCGCGAGGTGGTCGCGGTGCGCATCGATCTGCCCGCGATCGGTGAGCGGCTCGGTGAGGATGGGCGGGACACGCTCGAGCGCGGCGCGGATCGGCACCGCGGCCGCGCGGGCCGCCGCCGCCGCCTCGCCGACTCCCTCGACGGTGGCGATGAGCCGCGCCAGCTCCGACTCGAGGTAGCCGATGAGCGCCACCAGCTCGCTGCGGACCAGCGCCAGGATCACCAGCACGCGCCGGCTGTGCGGCGTGGGCGGCGGCGGCACGTAGCGCAGGCTGCGCAACGAGCGGAACGCGGCCAGGAGCGCCAGCGCGAACGCGCGCCGCTTCTTCTCGTCCGGCGTCTGGCGCAGCGCCTCGAGCAGCTTCACCGAGCTGACCCGGTCGTACTCGGCGCGGAATTCCAGCGCCCCGGGCGGGCAGAAGTAGCGCGAGACGAACAGCTCGTGCTGCAGCGCGCGCCCCACGTCGACGAACACCTGCTGGGGGGTGAACTCCACCCGCAAGAGGTGGTCGATGATGCCCTGCTGCGCGGAGAGCCCGCTGCGGAGCAGGAAGAGGCTTTCCTCGGGAGTGCGCTGCTCGCGCAGCTCGGCGCCGAGCCGCGCCCGGGCGCGGTCGTCCGCCAACGTGCCCTCGACGAAGCTGCGGAAGAGCAGCGCCTGCTCCTGTTTCTGCACGATGAGGCGGCGCGACAGGTGGGCGGCGCGGTGGACGGCGTCGCGCGCGGCCTTCAGCTCCTCGCGGAAGTCGCGGTCGGTGGGCGGCTGCTTGTCTCCGAACAGGTTGCGCAGGTTGAAGAAGCGGTCGATCCCGCGCAGCAGCATCTCCAGCTCGAACAGGACCTCCTCGCGCCCCGCGATCTCCAGCGTGCGGATCCAGCGTTCCCGTTCCGCCAGGTAGACTGCCCGGACGCGCTGCGAGTCGCGCATCAGCTCGAAGAAGAAATCCTGAGCGAAGCTGCGTCGGTCCACCCCTCGATTGTCCCGCATCTCCAGGATCCCCGCGACTTTGCCGCCTCTCCAGGCAAACCAATTGCACCACGGAGCACACGGAGGGCACGGAGGATCAGGGTTTGGTTTGCGTCTTCAATCAGGCGCCCGTGCTCGATTGGGCCACCCCCCCGAAATCTCCGTGATCTCCGTGTGCTCCGTGGTGCAATCGTTTTGTCAAAGGAGGGAGCCTTGGAGGGAGGTGGGAACCTTGCGGCCGAGGTGCTCGTAGGCTCGGGGAGTGGCGGCCCGGCCGCGAGGAGTGCGGACCAGGTAGCCTTCCATCATGAGGAAGGGCTCGTAGACGTCCTCGAGCGTGTCGGGCTGCTCGCCCACCGCGGTCGCCACGGTGTCGACGCCGACGGGACCGCCGCCGAACTTGTCGATCAGCGTGGCGAGGATCTTCCGGTCCATCGGATCGAGCCCCGCCGCGTCCACCTCGAGCCGCTGCAGCGCCCGGTCCGCGACCTTCTGGGTAACGCGGCCGTCGCCCTCCACCTCGGCGAAGTCACGCACCCGCCGCAGCAGCCGGTTCGCGATGCGCGGCGTGCCGCGCGCCCGGCGCGCGATCTCGTGCGCGCCTGCGTCGTCGACCTGCACCTGCAGCTTGCGCGCGGAACGGCGGACGATCTCCTGCAGCTCGGCGGCGGGATAGAAGTCGAGCCGGTTGACGATGCCGAACCGGTCGCGCAGCGGACCGGTGAGCAGGCCGGTGCGCGTGGTCGCGCCGATCAGCGTGAAGGGCTTGAGCGGCAGCTTGATCGCACGCGCGCCGGCGCCGTCGCCGATCACGATGTCGAACGTGTACGTCTCCATGGCCGGGTAGAGGTTCTCCTCGATGGCCGGGTTGAGCCGGTGGATCTCGTCGATGAAGAGGACGTCGCCTTCGGCGAGGTTGGTGAGGATCCCGGCGAGGTCGCCCTTGCGCTCCAGCGCCGGACCGCTGGTGACGTGGATCTGCGCTCCCAGCTCGTTCGCGATCACGTGCGCGAGGCTGGTCTTGCCCAGCCCGGGCGGTCCGCAGAAGAGCACGTGGTCGAGCGGCTCGCGACGCGCGCCCGCCGCCTTGACGAACACCTTGAGATTTTCGAGCAACGCGGTCTGGCCGACCACCTCGTCGAAGCTCCTCGGCCTCAGCGAGCTGTCGAAGCGCGCGTCGTCCCCCTGCGGCTCCGGCTCGACCTCGCGACCGCGCTTCGCTTCCTGCATCGCGCGGCTACGCTATCACAGCGTTCTGCGGGCGCGTTGCCGGCCGCGCGGGCGACTGGTGAGGACGCGGAAGCCTTCCGATTCGAGCCAGGGGACGGTCCCGGTGAAGGCGCCGGTGTTGCTCGACGGAAGGCGCACCGGGTAGGCCTCGGCGGTGCGGGCGCCCTGGCGCCGCAGCGAAGCGAGCGCGGCGCGCAGAAGCGCGCGGGCGACGCCGCGGCCGCGCCAGCCGGACTTGATGAAGAAGCACGGCAAGGACCAGACCTGCTCCGCGTCGTCGCAAGACAGCGTGCGCGAGCGGGCCAGCGCCGCGAAGTCGGTGCGCCGGCCGTAGGCGCACCAGCCGACGGGCTCGCCGTCGGCGAAGGCGAGCAGCCCGCGCGACTTGCCGGCGAGCACCAGCGCTTTCTGCCGCCGCTTCGCTTCCGCGCCGTGGATGTCCTTGAAGCGCTCGCCTTCCGGCACGCGCCACCACATGCACCAGCAACCCGCGCACGCGCCGTTCGGGCCGAACAGCTTCTGCAAGGCAGGCCAAAGCTCCGGCGTGAGCTCGCGGATCTCCAGCGACCCCGACCCCGACCTCGACCCCGGACCCGACTTCTTCACGGCGCTCCCGAGATGAGCCGCAGCGCCTCGCGAAGCTGATCCTCCACTGCGGCCGCGGGCCCGAGGCTGCGCCGCACCGCCTCGGCAGTGCGCTCGGCGGCGGCCGGCTTGTAGCCGAGGTTCAGCAGCGCGCTCACCAACGCCCCGCTGCCGGACAGCGGCACCGCGGCGTGCGCCGTGCGGCCCAGCAGCCCCGACGTCTTGAGCTTGTCCTTCAGCTCGACCACCAGCCGCTCCGCGGTCTTCTTGCCCACTCCGGAGATCTGGGTGAGTCGCCCGATTTCCTCGCCCGTGAGCGCCGCAGCCAGCTCCGGCGCGGGCATCCCGGAGAGGATGGTCTGCGCCAGCCGGGGGCCCACGCCGCTCACCTGGATGAGCAACAGGAACAGGCGCTCCTCGTCCTCGGTGGCAAACCCGAACAGCTGCAGCGCGTCCTCCCGGACGTGCGTGTACGTGCGCAACCGCACCTCGGCGCCTTCCGCGGGCAGCCGCCCCATCGATTGAAGCGAGACGTGGACGAGGTATCCGACGCCTCCGACGTCCACTACCGCCACGTCGCCGCGCTTCTCCAAGAGCGTCCCGGAGAGCCGCGCGATCACCGCCGTCCCCGGAGCGATCGCCCGAGCACCACCCGAAAGGCGCGGGCAGTCCGCTGCTCGGGGGGCGCAGCCGGCTCGCGCGCGCGGAGGAGCCCGCAGATGGCCGCCGCCAGCGCATCGGTGGCGTCCATGCGCTCGCGCACCGCGATGCCGAGCAGCACGCAGACCATCCGCCCGACCTGGTCCTTCTCCGCCCTGCCCGTGCCCGTAACCGCCCGCTTGATGATCGAGGGCGCGAAGCTGCGCACCTGCGCGCCCGCCTGGGCCGCGGCGAGCAACGCCACCCCGCGCGCCTGGCCCAGCACCAGCGCGGAGCGCGAGTTGCGCGCATGGAAGACCTCCTCGATGGCGACGATCTGCGGCCGGTGGCGGTCCAGCGCCTGCAAGAGCCCCGCGTGGAGCGCCGCCAGCCGGACCTCGACCGGTCCGTCCTCGCCGACCGCCAGCACGCCGTGATCGACGTGCCGCATGCGCGCCGCCCCGGCGTCCTCGACCACGCCGAACCCGCAGAACCGTGAGCCGGGGTCGATCCCCAGGACGCGCAGGTCTCCTCCCTAGGCGCGCGACTCGAGCTGCGCCATGGTGCCTTCGTCCACCTCGAAGTTCGCGTAGACGTGTTGCACGTCGTCGTTCTCCTCGAGGTTGTCGATCAGCCGCAGCACCTTCTCGGCGGCATCTCCCGAGAGCTGCACGGTGCTCTTGGGCAGGAAGACCATCTTCGGCGCGCCCACCGGCACCTTCGCCTCCAGCGCCTTGTGCACCTGCATCAGCGCGGACGGCTCGGTGCGCACCTCGAAGCCACCCTCGTCGTCGGCGACCACGTCCTCGGCCCCGGCGTCCAGCGCGAGATCGACCACCTCGTCCTCGGTGGGCCCCTTCTTCACCGGGACGATTCCCTTCCGGTCGAACTGGAACGCCACCGATCCGTGTGCGCCCATCGCGCCGCCGGCCTTGGCGAAGATGGCCCGCACGTCGCCCGCGGTGCGGTTCTTGTTGTCGGTCAAGACCTCGACCACCAGGGCCACCCCGGCCGGGCCATATCCCTCGTAGGTCATCTCCTCGTAGGCGACGCCCTCCAACTCGCCCGTGCCCTTCTTGACGGCGCGGGTGATGGTGTCGTTGGGCATGTTCGCCTCGCGCGCGGCGAGGACGGCGGAGCGGAGCCGGGCGTTGTGGTCGGGGTCACCGCCTCCGGTGCGCGCGGCGACGGTCACCTCGCGGATGAGCTTGGTGAAGAGCGCTCCCTTGCTGGCGCCCATCGCCTCCTTCTTGCGCTTGATCTTGGTCCATCGGTTGTGGCCGGACATGGCTGCTCCGCGACTGCCGCTCAGGGCGCATCTAGCACGCGCCCAGCGCGCGCGGCAAACGTTCACGGAGGCCGGCCCGGCGAGCCCCCGTCGGCTCCGCAGACGAAGGCGCCGCCCGCCCCGGCTTCGATGCTCTGCCCGACCGGACACCTCGGCTCGGCGCCGGGGTAGCGGTCGACCTCGGCCATGCCGCCGTCCGCGTCCGAAGCGAGCAGCGCGATGAGGGGCGGCGACTCGTCGGAGAGCCCGCGTCCGAGCAGCCGCTGCGTGGAAGCGCGCAGCACCAGCACGCCCGCCGGAAGCGCGTACCGGCCGGCGTCGAACGAGGCGCCGACGGCCAGCGCGCGGGTGCCGGGGAGGAGCACGACGGCCCCGGTCGCGTCCGGCGCGACGGGGCGCACGATGCCGTCCACGCCCTCGAGCGCCACTCCCGACAGGTCGGCCGCCGTGGTGCCCGCGTTGAGGATCTCCACGTACTCGCCTTCGGTGCGCGGTATGGGCAGCGGCGGCGAGGCCATCACTTCCGAGAGCACGAGCCGCGGCAACGCGCCGGTGGTCATGACCTGCTCCACGGACCCCCGGACCAGGTGGCCTTCGTCGTCTTCAAGGAGAAGCTGCAGCGCGTACGGGGTCGACCTCAGCAGGCCGTCCACGCGCAGAGAGACCGCGCAACCCGGATCGGCCGGCGGCGTGCACGGGTCCGGCGCGCAGCTCGCGAATGCCTCGTCCACCCCGCAGAACGGACCCGGGCAGGTGCCGATCTGCACGGCCACCCGGGCCGGCCAGTCGAGGCGCACGTCGGCGACGATGGACGTGTCCCGCGGCCGGACGCGCACCACGGCGCGCGGCGGGTCGAGGCGCGGGCACTGCCCGGCGGTGAAGCTCGCGCCGGGCACCGCCTTGCCGTCGAGCGCGAGCGAATACGTCTCCCCCGCCTTGAGCGCCGCGCACCCCGAGCCGGCCCAGGCGGGGCAGAGCGGGAGCTCGACGATCCCCCGGATGGCCGCGGCCGAGGCGATCGCTCCCGAAGGTCCGGCCACGCTCACCGCGCCTCCGCCCTCCGGCACCGAGATCCGGACCCGCGAGAGGTTCGCCGCGGCCGTCGAGCCCGGCGGCGGCGCGATCAGCGCGGGAACGGCCGGGGCGGCGGTGACGGAGTAATGGAACCGGGCAGCCGCCTGCAGGTGGTGCCCGGCGGCGTCCTTCAGCCGCGTCGAGGCGAGCAGCCAGTAGCCGCCGGGCAAGAGCGGCTTCTCCGGCGCGAGGTCCAGCTCGGCGGCCCCGGCGGAGATGGACGCCCGCGCCGCGACCAGCAGCGACCTCTCCTCCGCCGACAGGCGCGAATGCTCGATGGCCGCCGCCGCCCGCTCCACCAGCGCGTCCGGCGCGAGCACCACGGTCTCGCTGCGCCCGGTGGAGGCGAGGAGCACTCCCTCGTCCATCGCCTCGCTGAACACGACATGGAACTGCGCCTCGGGCTCGACCGCGCCCGGCGGGGGCTGCAGGTCGGCGATGCGCGGCGGGCCGGCGGTGCCGCCGTCGGCCGGGTCGGGGACCTCGACCCGGGCGCATCCAGCGGCGAGCGTCCAGGCTGCGAGCGCCCGGCAGAGGGTCCTCATCGCCCCTCCCCGGCCTGCTCGCCCTCTTCGCGCGCGAGCAGGTCGCGGTACAGGCCCCCGGTCACCGCGTCCAGCTCCGCGGTCACGCGCAACAGCTCCAGCGCCGCTTCCCGCCAGGCGGCGCCGCTCAGGGCGTCCATCGACGCGCGTTTCTGCCGCCGCTCGACCCACAGCGCGGCGGCGCGGTCGGCGGCCTGGCGCCGCACGCGCGCGAGGTGCACGTGAGCGAGCGCGAGCTGCGACTCCTCGCGCGCATACACGAGCTGCGCGAAGTCCCAGGTCAGGGTGACCGACCAGGTGGCCGCGGCGCCCCAGTCCTGCTGCCGCAGGGGATAGCCGCGCACCTCGCCCACGCGGTCGCGCAGGTCGTCGCGCCGGAGGATCTCTCCCCGGAGCACGGGCGCCCAGTGCGAGCGGCGCAGCCGGGCGGTCCGGGCCGCGTCGTCCGCCGCGGTCCCACCCGCCGTTCGCTGGGCGGCCGCCTGCGCCTCCGGCAAGCCAGGCTCGACCAGCGCCGCGGCCGCGCACAGGAGTGCGATCCCGGTCACGCTGTCGCACAGTGCAGGCGCCATGCCGCGTCATCCCACCTGGAATTCCGGGATTTTTCCCACTCCTGGACGCCCAGCGGCCTGCCCAGATTGAGAGGGGGTCTCGAAATGGGACCCGGGTCGACGCATTCTTCAAGCTCATGGTACGATCCACTGACACCGATGGAGAGGGGGGGCTCGAAAGGGGACCCGTGTCGACCCGGGAGCCGATGGACCTGCGCGATGTTCCGAGGGGACGCGGGTTGTTCGGCGCCGTTCGCGGCCGCGGCCGGACCCCGCTCGTCCCGGCCACGGGGCCGGGATGGTCGGCCGTCCTCGGCCTCCGCTTCCGGCACGCGCGGGTCGGGAGCCTGCTCGCTTTCGTCCGCGACGGCGCCCTCGTCGTCCGCGGCCTGTTGCGCAAGGCGTGGCGGTCGCCCGGGCTGCGCCGGACGCCGTGGCTGCGGCGGCTGGAGCTGGCCTGGCGCGCCTCGGGAGCGGCCACGCAGCTCGCCGATGCCGCTCTGGCCGGAGAGAGCACGGCCGAGCTCGCGGCGCGCATCGCGCACATCGCTCGCGAGCTGTCGGGCGCGGAGGCGGCGGCGGTATTCGGCCGCGGCCCCGCGGGCCCCGTGCTCTTCGGCGAGGACGGCGGAGTGCCCGCCGCGGACCTGGCGGCGCGCACCCTGCAGAGCAACTCGTCCGAGCGGCGCAGCGAGGGCGTGGCGCGGGCCGTGAGCATCCCGCTGCGGATGGGCACCACCGTCGTCGGGGCCCTCTTGCTGCGGTTCGCGCCGGACAAGCCCGTGGCGCTCAAGCCGCTCGAGCCGCTCCTGCTGCGCGCCGGCGCCGTGCTGGCGGCCGCCGAGCGCGAGGCGCGCAAGGACCGCTTCCTGAGCCTCGCCGCGCACGAGCTGAAGACGCCGCTGACCAGCATCAAGGGATTCGCGTACTCGCTCTCCCGCCGCATGGAGAGGGGCGAGACGGCCGACCCGCGCGCCGTGGAGATCCTCGAGCGCCAGGCGGAGCGTCTCCACGGGCTGCTCGAGGAGATGCTGGAGGTCTCGCGCCTCGAGATGCAGCGCTTCGTCCTCCACCAGGAGCCCTGCAAAATGAGGGAGCTGGTCGAATCGGCGCTGCGCTCGGTGCGCCGGCTCGGCACCGAGGGCGAGATCCACGTCGAGGGCGTGGACCCGCTGCCGCTGAGCGCCGATCGCGAGCGCGTCGAGCGGGCCATCGCGGCTCTATTGCTGCGCGCCCGCTCGTTCGGCGCTCCTTTGACGCTCCGGCTGGCGCGCGACGGGAACCACGCCGAGCTACGCATCACCTGGGCGGGCGCCCGGCTCACCAGCCAGGAGCGCGCGCAGGCGTTCGAGCCTCGCTGGGAGGAGGCGCAACCCGCGCGGCAGGGGCTGGGGATGGCGCTGTTCATCGCGCGGCACTGCATCGCGCTGCACGTCGGCGAGCTGCGCGCCGACCCCGACGCGCTGGTCCTGCGCCTGCCCGTCCGCGCCCAGCCGGCGCAGAAGAGCGGCGGCGCCGGCGGGCGGGTGCTGGTCGTGGACGACGACGAGGCCATCGCG
>DASWGQ010000186.1:0-3631 GCA_036393595.1 Myxococcales bacterium | reverse complement strand
GAGGGTCCCTTCCCGGTACCGGCGGCGCACTCGCTTCACGCCCCCGGCCGGCGCCAGCAGCCAGCGGCCGTTCTCCGGCGTTCCGAGCAGCGCGGCGAAGAGCGCGTCCGAGTCGAAGCGCGGCAGGCAGAGCCAGTCGATCGAGCCGTCCTTCGCGACGAGCGCGAGGCTGCGGCAGTCAGCGATGATGGCGTAGTCCTCGATGCGCGACGGCATGACGGGAACTTAAGCGGCGGCCTGCTCGCAGACACGTCCCTCGGACGCAACAGGTGTTCAGGTGATTCGGACCCGGATGCCTTCTACGGCATCGACGCCGCCGCGCAGCTCGTCACCGCGCTGGATGGACCCCACGCCCGCTGGCGTGCCCGTGAAGATCAGATCGCCGGGCTGCAGGACGTAGAGCTGCGAGAGGTAGGCGATGACGTCGGGCACGGGCCAGATCATCTGGCTCAGGTTGCCGTCCTGCCGCACCTCGCCGTTCACCTCCAGCCAGATGCGCCCCGAGCTGGGGTGCCCGATTTCCGAGGCCGGACGGACGGTGCTGACCGGGGCCGACTTGTCGAACGCCTTGCCCGGCTCCCAGGGACGGCCCTTCTCCTTGGCGGCCGCCTGCAGATCGCGGCGGGTCAGGTCGAGCCCGACCGCATAGCCGAAGACGTGGTCGAGGGCGGACCCGCGGGGCACGTTCGCGCCCCCCTTCCCGATGGCCACCACCAGCTCCATCTCGTAGGCCAGCTTCTGCGTCTGCGGCGGATAGGGAATGTCGCCGCCGTCCGGGACGATGGCGTCGGCCGGTTTGGCGAAGAAGAACGGCGGCTCGCGGTCGGGGTCCCCGCCCATCTCGCGGGCGTGCTCGGCGTAGTTGCGTCCCACGCAGTGGATGCGGCGGACGGGGAACAGCGCGTCGGTGCCGCTCACGGGAAGCGCGGGCAGGTCCCAGGAGGGAATCACGTAGCGGGCCATCAGGCGACGACCTCCTCGCGCCACAATCCGAGCGCCTTCTGCACCGGGCGGTCGGAGAAGCTGAACAGCACCGCGGTCTCGCCCGCCTCGTGCGAGACCGCCGCCCACGAGGGGACCACGAACACGTCGCGCGGTCCCCAGTCGAAGGTCTGGTCGCCTACCGTGCTGCGGCCGCGCCCTTCCACCACCGCGTACACGGTCCCGTCGGTCGACCGGCAGGGCTTTCCGCGGAAGCCGGCGGGGAGCATCTGGATGAACGCGGCGATGGTCGGCATCGGGTACCCGCCCGTCGCCGGGTTCGCGTACTGCATCTTCGCCCCGTGGCAGGGGTGGAGCGGCCCGTTGCGCCGAAGCTGCCCGAGCGCCTCGCGTGTGCGGTCGTACGGATAGCTGAAGATGGGCGTCGTGCGGGACGCCGGCGTGTACTCGAGCGGGAGCAGGTTCGAGCCGTATCGCGCGAGGGAATCGCGCTCGGGCTTGGCGACGGGCTGCACTTCCTCGGGGTAGCGCTCGGCAAACCCGGCATCGAAGAAGGCGACCATGGGGATGTCCAGGCCGTCCAGCCAGATCACCGGCTCGCTGCCGGGGTTGCCCGACGATGACGACTTCCATGCGCGCCTCCGGCCGCCGCCGATAGGGCGGCGCTGCGCTTCACGGCGCGGACATTGTGTCTTGCGCAGGCGTTCATAGCCATCCGCGCGACAGGCCGTCAACGGCAGCCGTTGACGCGACGCCACCGCCCCGGTAAGTCGGCGATCCGGGGTGAGCGATGAAGCTTTACGAAGCGGTCCGTTCTTCCGCGTCTTTCCGGGTGCGCATCGCGCTCAACCTGAAGGGCGTGACGTACGAGTCGCAGGTGCTCGACCTGCGCGCCGGCGACCACCGCGGCGAGGGCTTCGCGCACATCAACCCGCAACGCGCGGTGCCCGCGTTGACGGACGGCGAGCGCACGCTCGTCCAGTCGATGGCCATCATCGAATACCTCGAGGAGACGCGCCCCGCGCCGCCGCTGTTCCCGCGTTCCCCGCCGGAGCGCGCGCGGGTGCGCGCCATGGCGCAGCTCGTCGCGTGCGAGATGCACCCGCTCAACAACCTGCGAGTGCTGGATTACCTGGAACGGGAGCTGGGCCTGTCCGGGCAGGCTCGCGACCGCTGGTACGGCCACTGGGTGCGAGAAGGATTCCGTGCGCTGGAGCCGATGCTCGGCGACCCCGAGACGGGGCAGTTCTCCCACGGCAACGCGCCCACCGTCGCCGATCTCTTCCTCGTGCCCCAGGTAGTCAACGCGCAGCGGTTCAAGGTCGACCTCGCGGACTTCCCCCGCATCGTCCGGATCTTCGATCGGTGCATGAAGCTGCCCGCGTTCGAGCGCGCGCATCCGGCGAACCATCCGGCCGGGTGACTCGACAGTCCCGCGGGGCGGACGCTATGCATGGCGCGGAGGCAACGATGACCAACACCGTGAGCGGCGCGCGGCGCACCGCCGTGCGCATCGCGGCCGTTCAGCCGCCGTCCTTCGCCGGCGCCGAGGAGCACCGCAACGCGGCCCAGGCGTGCGCCTACGTCGACGAGGCGGCGGACGGCGGCGCTTCCTACGTCGTGTTCCCGGAGGGCTACCCGGGCCCCTACTCGGGCCCGATGGAGAACGACGCGCTGGACCGGGTGCGCGAGCGGGCGCGCGCCCGCCACGTGTGGGTCAGCGCCGGGCGGCTCGAGCGCGGCGCGCTGCCGGACACGTACCACATCACGCACGTGCTCATCGACGACGCCGGAGAGGTGCGCGCGCGGTACCGGCGCGTGCAGCCCAACCACCCCGTCTTCAACGCCTATCTCATGGCCGGGAGGCACCACGTCCTGCCCGGCGACGAGCTGATGACCGTCGACGCGCCGTTCGGCCGCATCGGGCTGCTCATCTGCTCGGAGCTGTTCGTGCCGGAGCTGTCGCGCATCCTCATGCTGCGCGGCGCGGACCTGATCGTCGCTCCCGGCGGCGGCGTGCACGGACCGACGCGCACCCGCCTGCAAGAGACCTGGCGCGCCGTCGCCCGCGCACGAGCGGCGGAGAACCTGGTCCACGTGGTCGTGACGCAAAACCTCTTCGGCGGCTCGCGCCAGGGACGCACCTGCATCGCCTCGCCCGAGCGCATGCTGGCGCAGCGGGACGATCCCGGGATCGCGCTGGCGGATCTCGACCCGGAGCGGCTGACGGCGTTGCGGTCGCGCTACTACGACGAGGAGATCCTCTCGCCGCCCGGGCCGCGGGACGAGGTCTTCTTCTGCCGTCCCGGGCAGTCGCACGACCGCCGTCCGGAGCTGTACGGCGAGCTCGTACAGCCGCAGGCGGGCGCGTTCGCCTACCACTACGAGCGCCGCGGGCTCGACACCTGGCGCGCGGAGTACGAGAGGATCAAGGAGACGGCGCATGGCCGCTGAGCCGCAGAACCGGGTGCAGATCGCCGCGAGCCATTGGAAGCCCCGCTTCGTCGCGAACGGCATCGACGTCAACGACTTCGAGCGCGTGGTCTCTTCGACGACCGAATGGAAGGACTGGGGCCCTGCCTGGCTGGAAACCGGCGACATGCACCGCGAGCTGGGCGACGAGGCGGCGCGCTCGGGCCGGATGGTGAGCGCGGCGGAGGCCTGGCAGCGCGCAGCCTGGTGCTACCAC
>DASWGQ010000185.1:0-9330 GCA_036393595.1 Myxococcales bacterium | reverse complement strand
GCCCGCCACGCCCGGCGGGTTGATCACACCCTGATGGCCGAGCACAAGAACCCGCTGCCCACCACGGACGCCGTCATCGCCGGCCCCGACGGGCGGGTAGTGCTCATCCTGCGCAAGAACGAGCCGCGCGGCTGGGCCCTGCCGGGCGGCTTCGTGGACTATGGCGAGGAGCTGGGCCGCGCCTGCAGGCGCGAGGCGCGCGAGGAGACCGGCCTCGAGGTGGAGCTGATCGAGCAGCTCTTCACCTACTCCGACCCGCGGCGGGACCCGCGCAAGCACACCATCTCGACGGTGTACGCCTGCCGGGTCCGCGCCGGCACGCTGCAGGCCGGCGACGACGCGCAGGACGCGCGCTGGTGCGCCGAATCCGACATCCCCTGGAAGGACCTCTGCTTCGACCACGCCGAGATCCTGCGCGACTACTTCCGCTGGGCCAAAACCGGAGAGCGCCGCAAGCTTTGACGAACCCGGCAAACTGCAGAACGCGGAGGCGCTGAGGCGCGGAGGATTCGCTTCAGCAAACCCCAGATCCGTTGCTGAACGTAGTTCCTGCGCCGCGGGGATGCATCGAGTACACTGCCGCGCCGTGCTTTCCATCCTGTTGACGGTCGTCGGCCTGGGGCTGCTCATCGCGGTCCACGAAGCAGGCCACCTGGTGTTCGCCCGCCTGCTCGGCATGCGGGTGGAGACGTACTCGCTCGGCTTCGGGCCGCGTATCGCGGGCTTCCGGCGCGGCGAGACCGACTACCGTCTCAGCGCCATTCCCCTCGGCGGCTACTGCAAGATCGCCGGCTTCTCGCCCGACGAGCCGGCCGCCCAGGACCCCACCGATCCGGGCTCCTACGCGAACAAGGCGGCCTGGCGCCGTTTTCTGGTGATCGCCGCCGGCCCCGGGGTCAATTACCTCCTCGCCTTCCTCATCATCGCGGGGCTTTACACCACGCGCGGCTTCGTCGACCTCTCCACCACGCGCGTGCAGGTGCTGCCGGGCAGGCCGGCCGCGGCCGCGGGGCTGCAAACCGGCGACCAGGTGGTGGCGATCGACGGCGCAAAGGTCTCCTCGTTCGCCGAGATGATGCGCGAGCTGCGCAAGGCCGGCGCACCTGCCGAGCGGCGGTTCGAGGTGCAGCGCGGCGCCGATCGTCACGCCCTCGAGGTGCGCCCCGAAAACGGGGTCATCGGCGTCACGCAGGACCGGGTGCTGATCCAGGTCCCGCTCGCCGAGGCGCTGCCGCGGGCCGCCCGCGACGTCTGGGCGCTGAACGCCGCCACGCTGCAGGCCCTCTGGGACATCGCGCGAGGGCGCGGGGGGGCGTCGCTCGCAGGACCGGTGGGGATCGTGAAGCAGGCCTCGGCCGAGGTGAAGCGGGGCCTGGCGGAATTCGCCGGCATCCTCGCCAACATCTCCGTGGGGCTGGCCATCTTCAACTTCCTCCCGGTGCCCGCGCTCGACGGGGGGCGGTTGGTGTTCCTCGGGATCGAGCTGCTGAGCGGGCGCAAGGTGAACCAGCGGGCCGAGACGGTCGTCCACCTGGTCGGCTTCCTCTTCCTCATCGCGCTGGTCCTGGCGGTCACCCTGTTCGGAGATTTGCAGCTGGGGCGGAAGCTGTTCCGCGGGGGGTGAAGTTGCCCTCGGAGCGATTCGGCCGAATTTGACTACACTGGAATCTGCCGGTGTAGAGTCCGGCTGTGACTTTGCGGGTCGCGATCGTGGACGCCCACCCGCTGTACAGGGCGGGGCTGCGCACGGCCATCTCCGACCATGGTCGTGGATTGGAGATCGTCGGCGAGGCGGATTCGCTGCAGAGCGCGGCGGCGCTGCTCGCGAACGCGCGGCCCGACGTGGTGGTGCTCGATTCCTCGCTGCCGGGCACCGGAGGCCTCTCCGTCCTCCGCCAGCTGCTCCGCCGGCATCCGGAGAGGCGCGTGCTGGTGCTCTCCGCGCAGGTCGCCGAGGACTTCGCAGCGGAGGCGTTCGCCGCCGGCGCCATGGGGTACGCCGGCAAGGACGGGAGCGCGGAAGAGATCGTGGCCGCCATCCAGGAAGTGGGCGCCGGCCAGCGATACCTCTCCCCCAGGCTCGCGCTGGAGCGGGTGAACCAGCACCTGCTCGAGCGCCCCGCCGGAGACCGCGCGCCGCTCGACGCGCTGTCCGCGCGCGAGCGCGAGGTGTTCCGACTCCTGGTGCTCGGCTGCTCCAACGAGGAGATCGCCAAGCAGCTCCGCATCAGCCGGCGGACGGTCGAGACGCACCGCAGCCGGATTCTCAAGAAGCTGCGCGTCCATTCGGCGGTGGAGCTGCTGCGCCTGGCAGCTCGCCATGGCCTGATCAGCGCGTAGGCCCCCTCGCCCACGGCGCAGGCGTGCTACAACGCCGCTCCCAGGGCGCCCCGTCTAACTTTCCCCCGTCCCTGAGGGTCTCCCTGTGGGCGGGCAGGATCCGCCCGCGAGGGACCTGAATCGATGCCCCAGAAGGGCCACATCGCGGATCGGCTCGGCGCCTGGCTGGCCGGCACCCTGCCGCAGGACGAGGCCGGCGAGGTGCGCCGCCACCTGGATTCGTGCCCGGCGTGCGCGGAGGAGCGGGACCTCTTGGGGGAGGCGACGTCGATCGTCGCTCCCCTGCCCGCGATCGATCCACGACCCGGATTCGCCGGGCGCGCCGCCGCCCGGGCGAGCGAGCTCCGCCCCCGGCCGCTGGGCGCGCCGTGGTGGCGCTGGGCCTTCGGCGGCGGTCTGGCGGCGGCCGCGGTCGCGGCGGCCGCGGTGCTGATCGCGCGCCCGGCGCCGCGCGCGAGCGGAGAGGAGCTGATCGTCGCGCAGCGCCTGGAGCTTTTCGAGGACCTGAACGTGGTGCAGAACCAGGACGCGCTCCGCGACCTGGAGGTGGTGGCGGTGCTCCACACGCTAGAGGCCGAGGGCAAGCCTTGATGCGCCGCGCCGCGCTCGTGCTCCTGGTCACGCTGGCCGCCGCGCCGCCCGCCTCTCGCGCGCAGGCGCAGGAGCAGTCCGCCGAGGAGCGCTTCCGCAGCCTGCCTCCGGAGAAGCAGGAGGAGCTGCGCCGCCGCTACCGCGAGCTGCAGCAGCTGCCGGCCGACGAGCGGCAGCGGATCCAGGAGAACCTCGCGCGGCTGAACCGGATGGCTCCCGACGAGCATGCGCGCGTCGACGAGAACTACCGCCGGTTCCTCGGGATGCCGCCCGAGCAGCGGCAGCAGGTGTTGCAAAAGTGGCAGCGTTTCCGCTCGCTCTCTCCCCAGGAGCGCGAGCAGCTGCGCGAGTCGCTGCGGCGGGTGATGAGCGCCGACCCCGATCAGCGCCGGCAGATCCTGGAGAACATGGAGCGCTGGGAGCGGATGACCCCGGAGCAGCGCGAGGAGGCCCGCCAGCGCTTCCGCGAGCAGCGCCAGGAGAGGCGGCAGGAGCAGAAGGAGCAGCGCCGCGAGCGCAAGGAGGAGCGGCGCGATCGGCACCTGGAGCAGAAGGAGCGGCTGCGCCGCAACTGAGCCATGATCTTCCGCGCCTCGCTGCTCCTCGCCGCCGCGCTCTGCGGGCCTCTCCAGGCCGCGCGCGCCGACGAGCCGCCGCCGCAGGCCGACGAGCAGCCGCGGCAGGGGAAGCCGCTCTCGGCCGAGGACGCCGAGGTCGTCCGCCAGCTGGCGCTGCTCGAGCAGGTCGAGCTGCTCCGCAACCTCGACCTCTTCGAGCCCCAACCCTCAGACGCCCAGCAAGCCAAGCAGCAGCCCGACGCCGGTACGCGCGAGCCGTAGGGGACAAAAAGCGTTGCACCACGGAGCACACGGAGTACACGGAGAATGCTCTTGGAAAAAAAACTCCGTGAGCTCCGTGTGCTCCGTGGTGTAATTGTTTTGTCAGCGCTCCAGCTCGGAAGGTGGTTGGGGCAGCGATTCGTTTCCTGAGTCGTCCACCGTGGCGACGGCGAAGAACTCGTCGTCCGGGATGACGTTCTGCAGGACGACGTGGTCCACCTTGCCGACCAGCTGGGCCCGTTCCCAGCGGACCGAGTCGGCGCGGCGGCGGTACAGAGCCACGTTGGCGATGCGCGGGTCGGCGGGCAGCGTCCAGCGCAGCCGCGTGTCCGGGCTCACCGCGCCGCCCAGCTTGACCGCCGCCGGGGCGGCCGGCGCGAACGCCAGCGATCCCAGCGCGGAAGCGAGCGCCCGGCAGAGCTTCGCGGTGTAGGGCGCGTCGAAATGCGCCAGGTCGTCGCCGTACGGTCGGCCGTTCTCCACCCGCGGGGTCTGGTGCTCGCGGTCGTAGTGCTCGACCATCTCGGAGAGCCGCACCGCGGGGAAGCCCTGCTGGTTGAACGAAGTGTGGTCGGACCCGCGCGCGATGCGGTCGCGCCGCAGCATGACCAGGAGATCGAGGTTCTCCACGTAGCGCTCGCCGAGCCGTTCCAGGTAGCGGGCCCACTCGCGCGACGGGCTGTCGTTCTCGCCCCCGACCGCGTCGCGCAGCCGCTTCTGCGCCTCGGTCTCCGCGATCGGCGCTCCCTCCGAGTAGAGGCGCCCCCGGGTGTTGTCGACCACGCCGTTCTGTCCCTGGACGTTCCCGGCGATGTCCACGCTGGTCATCGCCAGCACCTCGACGCCCTCCTGCTTGAGGCGCTGCGCCAGGTGGGCCGAGCCGACCAGCCCTTGCTCCTCGCCGGCCACCGCGACGAAGTACAGGGTCACCGCGGGCTGCTCCCGGGCGAAGGCGCGCGCCAGCTCCAGCGCCATCGCGGTGCCGCTCGCGTCGTCCACCGCGCCGGGCGCGTCGCTCTGCGCGTCCATCACGTTCGACGGCATGCTGTCGTAGTGCCCGGTCATCACGATCGCCTGCTTGCCGCGCGCCGGGTCGATCCCGGGGAGCAACGCGCCCACGTTGATCAGCTCCACCGGAGCGGGGATGCGGCGACCCGGCTCGGCCGTGAAGCGGTCCTCGAACGGCTTGAGCCGCGTGCCCTGCGCCGCGGCCCCGAACTGGGCCGCCAGCCACCGTCGCGCGGCGCCGATGCCGCGCGTCTCGGACTTCGTCTCCGACAGCGTGTGCCGGGTGCCGAACCCCACCAGCCTGGCCACCGTGGCCTGGAGCGGTGCCGGTTCGATGCGCTGCACGAGGCTCTCGACGCGCGGATCGCGGCGCGCCGGCGCGATCGCGGCCAGCAGCAGGACGAGCAGCATCGGTGTTCCCCTCCGGATTGGTCGCCGCCGATAGGGCGGCGCTATGCTTTTCCTCAGGCGACGCGGGCGCGGCCCAGCACCTTGTTCAGGTACTGCCCGGTGTAGCTCTGCTTGACCCGTGCCACGTCCTCGGGCGCGCCGGTGGCCACCACGTAGCCCCCCTGGTCGCCGCCCTCCGGCCCCATGTCGATGATCCAGTCGGCGCACTTGACGACGTCGAGGTTGTGCTCGATCACGATCACCGTGTTGCCCGCCTCGACCAGGCGGTTCAGCACGCTGAGCAGGCGCCGGATGTCCTCGAAGTGCAGCCCGGTGGTGGGCTCGTCGAGCACGTACAGCGTGCGCCCGGTGTCGGTGCGGGCCAGCTCGCGCGACAGCTTGATGCGCTGCGCCTCGCCGCCCGACAGGGTGGGGGAGGGCTGGCCGATCTTGATGTAGCCCAGGCCCACGTCGTCGAGCGTCTTCAGGATGCGGATGATCTCCTTGTGCACGCTGAAGTGCTCCATCGCCTCGCGCACCGAGAGGTCCAGCACCTCGGCGATGTTCTTCCCCTTGAACGTCACCCGCAGGGTGGCGTCGTTGAAGCGCTTGCCGTGGCACACTTCGCAGGGCACGTAGACGTCGGCGAGGAAATGCATCTCGACGACCTTCATGCCGTCTCCCTCGCACGCCTCGCAGCGCCCGCCCTTCACGTTGAAGCTGAAGCGCCCCGGCTCGTACCCGTAGGCGCGCGCCTCCGGCGTGCGCGCGAAGACGTCGCGGATGCAGTCGAACACCTTGGTGTAGGTGGCCGGGTTGCTCCGCGGCGTGCGCCCGATCGGCTTCTGGTCGATGTCGATCACCTTGTCGAGGTGCTCGATCCCGGAGAGCGCCTTGTAGGGGCCGGGCGCCTCCCGCGAGCCGTACAAGGCGCGCGACAGGGCGGGATACAGGATCCGGTTCACCAGCGTGGACTTGCCGGCGCCGGACACGCCCGAGACGGCAGTGAACGTGCCGAGCGGGAACTCCACGTCGACTTCCTTCAGGTTGTTCGCCGCCGCGCCCAGCAGGCGCAGGCTCTTGCCGTTCCCGCGCCGCCGCGAAGGCGGCACCTCGATCCGGCGCCGGCCCGACAGGTACGCGCCGGTGACCGACCGCTCCGCCTGCATGATCTTCTGCGGCGGGCCCTCGGCGACGATCTCGCCGCCCAGCTCGCCGGCGCCGGGGCCGAAGTCGACGATCCAGTCGGCCTCCTCCATGGTCTCCTCGTCGTGCTCCACCACGATGACCGAGTTGCCCAGGTCGCGCAGCCGCTTGAGCGTCGCGAGCAGGCGCGCGTTGTCGCGCTGGTGGAGCCCGATGGAGGGCTCGTCGAGGATGTAGATGACGCCGGTCAGCTCGCTGCCCATCTGCGAGGCGAGGCGGATGCGCTGCGACTCCCCGCCGGAGAGCGACGGTCCCGGCCGGTCCAGCGTCAGGTAGCCGAGGCCGACGTCGAGCAGGAAGCGCAGGCGGTTGCCGATCTCCTTGAGCAGCTCGGCGGCCACCACCGCGTCGTTCCCCGAGAGCGGCAGCTCCTGCATGAACCTCGTCGCCGCCTCGATGGTCATCCGCGAGACGTCGACGATGGACTTTCCCTTGCGGTCGCCCACGTCGCCGATGGTCACCGCCCGGCTCTCGGGACGCAGGCGTTCCCCCCTGCACGCCGAGCAGGCCTTGTCGCTGAAATAGCGCAGGTAGTGCTTGCGCATGCTCTCGGAGGTGGTCTCCTTGTAGCGGCGCATGAGCATCGGGATGATGCCCTCGAAGCTGGTCTTGTAGGTGCCGCTGCGCCCGCCCTCGCTCCAGCGGATGCTCATCGTCTCGTCGCCCGAGCCGTAGAGGAGCATCTGCTTCAGGTCGCGCGGGAGGTCCTTCCAGGGCTTGTCGAGCGGCACCTTGAAGCTCTGCGCCAGGGACTCGATCATGCGGAACGTCCAGCCGCCGCCGCGCTCGAGCGCGTGCGCCCAGGGCTCGACCGCGCCCTGGCGGATGCTCTTCGTCCCGTCGGGCACCACCAGGTCGGGGTCCATCTCCGGCCGCGAGCCGAGGCCGTTGCACTCCTGGCACATCCCCAGCGGGTTGTTGAAGGAGAAGCTGTGCGGCGCCAGCTCGGGGAAGCTGATGCCGTCCACCGGGCAGGAGAGGTGCTCGCTGTACATCGATTGCGTCTCGCCCTTCTGCGGCAGGGCGGTGAGCGCGTGCAGCACGCCCTTGCCCTCGCGCAGCGCGGTCTCGACGCTGTCGATCAGCCGGCGGTCCGTCTCGCCGCCCTTGATCACCAGGCGGTCCACCACGATCTGGATGTCGTGCTTGCGCTTCTTGTCCAGCTCGATGTCCTCGTCGAGCGGCCGGATGGCGCCGTCCACCCGGGCGCGCGCGAACCCGCGCTTGCGCGCGTCGGCCAGCACTTCCTTGTGCTCCCCCTTGCGCTGCTCGACGAGCGGCGCGAGCAGGGTCAGCTTCGTCCCCTCGGGGAGCCGCGCCAGCTCCTCCGCGATCTGCTGCGCGCTCTGCTTCCCCACCCGGCGCCCGCAGATCGTGCAGTGCTGCTTGCCCACCGCCGCGAAGAGCACGCGCAGGTAGTCGTGGATCTCGGTGATGGTGCCCACCGTCGACCGCGGATTGTTGGAGGCGGCCTTCTGCTCGATGGAGATGGTGGGCGACAGCCCGCGGATCACGTCGTAGTGCGGCTTCTCCATCTGCCCGAGAAACTGGCGGGCATAGGCGGAGAGCGACTCCACGTACCGGCGCTGCCCCTCGGCGTAGAGGGTGTCGAAAGCGAGCGAGCTCTTGCCGGACCCCGACACGCCGGTGAACACCACCAGCCGCTTCTTCGGGATCTCCAGGGTGATGCCCTTGAGGTTGTGCTCGCGGGCACCCTTGACGAGGATCTGTTCGGGCTCCATCGGAACCGCGCAGGATAAGCGGACGGGCTGACGTTCTCAACGGCCGACATGGCCCTGGACGGCTGCTGACGCAGTGCAGTATCCTTGGCAAGTGAGCGCTTGCCGGCCTGCCGGGTCCTCCGGGGGGAGGGAGCATGCGGACGCTCGTCGTGGTCCTCGCCACGGTCTTCCTCGGCTGCGCGACCGCGGGCAACGCGCCGCTCGAGATGGGGATGGGCGGCGGAAGCTGCGAAGACAGCTGCCGGGCGGCTTCCGAGCACTGCAGCGACGGGTCACGCCGACGGGAGCCCGACGAGGCGACCTGCGCCGAGGACCTGCGCGGGTGCCTGGCGAGGTGTGGGGACACCCGGGCCGGCCCCCGCGCGGTGCGACTCATGACCGGCCGCGAGATGTTCCTCACTTCGCTCCTCAATCTGCTGTTCGGCGGGTTCCGGTAGGGCGGCTTCTCACCGCTTCTTCCGCCGGCGCAGCTCGCGCGCCGCGATGATGCCGAGAAGGCCCAGAGCCGCCCAGCCTGGCCAGTCGCCCACCACCTGGTACACCGTGGTCCCCTGCAGCATCGGGACGTCGCGCACGGCGACCCCGCGCACGTCCGCCGGGATGCGTGTCACCACCCGGCCGCTCGCGTCGATGAACGCGCTGATCCCCGTCGAGGTCGCGCGCAGCAGCCATCGGCGGTGCTCGATGGTGCGCAGCGCGGCGAGCTGCAGGTGCTGCTCCTGCTCGTGCCCGGCGCCGTACCAGGAGTCGTTGGTGAGGTTGACCAGCGCGTGGGCGCGGCCTTCGCCGTGGTCCGCCATCGTCTTGCGCACGATCCAGGGGAGGATGTCCTCGTAGCAGATGAACGTCGCGTACCGGTAGCCGCCGTCGCGCAGCGGCCGGGTGGTGGTGCCCTGCGTCAGGTGCGTGGCGAGCGGCGACCACTCGTAGAGGAAAGGGAACCAGTCGCCGAAGGGGATGTACTCGCCGAAGGCGAGCAGCTGGATCTTGTCGTAGTGGTCGCCGATCTTCCCGTCCGGCCCGATCACGAGGGCGCTGTTCCAGGCTTGCTTGCCGCTCACGCGCTCGACTCCGGCGATGATGGAGACGGGGACGCCGCCCGAGATGGCGCGCCCGTCGTCGCCGTTGCGGACCGGGCGCAGGTTGTAGCCGACTTCCGGCCAGATCACGAGATCGGCCCCGCGCCCGTGCAGCTCGGCGGTATCCGCCCAGAG
>DASWGQ010000184.1:0-8581 GCA_036393595.1 Myxococcales bacterium | reverse complement strand
TTGCCAAGTGGATACAACGGGCGGCATGGGGTTCAGGACGTTGGAGTGGCGGGACGGCGCGTTGTGGCTGCTCGATCAGCGGAAGCTGCCCGGGCAGGTGGAGGACGTCCGGATCCAGAGCGCCGCGGAGACGGCGCGGGCGATTCGCGAGATGGTCGTGCGTGGGGCGCCAGCCATCGGGTGCGCCGCGGCCTACGGGTTGGCCCTGGCGGCGCGGGACGCGGCCCGGGCGGCGGACCCCGAGGGCATCTTCGCCGCGGCGGTCGAGGAGCTGCGCGCCGCGCGGCCCACCGCGGTCAACCTGCGCTGGGCGCTGGAACGGCTCTCGCGGGAGCGCGCCGCGCTGCTGCGAGCAGGGGCATCCCACGCCGGCGTCGCCGACGCGCTCCTCGAGGAGGCGCACCGCGTGGTCGCGGAGGACCTCGCCGCTTGCCGCGCCATCGGCAAGAACGGCGCGCAACTGGTCCCCGACGGCGGGGGCATCCTCACCCACTGCAACGCGGGCGGGCTCGCCACTTCCGGGTACGGCACGGCGTTGGGAGTGGTCCGCGCCGCCCTGGAGTCGGGGAAGAAGTGCGCCGTGTACGCCGGCGAGACGCGCCCGTGGCTGCAGGGAGCGCGCCTCACCGCCTGGGAGCTGCTCCAGGACGGCATCCCGGTCACGCTGCTGCCCGACGTCGCAGCCGCCTCGCTGCTCGCGTCCGGCAAAGTGGGCTGCGTGGTGGTGGGAGCCGACCGGATCGCGCGCAACGGCGACACCGCGAACAAGGTCGGCACCTACCCGCTCGCGCTGGCCGCGCACGCCGCCGGCGTGCCGTTCTTCGTCGCCGCCCCGATCAGCACCGTCGACCTGCGCGCGGCCACCGGCCGCGAGATCCCGATCGAGGAGCGAGGTGCCGACGAGGTGACCCACCTGGCCGGGTCGCGCGTGGCCGCCGAGGGCGTCCGCGTCTTCAACCCGGCATTCGACGTGACGCCCGCCCGCCTGATCTCCGCCATCGTGACCGAGCGGGGCGTCGCCCGGACGCCGTACGAGCAGGCGCTCGAGGCGCTTTCCTTGACAGACCGCGCCAACGCGGGCTAGATCCCGCGCTCTTTTCCGCGCCAGGCGGCGGGATTCCCCTGCCAGCCCGGCTGGTTGAAGAGTCGGAAAAGCCAAGGAGCGGTTCGATGTACGCAGTCATCCGCACGGGCGGGAAGCAATACCGCGTCAAGCAGGGCGACCTGCTCAAGGTGGAGAAGCTGGAGCAGCCGGTGGGCGCGACGGTGGCGCTCGAGGTGCTGGCGGTCGGCGAGGGCGAGGGCATCCAGATCGGGACCCCGACGGTCGGCGGCGCCAAGGTCGAGGCCGAGGTCCTCTCGCACGGCAAGCACCGCAAGCTGTGGCACTTCCGCACCCAGGAAGAGGGCTGGGACCGCATCCGCGGCCACCGCCAGCCCTACACCGAGCTGAAGATCACGGGCATCGCGGGCGTCTCCACACTGCGATAGCGAGGATTCGAAGACAATGGCACACAAGAAGGGGCAAGGCTCTTCCCGCAACGGCCGAGACTCGCCGGGGCAGCACCGCGGGGTCAAGGTGTACGGCGGCGAGCGCGTCATTCCGGGCAACATCCTCGTCCGGCAGGTGGGCACCCGCGTGCACCCCGGCCGCGGCGTCGGCATGGGCCGCGACTTCACCATCTACGCCGTGGCGGAGGGCGAGGTGAAGTACCAGAAGAAGGCGGACGACCGCACGTACGTCCACGTGGTGCCGGGGAAGCCGCGCACCGAAGCGTGAGGTTTCACTCACCTCGGCGCGAGAAAAAGCGCAGCGCCGCCGAATGCGGCCGCGGCTGGTTTGACCATGCAGTTCATCGACGAAGCCGAGATCCTCGTCAAGGCAGGCGACGGCGGCGCGGGCGCGGTGGCGTTCCGGCGGGAGAAGTACGCGCCGCGGGGAGGGCCTTCGGGGGGCGACGGCGGGAACGGCGGGGACATCGTCCTCGAAACGGACGAGCGCCTCACCACCCTCCTCGACTTCCGCTTCAAGCGCGAGTACCGGGCCCACAACGGCGAGCCCGGGCGCGGCCGGGACCAGAACGGTCACGCCGCGGCGGAGCTGCTCCTCAAGGTTCCTCCCGGAACCGTGGTGAAGGACACCGCGAGCGGCGAGGTGGTCGCCGACCTGCGCGAGACCGGCCGGCGCTGGGTGCTCGTCAAGGGTGGGCGGGGCGGCCTGGGGAACATGAACTTCGCCACCTCGACCTTGCAGGCGCCGCGCTTCGCCCAGCCGGGGACCGAGGGCGAGGAGAAGCGCGTCAAGCTCGAGCTGCGGCTCCTGGCCGACGTGGGCCTGGTCGGCTTCCCCAACGCCGGCAAGTCCACCCTGGTCGCGCGCCTCTCCCGCGCGCGGCCCAAGATCGCCGACTACCCGTTCACCACCCTCCAGCCGCACCTCGGCGTGGTCCAGTACAAGGGCGGGCGAAGCTTCGTGCTCACCGACCTGCCGGGGCTGATCGAGGGAGCCCACGCCGGCGCGGGGCTGGGGCACCGCTTCCTCAAGCACATGCAACGGTGCCGCGCCATCGTGCACCTCGTCGACGCCGCGGCTCCCGGGCGAGACCTCGTCGCCGACTTCGACGCCATCAACCGCGAGTTGGAGCTGTTCGACCCGGCGCTGCGGCGCAAGGCGCAAGTGGTGGCGGCCAACAAGATCGACGTCCCCGAAGCGCGCGAGCGCGCCCGCGAGCTCGCGAAGAAGCTCAAGCGGCGCAAGATCCCCGTCCATCTCATCTCCGGAGCCACCGGCGAAGGGTTGGAGGAGCTGCTCGACGCCATGGTCCGCGCGCTCGATACCGCGGGCCTTCCGCAGCCGCTCGAGCGCGACCTCCACCCCGAGCCGCCCGGGGAGCCCGGGCGCGGACGGCAGGACCAGCGCGAGGACGAGCGCGAGATCGACCGCCGGGAGAAGGCGGAGCGCGCTCCTCCGGAAGGGCGGCGCGCGAAGGAGCGGGCGACGCGCGCGAGGCGCAAGTGAGCCCCCGCCGCCCGGTCCGCGCGTGGATCGGCAAGCCCCACCTCGATCCGGCGGAGCTGGCCGGGCCGGGCGGGCTGACCGAGGACGTGCTCCGCGGCGAGGGCGATGCAGAAGGGCAGGAACCGGAGGGCGACGACGCCTTCTGGGAATCGCTCCTCACGCCGCAGCGGCTGGCGCGGATCGAGGCGGTCCTCTCCGCCCGGCTGCGCAGCGTCACGGTGGTCCTCGATCGCCTGCTCGACGCGCACAACGTCGCCGCCGTCCTGCGCACGGCGGAAGGCCTGGGCCTTTCCCGCGTGCACGTCGTGCCGCACGACGCGCGCGACGACGCCGCGCACCGCCGGGTGACGCAGGACGCGCACAAGTGGCTCGAGGTGGAGACGCACGCCTCGGGCGCGCAGGCGGCCCGCGCCCTCGCCGCGGAGGGATTCGCCGTGTACGCCGGCCACCTCGACGCTCGGGCGCGACCGTACACGGAGATCGCCGCGGACGGCGCCGTGGCGCTCCTGTTCGGCAACGAGCACGAGGGCCCCTGCGCCGAAACGCTGGCCGCCTGCGCCGGCACGTTCCGCATCCCGATGGCGGGCTTCACCCAGAGCTTCAACGTCTCGGTGGCGGCGGGGATCGCGCTCTCGCAGATCTGCGCGGGCCGCCGCGCGTTCCTGGGGGCGGCGGGCGACCTTCCGCCGGAGGAACGGCGGGCGCTCCGCTCGCGCTTCTTGCGCCTGGCGGCGAAGCTGGCCCGGCGCGTGAAGCGGTGAGCACCTTTGGGCAGAGCGCCGTCGAACGCGGTAAAGAGGAGCCCGGATGCCCGTCGTCATCGCCGCCCTGCTCGCCGCCTCCGTTCCGGTCCAGGCCGCCCCCGCCAAGGACCCGGCGGCGATCGCCCGGCGCGTGCAGCGGCACTACGAGCGCATCAAGGACTTCAGCGCCCGCTTCGCCCAGACGTCGACGTACCCGACCTTCGGGAACGTGAAGAACGCCACGGGGAAGGTGTTCCTCAAGAAGCCGGTCCTGCTCCGCTGGCAGTACGACGACGGCCGGCTCATCATCATCGACGGCAAGGAGCTGTGGAGCTGGAACCCGGAGGACAAGGAGGCGCAGGTGAAGCGTGGTTTCGGCCCCGACCAGGTGCCTCCCGAGTTCGCCTTCCTCTTCGGCAGGGGCAGGCTGCTCGACCGCTTCGCGGTCCGCTCGGTGCCTCGGCCGGAAGGCCTGCCCGAGGGCGACCCGATCGAGCTCGTTCCGCGCGAGCCGAGCGCCGATTTGCAGAAGCTCGTCTTCGTGGTGGACAAGGCCGGGCAGGTGCTGGCGAGCGTGCTCACCAACGGCCAGGGGGACGTGAACCAGCTCATCTTCAGCGACGTGAAGGTGAGCTCCGGGCTGCCCGACTCCCTGTTCCGCTTCGATCCGCCCAAGGACGCCCACGTGCAGGTGCTGCAATGAAGCGCATCCTCCTCCTCGCCGCCTTGCTCGCCGCCTGCGGCGGGCCCGCCCGCACGGTGATGGTGAACGGCCGCGAGGTGAACTACGAGGACGCGGCCAACGACGTGCTCCGCCGCGGCAAGCAGGCGCTGGAGGCCGGCCGCACCGACGAGGCGCTCAAGGTGTTCCGCGACGTGATCGAGCGGTTCGGGCAGAGCGCCGCGGCCGACGAGGCCCGCTTGCGCGAAGGCCAGGCGCTCGCGCGCGCCGGGAGGCTGCAGGAGGCGCAGGCGAAGCTCACCGAGCTGCTCGAGAAGCACCCGAACACCTCGTTCAAGAAGGAAGCGGCCCTCGAGCTGGCGGCCGTCCAGACGAAGCTCGGCAACACGCAGGAGGCGGCGGAGGCGATGAAGACCGCCGTCTCGCAGATGTCCGACGCCGAGAAGCAGCAGGCGGCGCGGAGCATCGCCGAGGCCTACGCGAAGACGGGCGAGCCGGCCGAAGCGGTGCGATTCGCCGCGCGCGCCGTCGACGCGGCGCAGACGCCCGAGGAGCGCGCCGCGCGCCTTCTGGACTACGAGAAGGCGCTGCACGCCGCTCCGGGACCGGTGGTCGCGCAGCTCGTCGCCGATCTCGACCGCCGCAGCGCCGCCTGGCCGCCGGCGGCGCTGAAGCTGGCGCGGCTGCAGCTCCACGCCGGCGACCGCGCGCATGCCGACGAGCTGGCGCGGCAGATCCTCTCCGAGGTGAACACGGGGCCCGTGGCGCAGGGCGCCCAGGCCATCCAGCTCTCCGTCTCCTCGGCCGGGAACGTGAAGCCGAACTTGATCGGCATCGTGCTGCCGCTCACCGGCGAGTACAAGGCGCTCTCCGACCTGATGCTGAACGCGATCGCGCTCGCGGTCGATCTGCAGAACCGGGGCGGCGTGCAGGTCTCGATCAAGGACTCGAAGGGCGAGGCGGACGCCGCCGCGCAGGCGGTGGAGGACCTGGTGCGCGACGGCGCGATCGCCATCCTCGGCCCCATCGCGCTGGCAGAGGGGCAGGCCGCCGCGGTGCGCGCGCAGCAGCTCGGAGTGCCCATCGTTTCGCTCTCCCGCGCCGAGGGGCTGACGCAGATCGGCGAGTACGTCTTCCGCGACATGCCGACCAACAGCGCGCAGGCGCGCGCCATCGCGCAGTACGCGCAGAAGAAGCTGGGCGCGCGCAGCTTCGGCATCCTGCAGCCCGACTCCAGCTACGGCGACGAGGTCACGCGCTTCTTCTGGGACGCGCTCGACCAAGGGGGAGCCGCGGTGACGGCGTACGACCACTACCCGCAGCGCACCACCACCTTCAAGCCCTTCGTGCAGCGCCTGGTGGGGCGGACGCAGGAGGACCTGGAGGGACGCAAGGAGTTCAGCGACGAGGTGGAGAAGATCAAGCAGCAGATCACGAATCCCTACCAGCAGCGCAGGGCGCTCACGGCCCTGCGCAACCAGAGCGCTCCGGTGGTCGACTTCGACGCGCTCTTCATTCCCGACAGCGCCCGCACCGTCCGGCTGGTCGCGCCGGCCATCGCCGCCGAGGACGTGATCACCTCCGGCTGCGATCAGCGCGAGCTGGAGGTGGTGCGCAAGACCACCCGCAGCGAGAAGAACCTGCGCACCGTGCAACTCCTCGGGACCAACCTGTGGAACAACCAGGACCTGGTGGACGAGCGCATGGGCGCCGCCAAGTACGTGCAGTGCTCGATCTTCGCCGACAGCTTCTTCTTGCAGAGCCAGCGGCGCGCCACCCGCAAGTTCGTCGAGGACTACGACGCCGCCTACCACAGGTCCCCCGGGTTCCTCGAGGCGCACGCGTACGACGGCGCGGCGATCTTGAGGAAGATCGTCGAGGAGCGCCGGCCGCAGTCGCGCGACGACATGCGCAACGCGCTGGCCGGGATGGGGAGGCCGTTCGACGGGGCCACGGGCGACACGGTGTTCGGCCGGGACCGCGAGGCGCAGAAGCCGCTGTTCTGGCTGTGGATCAACCGCGGGACCATCCAGGAGTTCGACCCCGAGGGACCGCCGCCCGTCCCGCCGGCGCCGGACACCCGGACGGGCTCGCGCTGAACGTTTCCTGCCTGACAGCGGGAGCCGGCGCGAGGACCTGATTACCTTCCATTACGTCCGCGCCGTGAAAGGCGTAGCGCCGCCGGATATTGCGGCGACTACACTCCCCCGCAAATGGGCGCCAAGCAGGTGATGGTGTTCCCGTTCACCGTTCCCATGGACGGCGGGGGGCAGATGCGCGATGCGGCGCAGGGCGTGTACGCCCGGTCCCTCGCCCGCACGCTCGCCGAGCGGCTGTCGGTGGGTCCCGGTGTCTCCGCGACCGCGGCCACGCTCACCGCCGACGGCCTCGAGGGCCGGGCGCAGGACCACGGGTGGGTGGTCGCGAGCCACCCCTGGACGCTGGAGGAGGCCTGCGCGGTGGGCCTCCCGGAAGGCACCGAGTACCTCCTGCACGGCGCGGCCGAGCTGACCGACCGGGTGCGGCTGCGCCTCATCCTGGTCGACCAGAAAGAGCGGCGGACGGCGCTGGACCACGTGGTGCTGCGGCCCCGCTCGGAGCTGTTCGGCGCGCTCGAGGAAGCGGCGGGCGCGGTCGCGCAGGCGCTGGGGCTCGAGCTGCCCGCCGCGGAGTGGCCCACCGAGGACGTCGAGGCGTACGTCGCGTATCTGCGCGGGCGCGACCTCTCCGCCGCGCACGAGGTGGGCGTCCGCGTCATCGATCCGGCGAAGAGCTTCGATCCGTACCTGGAGGCCGCCCAGCGGGACCCCAGCTTCGCCGACGCGCAGGACCGGCTGCTCTCGCTGGCGCTGGACTTCGCGTTGGGCGGCGCGGGGCCGGCGCCCGCGGCGCGCGCCGGCTGCGAGAAGCTGTTGCAGCTCGATCCTTCCGCGGCGAAGGCGCACGCGGCCCTCGCAGAGATGGATCTCGCCGAGGGGCGGCCCGGGGCGGCGGCGGACCGGCTGGAGGAGGCCTTGCGCAGCAGGCCGGACTGGTGGCCTGCCTTCGAGCGCCTCGGCACCGCGCTGGTGCGCCTCGGGCGGCACGCCGAGGCGATCCCCTGGTTCGAGAAGGCGCTGGCCGAGAAGCCGGAGGATGCCGACGCGCTCACCGGCCTCGGCGTCGCGCTGGCCGAGACGGGGCGGCTGGAGGAGGCCGTGCAGGCGTGGGGACGCGCCCTCCGCTCGGGCGACGGCGGCGCGCACCTGCACGAGAACCTCGCCCGGGCGCTCCGGCGGCTGGGCAGGCGCGCGGAGGCCCGCCGCCACGGGGCCATCGCGCGAAGACTCCTGGGCCGGGGCGGCGTCTTCGGTTACCTTCAGGACGCATGGGAACGGCTGACGGGAGCTCGGTGTGAGTGAAGCTCCTCTGGAGGTCCCGCGGCCGCTGCCGGGCACGCTGGGCAGCCTGCGCCCGCCGCTGCTCAACCTCCTGCTCTTCGTCCTGACCGCTGCGTCGGCCTTCGTCACCGGTACGCTCTGGACCGACACGCAGCTCCCGCCGCCGACCCAGGCCGAGGCGATCCGCCACGGGCTCGCCTTCTCCGCCGCCCTGCTCGCCATCCTGCTGGCGCACGAGATGGGGCATTTCGTCCTGGCCCGCCGGCACGGAGTCGACGCCACCTGGCCGTTCTTCATTCCGGCTCCCGTGCTCTCGCTCATCGGAACGCTCGGAGCGGTCATCCGGCTGCGCAGCGCCCCGCGCACCCGCTGCGCGCTGGTGGACATCGGCGCGGCGGGACCGATCGCGGGCTTCCTGGTGACCATTCCCGTGCTGGTGATCGGGCTGCGGCTCTCCACCATCGTGCCCGAGGAGGGCCCCTTCCTGCACTGGACGCTCTGGGAATCGCTGCTGACCTGGGTGCGCGAGGGACACTTCCTGCGACTTCGCGAGGGGCTCGAGCTCGGGTATCCGCTCGGGATGACGCTTCTCGAGAAGCTCGTCCTGGACGTCCCTGCGGGGCACTCGATCGCGCTGCATCCCGTGGCCGTGGCGGGCTGGTTCGGGTTGCTGCTCACCGCCTTGAACCTCCTCCCGCTCGGCCAGCTCGACGGCGGGCACTGCCTGTACGCCGCCTCGCCGCGCCTGCACCGCTGG
>DASWGQ010000183.1:0-10129 GCA_036393595.1 Myxococcales bacterium | reverse complement strand
TGACCTTGTGCAAGACGCCGGAGCTGGCGGCCGAGGTGACGCTGCAGCCGGTGGACATCCTCGGGGTGGACGCCGCCATCCTCTTCAGCGACATCCTGGTGGTGCCCGAGGCGATGGGCATGCACCTCGTGCTCGACGACGCCGGGCCGCAGTTCCCCGAGCCGTTGCGGGGACCGGCGGATGGGCGCCGGCTGCGCGTGCCCGACCCGGAGCGGGAGCTGCGGTACGTCCTGGATGCGGTCCGGCTCGCCCGCAAGCAGCTCGCCGGCAAGGTGCCGCTGATCGGCTTCGGCGGAGCGCCCTGGACGCTCGCCGCTTACATGATCGAGGGACGCACCTCGCGCAGCTTCGAGCGGGCCAAGGCCGCGCTCCTCGGCGACGAGGCGTTCGCGCACGAGCTGCTCTCGCGCATCTCGGAGGCGCTCGCGCTCTACCTGCAGGCCCAGCTCGACGCCGGCGCCGACGCCGTGCAGATCTTCGACTCCTGGGCCGGAGCGCTGGCCCCCGCCGACTACGCCCGCCTGGGCGCGCCGTACGTCGCGCGCGTGGTCCAGGGACTGCGGCGCGAGAGGAAGCAGCCCGTCATCGTCTTCGGGGTGGAGACGGGCGAGCTGCTCGGCCAGCTCGCCGCGACCGGCGCGGACGTGGTGGGAGTGGACTGGCGCGTGCCGCTCGACGAGGCGCGTGAGAGGGTGGGACCTGCGCCCGCGCTGCAGGGGAACCTCGACCCGGCCTCGCTCTTCCTGCCCGCTCCCGCCCTGGAGAAGCGGGTGCTGCGCGTCCTCGAGGAGGGCCGCCGCGCGGGAGGCGGCCACGTCTTCAACCTCGGGCACGGGATCCTGCCCTCGACCCCGGTGGAGAACGCCAAGCTGGCGGTCGAGCTGGTGCACCGGGGCCTGCCCGCCCGCTGAGCGCAGCCGTCCTGGCGCCCTCCCCCACGCCTGTCCTGCCGCACTTACGCCCTCCCCCGTCAGCGCGCAGCTTTGCCCGGCGACCAACACGGTCCGTGAGGGAGACGACCATGACATTGCAAGCCACGCTGCTCACCGCCGCGCTCGCGCTCGTTCCCGCGTTCGCGCGCGCCGACGATGCCAAGAAGAGCGACACCACTTCCTCGTCGATGCAGACGAGCGATACGCGGACGTCGATGAAGCTCACCGACGACAAGGTCCTACGGAAGCTGCGCCACGTGAACATGGAGGAAGTGCAGGCCGGCCAACTGGCGCAGCAGAAGGGCGCGTCCAAGGACGTGAAGGACTACGGCGCGATGCTCGTGCGCGATCACCAGAAGGCCGACCAGGACGTGAAGGCGGTGGCCAGCAAGCTGAACATCGACCTGGACGCGAAGAAGATGGACGCCGACCGGCAGATGAAGTCGGACGCCGACCACCAGGCGAAGCGCGAGGCCAAGCAGCACAGGATGGACGAGCTCCAGAAGCTGACCGGCCGCGACTTCGACCGCGCCTTCGCGCAGATGATGGTCAATGGCCACCGCGAGGTGATCGAGATGGTGAAGAGCGCCCGCAACGACGTGAAGCCCGAAGTGAAGGACCTGCTCGACAAGTTGCTGCCCGTCCTGCAGCGCCACGAGGACAAGGCGAACGACATCCTCAACAAATTGGGGAACACCGCCAGCACGAAGTAAGCCGCATGCGCGTGCGCGCGCGGCGGGCCAGCCGCCGCCCCCTGAGGCGGCGCTGCGCTTTTCATGGCGCGGACGTTGCGGGATGCGTTGTAGAACGTGCCGTGGTCCCGCTCCGTCCGCCCGCCGTCGCCCCGCGCACCGGCGTCCTGCTGCTCAACCTCGGCGGCCCCGACTCGCTGGAGGCGGTCGAGCCGTTCCTGGTGAACCTGTTCAGCGATCCGTTCCTCATCCGCCTGCCGCTGCGCGGATGGCTGCGGCGCAAGTTCGCGCAGTGGGTGGCGCGCAAGCGCGCCCCGCACGTCCGGCAGCTCTATTCCGAGATCGGCGGGCGCAGCCCGATCGAGCCGATCACCCGTAAGCAGGGCGAACGGCTCCAGGCCGAGCTGGGCGCGGGGTATCGCTGCTATGTCGCGTTCAGCGCCTGGACGCCGTACATCCGCGAGGCGGTGGAGCGCGCGAAGGCGGACGGGTGCGCGAGGCTCGTGGGCGTGTCGCTCTTCCCGCAATGGTGCAGCGCCACCACCGCCTCGGTGCTGCACGACCTGCGCGCCGAGGCGGCGAGGCGCGGGCTGCCGCTGGTCGAGGTGGACCGCTATCCCGAGGACCCGACGTACCTCGACGCGCTGGCGAGCACCGTCCAGGAGGGGCTGGCGCGCTTCGAGGCCGGCGAGCGCGCGCAAGTGCACGTCCTGTTCAGCGCCCACGGCGTGCCGGTCAGCATCATCAAGAAGGGCGATCCGTACGAGCGCGAAGTCCGCGCCACCGTGCAGGGCGTGCTGGCCCGGCTCCCACCCGGGCAGCCCTGGTCCCTGTCCTGGCAGAGCAAGGTCGGACCGGTGAAGTGGCTCGAGCCCGCCACCGCGGAGCACCTGCCCGCACTGGCCGCTCGCGGGGTCTCTCGGGTGCTGGTGGTGCCGGTCGCGTTCGTCTCGGACCACATCGAGACGCTGCACGAGCAGCGGATCCTGCTGCGCGGCATCGCCGAGCGCGCGGGGATCGCGCGATACGAGGTGGCGAACGCCCTGAACGACTCCCCCGTGTACGCGCGCGCGCTGGCCGGGCTGGTGCGCGCGGCCGAGACGAGGGCCGCCTGATGGCGCACGCCGTGGTCGTGGTGGGCGCCGGAGCCGCGGGGATGGCGGCCGCGCTGGCGCTGCGGGAGCGGGGCATGGAGCCCCTCCTGCTCGAGGCGGAGGATCGGGCGGGCGGCAAGCTGGGCACCGAAACGCACCGGGGGTTCCTGGTGGAGCGGGCCGCGCTCGGGCTCCTGGATCGAACGGGCGAGCTGGCCGAGCTGTGTGGCAAGCTCGGCATCGCGCCCCACCCCGCCAGCCCGGCGGCCTCGCTGCGCTTCGTGGAGCGCAGCGGGACCGTCCATGCCCTGCCGCTCGGCCCTGGCGAGGCGCTGAGGACGCGGCTGCTCAGCGCCCGCGAGAAGCTTGGCCTCCTGGGCGAGCCGTTCCGCCGGCCCGCGCCGGAAGGCACAACCGTCGCCGGATTCTTCGCCCACCGGCTGGGACCGGGCGGCAGGTTCGTGGGCGACGCGATCCAGACGGGGATCCACGCGGGCGACCCGGATCGGCTCGAGCTGCGCACCGCCTTTCCCACCCTGGCCGCGCTGGCGGACGCGGGCCGGGGAAGCCTCGTCCGCGGCGCTTTGGCCGGCCGCAAGGGCATGGAGAAGAAGCCCCGCGCCCGGCTGGCGTCGTTCCGCGACGGCATGCAGGAGCTGGTGGACGCCCTTTCCCGCAGGACCGTGCCCCAGCTGCGCGCCCGCCTGCGCGCGGTCCGGCGCGCCGGGACGGGTTACCGGCTCCAGGTGGAGGCCGGCGGGGCGGCGGCGGAGATCGATGCCGAACGGGTGGTCCTCGCCGTGCCGGCGCCTCGAGCGGCCGAGGCGCTCGACCCGTTCGACGGCGCGCTGTCGGCCCGCCTCCGCGAGCTGAACGCCGCCCCGATCACGCTCGTCCACCTCGCCGTCCAGCCCCAGGACGTGGGGCCGCTCCACCAGGGCTTCGGCCTGCTCCGGCCCGGCAGGCCCGTGCTGGGCGCCCTGTTCCCGGCCGCGCTGTGGCCCGAGCGGGCGCCCGACGGCCAGGCCCTCCTCTCGGCGCTGATCGGCGGCGCCCGGCATCCGCAGGCAGGCTCCCTCCCGGACGAGGAGCTGGTGCAGCTCGTGCGCGACGAGCTGCGCCTCCCCAGGCAGCCGGAGCTGCTGCGGGTCGTCCGCTGGACGGAGGCGATCCCGCAGTACGAGCCGGGCCACGGCGCCCGCGTGGCGGAGATCGAGCGCCTCGCCGCGGCGCACCCTGGCCTTCTGCTGACCGGCGCCTGGTACCGCGGCATCGGAGTCCTGGACTGCCTCAGGGATGGTCGCAAGACCGCAGAACAACTGATGAAATAGACCGCAAACCGACCGCTGCCCGCCGCGAGGCTTGGCTTCATGCTAGGACAGCGGTCCCGGCCATGGACCACCCCGCGCCCCCACCGGCGCCCAGCAGTCCCCCTCCGCAGCCCGAGCCCGAGCCGCCGCTGCCGCCGACGCGGTGGCAGTGGTTCAAGCGGACGCTGCTGGGTGGCCCGAAGGACATCCAGGACCCGCACCTGTTCCAGCACATCTCCCTGGCCGCCTTCCTGGCCTGGGTCGGACTCGGTGCAGACGGGCTGTCCTCCTCGGCCTACGGCCCCGAGGAAGCATTCAGGGCCCTCGGCGAGCACCAGTACCTCGCCGTCTTCCTGGCGGCCCTGACAGCGCTCACCGTCTTCATCCTCGCCGCCTCGTACAGCAAGATCATCGAGCACTTCCCCTTTGGGGGCGGCGGGTACGTGGTGGCCAGCAAGCTCCTGGGTCCGCGCTGGGGCGTGGTCAGCGGCTCGGCGCTGCTCGTCGATTACGTCCTCACCATCAGCATCTCGATCGCGTCGGGAGGAGACCAGGTCTTCTCCAACTTCCCGGTGAGCTGGCACTGGCTGAAGCTGCCCTCGGAAGTCGCGGTCATCGCCCTGCTCACGGTGATGAACCTGCGGGGCGTGAAGGAGTCGGTCACCACCCTCGTGCCGATCTTCCTCACCTTCCTGGTCACCCACGCCATCGTCATCATTTTCAGCGTCTTCTTCCATCTCGGCCGCGCTCACGAGGTGGCGGAGCATGTGCACACCGGGCTGAACCACGACCTGGCCACCCTGGGCACCTTCGGCGTCCTCGCCTTGTTCATGCGCGCCTACTCGCTGGGCGCGGGCACGTACACCGGCATCGAGGCGGTCTCGAACGGCCTGCAGATCATGCGCGAGCCGCGCGTCGCTACCGCCAAGCGGACAATGGCGTACATGGCGATCAGCCTGGCGGTGACCGCCAGCGGCATCATCCTCGGTTACCTGCTGATGCGCGTGCAGCCCGTGCAAGGACAGACCATGAACGCGGTGCTGGTCACCAACGTCGCGGCGGGCTGGAGCATCGACGGGGTGAACGTCGGAAGGGCGTTCATCGTGATCACGCTGGTGTCGGAGGCCCTGCTCCTGTTCGTCGCCGCGCAGGCCGGGTTCATCGACGGACCTCGCGTCATGGCCAACATGGCCCATGATTCGTGGCTCCCCCACCGGTTCAGCGCGCTCAGCGACCGCCTCACCATGCAGAACGGCGTGGTGCTGATGGGCGCCACCTCGCTCGGCATGCTCGTCTACACGCATGGGTCGGTGGACATCCTGGTGGTGCTGTACGCCATCAACGTGTTCGTGACGTTTTCGCTCAGCCAGGCCGCCATGCTGCGCTACTGGGTCATGGCGGACACCCGGCGGAAGTACCCGGACTGGGCCAGCCACATCTGGATCCACGTGGTCGGGTTGCTCATGTGCGTCACCATCCTGGTAGTGAACATCTTCGAGAAATTCACGGAGGGGGCGTGGCTCACCGTGGTGGTGACCGGCGCCCTGATCGCGCTTTGCCTGGTGATCAAGCGCCACTACCGCAGCGTGTTCGCCCGCCTCAAGCGGCTGGACACCATCCTCGAGGCGCTTCCCACCAGCGGGCCCCTCAAGGAGCTGCACATCGAGAAGCGCAAGCCGACCGCGGTGCTCCTGGTGGCGAGCTTCTCCGGGCTCGGCATCCATTCGCTGCTGACGGTGGTGAAGCTGTTCCCGCGCTACTTCCACAACGTGGTGTTCATGTCGGTCGCGGTCGTCGACTCGGCCACCTTCCAAGGGGTCGAGGAGGTGGACCGCGTGCGCGAGGAGACGGAGACCGCCCTGCAGAAGTACGTCGACCTGGCGCGCCGCATGGGCATCCCGGCGGACTACCGGATGAGCGTGGGCACCGAGGCGGTCGCGGAATGCGAGGGCCTCGCCAGCGAGGTCGCGCGCGAATACGAGCGCAGCATCTTCTTCGCCGGAAAGCTGATCTTCGAGCGCGAGCGGTGGTGGGACCGCCTCCTGCACAACGAGACGGCGTACGTCATCCAGCGGCGGCTGCAGTTCGCCGGGCTGGCCATGGTCATCCTGCCGGTCCGGGTGCTCGAGTAGCCGCGCCTCGGCCGGTTGACCGAGGCGAGAGCCCGCCGTGCGCGGTACAGTCGCGGGATGCGCTTTCCGCGCGCCGTGGCCCGGCTGCTCGCCTGCGCCGCCGCGCTCGGCGCCACGCGGTGCATGCCGGGCCGGGAAGCGGCCCGCTGCGAGACGCCCCCCGGCGACGTGGTGGACCCGTGCGCGGGACCAGCGCCCGGCGACGGCGCTCTGCCCGGCACGCCCGATCCCGGCGAGGTCCCTGCGGGGAGCGTGGGCGAAGGCGGCGGCGCGGTCGACCGGCTGTGGTTCGCGACCACCGGAGACACGCGCCCCGGCTTCTGCGATCGGACGGAGGACTACCCCTCGGCGGCGATCGGGCAGATCGCCCGCGCGATGAAAGTGCTCCGGGTGCAGCTCGCGCTCGACCTGGGCGATCACATGTACGTCTGCAGCCAGTCGTTCGCGGAGGCGCAGGCGCAGATGCGCCTGTACATGGGCGCGGTGGCGCAGGGGCCGCCCACCTGGTGGATGACGATGGGGAACCACGAGTGCGGCAACGATGCGCCGCCCTACTCGTGCTTCGCCGGCCGCGGCGACGCGAACTTCACCGCATACATGGCCGCGCTGCGGCGGCCGCTGCCTTATTATTTCACCGACGTGCAGACCTCGCTCGGCAAGGCGCGCTTCGTGGTGATCGCGGACGACTCGTGGGACGCCGCGCAGGCCGACTGGCTGGAGAGCACGCTCGCCGCGGCGGACGCGAGCGCCAGGTACACCATCGTGGCCCGCCACCATCCAGTGACCGGCCCTCGGACGGGCAATGCGCGGATCGTGCAGACCATCGCGCGGCACAAGTACTCGCTGATCCTCACCGCCCACTCGCACCTGTACGCGCACGATCCGGTGGCGTTCGCCGGCCGGAGCGCGATCCTCGGGCTGGGAGGCGCTCCCGCGACCATGCCGCCCGGGTTCGGGACGGTGCTGCAGAACCGCGACGGCTCGCTGACCTTCGTGAGGCGCGACGCCAACGGCAACCCCATCGACGTGCCCTGGACGGTCGCGGCTCAGTGAGCCTCTGAGGCGCCGGCGGGAAGCGTGTAGCGCTTGTCGATGGCCGCGCGGATGCGCTCGCGGCTCTCCTGGGGCGAGAGGGGCTACCGCGCAGTGTGAAGGCGAAAGCGTACGGGACCGCCCGTGACTTCAGCGAGGAGATCGGACTTCTGCTGCGCCGACCAGACTTCCAGCTCCGACCCTTCCTCGGCCCAGACGTCGATGCGCAGCCCGCCGCGGCGGCCCCGGGCGGCCTCCACCCGGCGCACGTGCCGCCGGTGGCCGCGGTCCAGCCCGTCAGCCACCCGCAGGATGGCCGCGAGCCGGCGCACCACGGCGCGCTCCTCGGGAGTGAGCACCTGGAAGACCTCGTGGCGGTCCTTGGGCACCGAGCGCCGGTGGTAGCGCGCGACGGTGGCGATCAGCTCGCGCTCCCGGTCGGTGAAGCCCGGCAGGTCGGCGTGGTACAGCAGGTAATAGCCGTGCTTGTGGTGGCGGTTGTACGACACGAACGAGCCCACGTCGTGCAGCATGGCCGCCGCGTGCAGGAGGGCGCGCTCCTCGGCGCCCAGGCGGTGCAGGTTGCGGGTCTGATCGAAGATCGACAGGCTGAGCTGCGCGACCTGCTCGGCGTGCGGCTCGCGGTACCCGCAGCGGCGGCCGAAGGCGCGCAGCCCTTCGAGCACCACGTGCTCGCCGTGCAGTCCGCTCGGAGGCGGGCGCACCTCGCGCCGGACCAGATCGGCCATCAGCCCGTCGCGCAGGCCGCGCGCGGTGACCTCCATCTCCTCCACGCGGAGCCTGCGCATCACTCCTTCGAGGATCGCCGCGCCGGCGTACAGGACGTCGATGCGCGACTCGTCCACCCCCAGCTTGCGCCGCTGCTTCGCGGAGGTGTCGCGCAGGTGCTCGAGCACGTCTACCACCTGGGCATGGGTCACCGGACCGCTTCCTCCCGGCGCGCCGGAAAGCCTGCGCGCCAGGTCGGCCACCGACCCGGTGGTGCCGGCCGCGCCGATCAACCTGCGGTGGCGGCCGATCAGGAGCGGGTCGATCTCGCCGAGCGCGTCCTGGATGGCCTCCTCCAGCAGGCGCGCCTCGCGCCGGGTCACGGGATCGTTCTTGACGAAGAACTCGGTCAAGCGCACCGACCCGAGCTGCAGGCTCGCGGCGCTCTCCGGCTCCTCTCCCCTCGCCGAGATCACCTCGGTCGAGCCGCCGCCGATGTCCAGCAGCAGCGCCCGCTCCGAGGGCGGCGCGCCCTGCAGGACGCCGAGGCAGACCAGGCGCGCTTCCTCGGCGCCGGAGATGACCTCCACCGAGAGCCCCGAGGCCGCGCGGACCGCGCGCAGCAGCTGCGCCCGGTTGGACGCCTCGCGGACCGCGCTGGTCGCCACGGCGCGGACCCGCCCCGCTCCCGCCCGCTGTGCGAGCTTCGCGAACCGCTGCAGCGCCGTGGCGCACGCGGCGATGGAGTCCGACGAGAGCCGCCCGGTGCGGAACACCTGCGCGCCGAGGCGGACCGCGGCGCGGTCCTCCGCGCGCACGGTGAAACCGCCGTCCCGGCCGGCGTCGGCGATCTGCAGCCGCACCGCGTTCGACCCGAGGTCCACCACCGCCAGCGGGGTGGTCCGCGCGCGGCGCCTCATCCCGCCATGCGGAAATCGACGATCGACGGCACGTCGGGCCGCACCTCGACGGGCCTGCCGGAGTGATCGGTGTCCAGGTGCACCACGCGCGCCTCGGGGAAGGAGCGCTTGCAGGCGTTCACGTGGGTGGGCTCGTTGTCGAACGCGCAGGCCAGGCCGGACAGCTCGAGCAGGCGCGCGTGGCAGGTCTCCTTCCAGCGATCGTCGTCGTCGTCGGGGCGAGGCTTGAGCCACAGCTGCACGCGCGAGCCGTCGGGGAGGGGAAACCCCGCCCGGCGGAAGCTGTCCAGCGTCCCCGCCTCCATCCCGGCGTGCCGGCCGGTGACGTAGAGCACCTCGCCGCCCGCCTCGAGCACGCGCCGCAAGTACTCGGCCGCGCCCGCGATCGGCTCGTCGTCCTTGCAATACTCGCTGGTGAAGAAGCGTTCCAGCCAGAACCGGCGGAGGTCGCGGTGGAGCCGGTCCGCTTCCTCGCGGGAAAGGCCGCAGATCCGCATCGAGTCCCGCAGGTCCCACGAGACCACCGCCTGCGGTTGGCACTGCGCGAGCTGCGCGAGGCCGCGCGCGCGCCCGAACTCGCGCACGATGCGCGCCTGGCGCGGCTTGTTGGAGAGCGTGGTGGAATCGAGGTCGAACGCCGCCGAGGGCCGCTCCAGCCGGATCGCGTCCAGGGCCGCCCGCAAGATGCGCGTCTGGTCGGCGGGGACCGCGCGCGCGCCGAACGGGACGTCGATCTTCACCAGGCCTCGATACCAGAGCACCCTGATGTGGGCAAAGCCGTTCCACGGGCGCGGAAACCTGTTGCCCATCTGACGCGGCGACGGCGCGGAAACCCCCATTCGGACAGTTGGCCCGCGCCTCGCAATCGGGCGGGGCCCCCGCGTGCGGGGGGCAGGGGGACGGGCGATGGGCGGCTCTTTGCGGATCCTGGCGGCAGCGGTGTGCGCGGCGGCGGTCGCCTGCGCGCGGGGGAGCGATCACCCGACGCCGCCGCCGGTGACGGACGGCGGCGGGGACGTCGGCACGGACGGGGGAACGCCGGACGGCGGAAACGACGGCGGGACCGACGGGGGCACGACGGATGGCGGCACGGACGGCGGCCCTGTCGACGTCGGGCCGACGTTCGGCGGCCCGGGGCCATGGCCCGTGCACGACGTCACCTACGGTCTGAACGACGGCATCCTGGAGACGCCGATCGTGGGCATGAGCACCGACGAGTCGCAGAACCTGTGGGTGGCGACGCACCAGGCGCTGTACCTGTTGCGGCCCGGGCAGTCGAAGTTCACCC
>DASWGQ010000182.1:0-4820 GCA_036393595.1 Myxococcales bacterium | reverse complement strand
CACCAGGTGGCTCGCGACCTGCGCGCCGGGCAGCGCCACGGCGAAAGTGTCGTCCTCGGCGTGCGGGAGTTGGGCGAGCGCGGCCTTGAGGCGCTCGCCGTGCGTGGCCCCTTCGGGCAGGGCCAGGCTGCGCGCTTCCAGCACCGAGAAGCCCCGGAAGCCGCTCTCCAGCGCGACCAGGCGGATCTTGTCGCCCGACACGTCGAGGCCCACGATTCGGTGCATCAGTCTTCCTTCCAGTACAAGAGCTTGCCGAGCAGGTCGTCGTACCGCACCACCGCGGTGAGCGTCTTCTCGATGCGCCCCGCGCGGCCGGTGGCGGTGATGCGGAACGTGTCGCTGGTCGAGGTGAGGAAGTTCTGCGGGCTGGCCGGGGTGGTCAGCGCGGTCGGCACTGCGATCCCGTTCCTCGTCAGGATGGCCACGAAGTCCTGCGCGGACAGACCCAGGAAGCTGAACATCTTCTGCACCTGGATCTCTTGCAGGACGATGGCAAGGAGCCGCGGATCGCGCAGCTTCGGATCGTTCGGGTTGGCGGCCGCGCTGAGGATGTTGGTCAGCATCTGCAGCGGGTCGTTGGTGTTGATGTTCAGCTTGCCGTCCACTGTGAGCCAGACGGTCAGGCGGTCGCCGAACGCCGCCATGAAGCGATCGTTCACCCCGCGCACCATGTACAGCTCTTCCAGGCTGTCGAGCGGCGCGTTCTTCGCCTTGTAGCGCGGCACGTAGCGGTCGTAGGCGGAATTCTCGTCGGAGAAGCCGTTCACGAACTGGTTGGTGGGGTTGGTCGGATCGAACGCGCTCCCCGTCTCGTCGAGATCGATCCAGTCCTTCATCGCGAGCACGACGTCGTCGCGGCGCACCCGATCGTGGTTCGCGTCCTCCTCGTCGAAAATGAAGTCGTACTTGGGGTCGTTCATCATCGCGCGGAGCTGGGTGACGGCGGCCATCGGCGCGGCGCCCACGCCGTCCAGGCCGCGGACGTTGATGCGGCTGTTCTCGTCGACGATCTTCGCCTTGAACGCGCCCTCGAAGCTGCCGAAGGAGTGCAGCGGCGGCCCCTCGATCTGCGGGCGCCGGGTCTCGTCGCGCGGGGCGGGCTGACCGTAGGGATCGGGCGCCGGCGAGCCGAGCGCGGACAGGTCGCCGCCGCCGAGCAGGGCCGACATGGCGTTCGAGTCGATGGGCAAAATCTCCCACAAGCGGATGCCCAGGTTGTTGGCCGGCGCGGCCGCCTGCAGGCCCGGCGGCGGCGCAGGGCGCGGCGCCTGCCCGGCGAGGAGGCCCGACAACAGGGGACCGAGCTGGCCGCCCATCTGGTCGACCTGCTTCTGGAAGTGGAGCAAGAGGCGCGAGAGGTTCACCGCCGAGCGCGCCAGGTAGTAGGCGCGCAGCTCGTCGCGGGCGTTCTCCGCCAGGCGCAGGCTCACGCGCGACTGGTACCTGAACTCGACCGCGATGGAGCTGAGGATGGCGACAGTGGTGAGCACCAGGATGAGCGCCACCCCGCGCCGCGAGCGGATGCCCGCCGCCCGGCCTCGCCGCGCCCGGGAGCGCTCGGTGGGAAACGGTCTCCGCATCAGAAGTCCAGGGGCTGGGTGAGGAAGATCTTCGCCTGCGTGGTGTACGTCTTGTCCTTGCCGTCCTCGTCGCGGACGGTGAGCGACAGCTTGACGCGCGGAGGGACCAGCACGCCGCCGGTGCGGTCGGCGCCGTTCGAGCTCCACTCGGCCCGCCACTCCCGGTCCTTGGGTTCCCACGCCTCCACCGAGAAGCCGACCACGCCTTCGGCGAGCACCGCCTTGTCGCCGCCGCGCTCCGGGTCCTCGTCGAGCAGCGGCTTCACCCGCCGGAACAGGTCCCGCTTGGAGCCGTCCCGCGGATCCGGGCCGATCGAGTACTCGTACAGCGCCTGGTCCGATTCCTTGGCGTCGACGTGCAGGCGCTCGTGGCCGAAGGAGGTGAAGATCAGGTCCGCCTCGCGGCGCCCGTCGCGCAGGCGGAAGAGCGTGGGACGATCGCGGAACCGCTTGCGGTCGTAGTGCTCGGAGAGGAACGTCATCGAGACCTCTCGCGCCAGCCGGTTGAGCGCGCCGCGCACCATCTGGTCCCGCTCCTCGGCCTGCTCGACACGCGCCTTGACCGCGTAGGCGCCGTCGAAGCTCTTCCAGGTCAGGCCGCCGATGAGGGCCAGCACCGCCACGGCGATCAGCACTTCCAGGAGCGTGAAGCCGGACGCGCGCCTCATTGCGAGTCTCCGTCGCCGGAAGCGCGCCCCACGCGCTGCGGCACCGGCTGCCCGGGCAGGACCGGGGCCGCCTGCGGGGGCTGCGCCTGGACCTGGCCCGCCTTGCCCACCGTCTCGGGCAGGATGACCATCTCCTGGGAAGCGGAGATGCTGCGCTCCTCCTTGCCGTCCTTCCAGGTCACCGTGACGCGCACCTCGCGCACGCTCTTCTTGAGCGTCTCGATGAACCCTTGCGCCTGCCCCTGCAGGAGCCCCGCCAGCGGGCCTCCCGCGAGGGCCGCGGCTCCGGGCATCCCCGGGGTCCCGGGCGCCGGGCCGCCGATCGCGCTCGCGGCGGCGGCGAGCCCCTGCGTGAGCGGATTGGCGCTCTTCGACGCGTCGCCGGGCTTGCCCGGGGCCACGCCGAGCAGGCCGAGCAGCTGCGCCGGATCGATCTGCACGTCGGGCTTCAGGATCTCGGCCCGCCACGCATAGGCGGGCGCGCCTTCCTCGTCGAAGGTGCCTCGCTTGTCGTCGTCGAAATCGGAGAAGCCGTCCTTGTGCAGCTGGTCCTCGAGATCGTTCATCTTGGCGCGCAAGAGCAGCGTCGCCTCGGTCGCGCGCCGCGAGTACGCCTCCATCGCCACGGCGCCGCCGGTCAGGCCGGAGATCGCCACCAGCGAGATCGCCAGGATGGCGAGGCTGATCATCACCTCGAGCAGCGTGAAGCCTTTGCAGGGTCGCGGTGCGCGGCTCATTTCTGCCCCTCCGCGTCCACGCGGCCGCTGGCGATGCGCACCTTCCCGGTGAGCGGCTCGACCAGGAGCGTGTTCACGTCGTCGCCCTGCGCGAGCTGGATCGAGGCCGTCTCGGTCAGGCCGCTCGGCCAGAAGTAGAGGAACGCCTTTCCGGCGACGTACCGCTCCGGCTGGTGCGAGACCCACACGGCGGCGAACCGGACCGAGCCGCCCAGCTCCGTCTTGGGGATGTCGCTCGTCTGCGCGAACGCGCTCTTGCGGGCCAGCTCGGCGCGCGTGCGCTCCTCGTCGGAGATCGCGTCTCCCCGCTGGGCCACCGTGGCGAGCAGCTCCTCCTCGCGGGTCGCCTCCCGCGCGCCGCCGCGGGCGCGCTCGCCGTCGGCCGCGAGGCGCACCGCGCCCTGCGCGCACTCCGACCAGTAGGCGCTGGCATCGAGGTCCATCACCAGCCGGCAGCTCCGGCCAGCCACCGCGGAGGCGCTGTAGAGCGAGCGGATCCCTCCCGCGAGCTGCCCGGTCCGCTGCCGGAGCTGCACGCGCGCGACGCTGGAGATGGTCGGCACGGCGAGCGCGATCAGTCCCGCCACGATGGCGAGCGCGATGCCGATCTCCAGCAATGTCATCCCGCGGGCGCGCACGCCGTTACTTGCCTCCCTGCGCGGTGGGCGTCGTGCTCTCGCCGCCGTGGACGGTGATGTCGTCGCTTCCGCCCTGCGCCTTGTCCGGGCCGTAGGAGTACACGTCGTATCCGTCGCCGGATTTGAGATATTGGTACTCGTTCCCCCACGGGTCCTTGCGCAGATCCCGGACGAACTTGGGGGTCAAGGCGGTGAGCGTCTCCGGCCAGTTCCCCGTCTCGACGTGGTACAGATCCACGCCCTGCGAGATGGCCTGGAGGTCGAGCCGCGCGGTCTTGATCTGCGCCTCCTTCAGGTTCTGGAAGACGTTGAACCCGATCGCGCCGGCGATGAGGCCCAGGATCACCAGGACCACCATGATCTCGATCAGCGTCATGCCGCGGCTGCGGCGGAGCCTTCGAAGTCGTTCGATCTTCTGCTGCATGGCTGCCCTCATTTTGGAACGAAGCTGGTGAGCTGCATGATGGGCATGAGGATGGAGAAGACGATGAACGCCACGCCTCCGCCCATCACCACGATCATGATCGGCTCGAGGAGGCTGGTGAGCGCGCCGACGCGCATCTCCACCTGCGCATCGTAGCTGCGCGCCACGTTCTGCAGCATCTCCTCGAGCTGCCCGCTCTTCTCGCCGATGGCGATCATGTGGTGCACGAGGGGAGGGAACTGGCCGCTGCGCTTGAGCGGCGCGGCGATGCTCTCGCCCTCGCGGATGGCGTCGCGCGCGTCCTCGATCACGCGGGCGAGCAGCGAGTTGTGGACGATGTTCTTCACGATGTCGAGCGCGGTGAGCAGCGGCACGCCCGAGCTGAGCAGCGTGGCGAGCGTCTTGGCGAAGCGCGCCAGCGCGAGCATGCGCAACAGCTCCCCGAAGATGGGCAGCGTGAGCTGCTTCGCGTCCCACCAGTCGCGGCCCTTGGGCGTCTTGAGCCAGCGGCGCAGGCCCCAGGCCGCGAGCGGCAGCCCGACGAGCAGCGCGTACCAATAGTCGCGCGCGAAGCTCGAGGTGGCGATGAGGATCCGCGTCGTCCAGGGCAACGCGACGTTCATGTCCTCGAAGATCTTGGTGACCTTCGGGATCACCACCACGAAGAGGATGCTGACGATGACGAGGCCCACCACGACCATGATGGCGGGGTAGAGCATGGCGCCGATCAGCTTGTTGCGCAGCACCGCCTGCGCCTCGGTGAAGTCGGCGAG
>DASWGQ010000181.1:0-5766 GCA_036393595.1 Myxococcales bacterium | reverse complement strand
CATCACCGCGCCGGCGTAGACCATCACCTGGAGGATGGCGATCAGGTGCGCCGAGAGGAGCAGGTACACGCCGGCCAGGAAGAAGAAACAGGCGACCAGCGACATCGCCGCATGGACCGGGTTGCGCCGCAGGACGACTTGCGCCCCGGCGACGACCACGCCGGCGAAGAAGACCCAGAACAGGATGGTCTCGGCCAACGCTAGCCCCGCACGAGCGCGTCGAAGTCGGCGCGGAACTTCTCGATGTAGCTCTTCGCCGGCATCGCGGCGCCGTCGGCCAGCGCGCAGATCGTCTTCATCTCCATCTGCCGGGCGATCTGGTGCACGTTGTCCACGTCCAGCTTCTCGCCGCGGCCGGCGCAAATCTTGTCGAGCAAGCGGCTCAGCCACGCCGTCCCCTCGCGGCACGGCGTGCATTGGCCGCAGGACTCGTGCGCGTAGAAGCGCATCACGTTGGCCAGCGCGAAGGCCATGTTGGTGTCCTCGTCGAGGTACACGACGCCGCCCGACCCGGCCATGGTCTTCTTGGCCTTGAGCGTGTCGAAGTCGGAGGGCCAGTCGACCTCCTCCGCGGTCATCACCGCCGAGGAGCTGCCGCCGGGGATGATGGCCTTGAGCTTCTTGTCGCCGCGCATCCCGCCGCAGTACTCGTCGAGCAGGACGCGGAAGGTGGTGCCCATCGGCGCCTCGTGCACGCCGGGCAGGTTCACGTGCCCGCTCACCGCGTACAGGCGCGTGCCGCCGTTCTTGGGGACGCCCACGCCGGCGAACCAGTCGCCGCCCTTCTCGACGATCGCCGGGACGTTCGCCAGCGTCTCGACGTTGTTCACCGCGGTCGGCTGCTTGAACAGGCCTCCGCCCGCGTTGGCGGGGAACGGAGGCTTGAGGCGCGGGTATCCCTTCCGCCCTTCCAGCGACTCGAGCAGCGCCGTCTCCTCCCCGCAGATGTAGGCGCCGGCCCCGATCACCACGTGCATGTCGAGGTCGAACCCCGAGCCGAGGATGTTCTTCCCCAGGTAGCCCTGCGCGTAGGCCTCGTCGATCGCCTGCTGCAGCCGCGCCGCGGCTGCCTTCCGGAACTCGCCGCGGCAATACACGTAGGTGAGGTGGCAATCGAGCGCGTAGCAGCCGATCACCAGCCCCTCGACGAACATGTGCGGGCTCTTCTCGAGGATCGCGCGGTCCTTGAAGGTGCCCGGCTCGCCCTCGTCGGCGTTCACCACCAGGTACTTGGGGAAGCTCGTCTCCTTGCGGACGAAGTTCCACTTCATGCCGGTGGGGAACCCCGCGCCGCCGCGTCCGCGCAGGTTGCTCTTCGCGACCTCGTCCACGATCTGCTGCGGCTGCATCTTCAGCGCCCTGGGGAGCGCCTGCCAGCCGCCGGACGCCTTGTAGGTCGCGAGCGACCAGCTCTCGGGCTTGTCCCAGTCGCCGGTGAGGATCTTCACGCGCTCGGGCACGCTCAGCGGCTCCTGCCGGTCGGGGCGGTGGTCGCCGCGGGCAGCCCGACGGTACCGGTCGCCTGCGGCTGGGACTGCTTCTCGATCGCGTGCTTGTCCTCGAGGTGCCGCGGATGCGGGCCCGGCGCCATCTTCTGCCCGGGCTCGGTGCGCAGCCGGGCGATCAGCGCGTCCATCGATTCGGGCGTGACGTTCTCGACGTAGGTGAAGTTGTTGTGGAGCACCGCGGGTGCGGTGCCGCAGGAGGCCAGGCAGGCCACCTCCTCCAGCGAGAACTGGCCGTCCTCCGTGACCTGGCCGGGCCGGATCCCGAGCCGCTCCTCGCAGTGCTGCAGGATCTTCTCGCTGCCCATCGCCCAGCAGCACACCGAGTTGCACACGCCGATGTGGTGCCGCCCCACCGGGCGCAGGCGGTACATCGTGTAGAAGGTCGCCACCTCGCGGACGCGCACCGGCGGGACGTCGAGGCGGGACCCGACGTACGCCATCGCCGGCTCGCTCAGCCACCCCAGCTCGTCCTGCGCCAGGTGGAGCACCGCCAGCAGCGCCGACCGCCGGCGGTCGGGCGGGTACTTCGCCACCGCCTTCTCGAATCCCTCGTCGAACCGGCGCTGCTGCTCCGCGTCGAAGGGCGAGGGCATAACCCCCGCCTGCTTGGACAGGGCGATCATCGGGCGCGCACGTCTATGTCGAAGCACCTGGGGTGTCAAGGCGACAGGACGGCTGGGATTTCGCTACGCTGCAGCGGTGCGCAGGCTGCTCCGCCTCTGGTTCGGCCTCGAGGAGCGCGTCGACCGGCGCACCTATCTGCTGCACGGCGCGGCGCTGATGGCGCTGAAGCTCGGGGTGGACGTCCTCGCCGTGCGCCTGGCGACGGGCCAGATCTGGACGCCGCTCGACTACGTGACGCCGATGCTGTCCTCGCGCGGGACGCTGCTTCAGCCGCGGTCGGAGTGGCTGCTGGTCGGGATGGCTGCGTGGGCGCTGCCCTTCCTCTGGATCGGCGTGAGCATGACCCTGCGGCGCGCGCTGGACGCGGGTCTTTCGCCCTGGATCGCACTGCTCTTCTTCCTGCCCTATGTGAACTGGGTCTTGATGCTCTTGCTCGCGATCGCTCCGTCGCGTCCTCGAAGCGTGCACCAGCCACCCAGGGAAGGCGCCGATCGGCTCCGCGCCGCCATCCTCGGCGTCGCGGCCGGGGTGCTGATCGCAGCCGTGTCCGTCGGCCTGCACGTCCTGCTCCTCCACCGCTACAGCGCCGCGGTGTTCCTCGGGACGCCATTCACGATGGGCGCGGCGGCCGGATGGTTCTTCAACCGGGGGTGGCTCAAGCGGTGGAGCGCGACCGCGGCCGTCGGCGCGCTCACCATCGCGGTCGCGGCACTCGCCTCGCTCCTCTTCGCGGTGGAGGGCGCTCTCTGCCTCGGGATGATCCTTCCGCTCGCCCTGCCGCTCGGGATGTTCGGAGCGCTCGCCGGCCGCGCGATCAGCGCCGAGCACCTGTCCACGCGCGCCGCGCTCGCCATTGCTTTTGCCCTTCCCGCGTCGGCCCGATTGGACGGGTCCCTGGGCCGCCCGCCGCTGCGCGAGGTGGTCACGGCGGCCGAGATCGATGCCCCTCCCGAGAAGGTGTGGTCCCACGTGCTCGGGTTCGCCGAGCTGCCCCCGCCGCCGGAGTGGTTCTTCCGCCTGGGCATCGCGTACCCCGTGCGCGCGCGGATCTCCGGCGCCGGCGTCGGGGCAGTGCGCCGGTGCGAATTCTCCACTGGAGCCTTCGTGGAGCCGATCACTGCCTGGGACGCTCCGCGGAGGCTCGCCTTCGACGTCGCCTCGCAGCCGCCGCCGATGCAGGAATGGAGCCCCTACTTGCATCTGCACCCGCCCCACCTCGACGGCACGATGCGCAGCCGGCGCGGGGAGTTCCGCCTGGTCGCGCTGCCCGGCAGACGGACCCGCCTCGAAGGCAGCACCTGGTACCAGCTGGAGATGGGCCCGCAAGCGTACTGGTCGATCTGGTCGGACCTCCTGGTGCACCGCATCCACCAGCGCGTCCTGCGCCACATCCGATCGGAGGTGGAAGCCTCGATCGGCGCGCGAGGAGGTTCAGCACCACCGTGACGACCACGCCATCCGGAGCGGGCCGTCGAATGGGCCGGCAAGGGACCGCTGTAGACCAGGCTCAGCGTCCCCGGGCGACGAGGTTCAGGATCACCGTGAGGACCAAGCTGAGCAGGAGCATCAGCCCGAGCGGCATGTAGAGGGTGAAGCTGTCGCGGCGGATGAGGATGTCGCCCGGGAGCCGCGGCATTCCGAGCTTGCCGGCGATGAGCAGCACCGCGCCGAACACGGCGAGAGCGATGCCGGTGATGAGGAGCAGCTTCCCCAGCCCTTCCATGCGGACAGCTTAAGTCGTCAGCGCACGTCGAGCACGCGCAGCGCACGCAGGGCGACCAGCGTGGCCCAGGCCTCGTTCTCAGGCCTGCCGGAGAGCTTCACCAGGTCGGCTACGCTGCGCGTCCCGTCGCAGCGGGGCAACAGGTGCGCCTCCCACGCCTGCAGCTCCACGTCGCTCAGGTTGAACGCCGGATCGGGCGAGGGGACGAGCCGCTCCCCGGCCGCGAGCAGCCGGCGGAGGCGCTCCGGCTTGTAGAGCTTCTTGACGCCGCGCACGATCAGGTTCGCCGGGTGGATGTCGAGCTTGACCATCTCCCTGCGCGCGCGGGCCTGGAAGGATAGCGCGAAGGAGCCGGTCTCCCAGGCGAACAGGCTATAGAGGATGCTCTTGATCTGCTGCGCGATGTAGTACAGCCGCTCCTCCTCGGAGATCGCGCCCATCGAGATGAGCACGTCGCCCGTGCGCTGCTTGCTCCGCGAGGCCTCGTCCGCGGCCGACTCGAGCGTCGCTTCGTCGATCTTCCCCGCGCGCACCAGGAATTGCCCCAGCCGGTCGGCGACGAGGTTGGAGAGCGCGAACACCGGCATCCCGGTCTCGAAGTACACGACCTTCTTCACCTGCCCCTTCTGCACGCCCAACTCGCCCGTCTCGCGCGCCTGGTAGAAGGCGGCCAAGAGCTGCGGCAGGTTGTCTTTCAGCTCTCCGCGCCGGACGCTGTCCTTCGAGGCGATCGGCTGCAGCGCATCCGCGGGCAGCTCCTCCGGCTCGTCCTGGCGCCCCGGCGGGGGCGGCTCGGTGGGCACAGTGACGCTGACGCGCCGCGTCGTAGGGCTGGCGGCGCTGCTGAGCCGGGCCTGCTGCTCGGGTCCCATCGGCTTCAGCGCCAGCTTGCCTCCCCCGCGGAGCCCGACGTGCGCGCCCTCGGCGGTCAGGTCGATGCGGCTGGTCAGCTCCATTGCCTCGGCTTCCTCGGCGACCGGGGGCGCCCCCTCGAGGTCCAGCTCGAGCTCCCGCTCTGGAGTCCGGGCGGCGGGGACGACCTTCCGCACCGCTTCCAGCAGCGCCTTCCGGTCGAACGGCTTTTCGAAGTACCCGGCCGCGCCGTACTTGGCGCCGGCGCCCTTCGCCGAGGTCCCGCCCTTGTGCACGCCGGAGATGAAGATGAAGGGGATCTTGAGGCGCTTGAGCATCTCGGCGACGTCGAACCCCATCAGGTCGGGAAGGAGCACGTCGACGATGGCGAGCGCCGGTTTCTCCTTGCGCGCCAGGTCCAACGCGCTCCGGCCACGGCTGGCCGTCAGGACGGTGTATCCGGCGTCCTCGAAGGACGAGGAAAGCAGGGTGAGGAGCTCCGGGTTGTCGTCGACGACGAGGATCCGCGGCGAGGGCAAGGTGACCTACTGTACCATGCAGGCCCGGGGGCGCGGCGAAGGTTGATCGCGCCCTCCCGGAGTGTTAAGCAAGGCCGCTTTTCCCAATCGACGCCAGAGGATCCGCCATGCGCAGGATTTTGCCGAGCCTCCTCGCCCTCGCCGCCCTCGCGGATTGCAAGAAACAGGACCAGGGCAGCGGAATGATGAGCCCCAACGCGACCGGCCCCATCGTGATCGGCGAGGTCGGGAGCATGACCGGCACCGAGGCCACCTTCGGCCTCTCCAGCGCGAACGGGATCCAGCTCGCCATCGACGAGCTCAACGCGAAGGGCGGGGTGAAGGGGAGGCGACTCGAGGTCAAGGTGCTCGACGACCAGGGCCGTCCCGAGGAGGCGGCCACCGCCGCGACGCGCCTGATCGCCAGCGAGCACGTGGTGGCGCTGCTGGGCGAGGTGGCCTCGACGCGCTCGATGTTCATGGCCCCCAAGGCGCAGCAGGCCAAGGTGCCGATGGTGACGCCCTCCTCCACCAACCCCGC
>DASWGQ010000180.1:0-8125 GCA_036393595.1 Myxococcales bacterium | reverse complement strand
CGCGCAGGCGGCGCAGGACCCGCAAGGCTGCTCCCCGGAGACCGCTTCGCAATTCGCCGCCTGCGCGAAGAGGCGCGCGAGCAGCTCCTTGCCGATCCCGGCGGGGCCGGCGAGCAGGTACGCGTGATGCGGCTGTCCTCGCTCGAGCGCCCCGCGCAGGAGCCGTACCGCGCGATCCTGCCCGGCGATCTCCTGCCACGGCATGGCCGGTGCTGTACCGGTCGCCAGGCCGGCACGCAACCGCAAATCTCCGGCGACTCCAACCCGTGCTAGGGTCCCCGCCCGATGCGGGTCCCCTCCCTGTCGCTCGCGCTGCTCGCCGCGCTTGCCGGCTGCGGCTCCGAAGACAACTTCGTCGTGTCGGGATTGCCCGGGGTGACCATCTCGCCGGTGCGCAGCTCGATCTCCACCAGCGCGACCTTCACCGACGCCAACGGGGCCCAGCAGCCGCAGTGGGTCATCGCCATGACGGACGTGCCCGACCTCTGCGCGAAGGTGACGGCGCACCCCGACTACTTCCGCAACCCGATCGAGAGCTTCGACGCCATCCTCATCTGGGTCCCGCCGGGGAACATCGGCACCTTCTTCGTCGGACAAAATTTCAGCGGATCCGAGGTCAACGACGAAGTCCTCGTCGGCGTAGGACCGGCCGGCGGCGCCATGCCCCACGTGGTGCGTTTCCCTGGCGTGGCCGGCCTCGGCGCGAACATCGGCCTCTCCCAGTTCGACGCCGGCCCCGGGGGCGAGGCGAAGGGCAACTTCGACGTGCTGGTCGCCGACCTCAACGGCATCGCTCGCGAGCTGATCGGCAAGTTCAAGGCGACCTATTGCGCCGGCGCCGAGCAGGTTCAGCTTCCCTGACCGCCGCCGCCGTCCCGGCGGCGCTGCGCTGTTCGCGGTGCCGACTCGTTCGGATGTGTGCTAATCCAGGCGCCCGCCATGGCGCTGCCCCTCACCACCGATCAACCCGACCGCACCGTGGCGCCCTCGGAGCGGACGATCGCGCGGAACTTCCTCCTCGCCCGGATGGGCTCCTTCCTGGCCTTCTTCCCGCTCGGAGTGTGGACGGCGAACCACCTCTGGAGCCAGCTCGCCGCCTTCGCCGGTCCGCGCACCTGGGAGCAGTCGGTCACCGCGCACTCGAGCCCCGCCACGGCCGCCCTGACCTTCACGGTGGTCATGGTGCCGCTCCTCTGGCACGTCGGATGGGGGATGGTGCGGCTGGGCAAGACCCGCACCAGCACCGTCGGCAACTTCTCCAACCTGCGCTACTGGCTGCAGCGCGCCTCCGCCCTCGGGCTGCTCGCGTTCCTGGGCGCGCACCTCTGGCTCGCCTGGATCCAGCCGCGCTTCGTGCTGGGCCGTCCCGAGCCCTTCGCCGACATCGCGGGCCAGATGCACCACCACACGCCGACGCTGATCGTCTACGTGCTCGGCACCCTGGCCATCTCCTACCACCTCGCGAACGGCCTCTGGTCGTTCGCCACCATGGGCTGGGGCATCGCGGTGAGCAAGAGCGCGCAGGCCTGGTTCGAGCGCCTCGCGCTGGTGGTGTTCGTCGTCCTGCTCGCCATCGGCTGGGCGAGCATCTACGCCTTGTACAAAGCCGGCGCCTAGAGCGCGGGTCAACCGAGGTTGCGCAGCAGGAAGCCTTCGATCTTCGCCCAGGCGAGCGCGGCCTCCTGCGAGTCGTGGTGCTCCGGCCGGTGATCGTTCAAGAAGGCGTGCCCGGCGTCGAAGACGTGCACCTCGCCGCCGGGGCGGTGGGCGAGCGCGCGGCGCAGCTCCTCCACGTCCGAGAGCGGGATGCCGGTGTCGCGCGCCCCGTAGATGCCCAGCACCGGGCAGCGGCCGCGCCGGGCGGCCGAGAGCGGGTCGGACGGATGGCGGAGGCGGCCGTAGCAGCCCACCACCGCATCGATCGGGTCGGCGGAGTACAGCAGCGCGAGGGTGCCGCCCATGCAGAAACCGACGCAGCCGGTCTTGCGCGCACCCCGTGTTCGTAAGTGAGCGGCGCCTGCGCGGAGGTCGTCCAGCGCCCCCAACCAGCCCAGCCGCTCCATGCGCTCCCTCAGGACGGGCAGAGGCGCGTGCTCCGCGTCGGGCAGCGGATCGCGGGCGAAAACGTCCACGGCCGCGGCGCGGAACCCGAACTCCGCCAGGCGCCGGGCGCAGGAGCGGATCCAGGCGGAGAGGCCGAAGAACTCCGGCGCGATGACCACGCCGGCCGCGTGCGGCGACCCGGCCGGCTCGGCGACGTAGCAGGGGACCGAGGCGCCGTCCGCGCCCCGCAGCGAAACCTCCGATTCGGTCACGCCCGCTTCCTGGCCCATGCGACCTCCAGCAGGTAGACGACCACGGCAACGTTCACGGCCAGGAGGCCGATGCGCAACCATCCCGGCTTGCGGACCGCCTCGATGAGCTCCCAGGGCAAGAGAGCGCCGGTGGCGATCGCCACCAGCCAAGGGGCCCACCAGCGGCCGGCGCGCAGGGCGAACCCTTCCACCGCGGAGAGCGCCGCGTCGGCGAACGCGCCCGCGGCCGCGATCTTCACGTGCCCCGTCGTCCCGGTGAGCACGATGGCGGTCGCCGCTTGCAGCGCCCAGGTGCGCGAGACGTGGTCGATGACGACCTGCGCGAGGGTCGCCGCTCCCGCCTCGGTGCCGCGCAAGAGCAGCACCAGCAAGAGGAGGCCCAACACCACCTCGACGGCGGCCTTGAGCAGCTTGTAGTCGATGATCGCCTCGAGCCCGATGGCACGCTTCAACGAGGCCCTCAGGAGGAGGTGGGCGCCAGTGTGCGGACCAGCTCGAGGAGCCTGTTCATGTCGAACGGCTTCTCCAGCGAGCGGACTCCGAGGGAATCGGCGATCTCGCGGCCGGCGCTCGATCCGGTGGTCAGCACCACCGGGACCTCGGCCAGGCTGCCTCCCTCGGCGCGCAGCGATCGCACCAGCCAGCCGCCATCGGCGTCGGGCATCATGAAATCCACCAGCACCAGCGCCGGCCGGTGCTCCCGGGCCATCTCCACCGCCCGGCGGGCCTCCCCACAAGAAAGCACGGAATAGCCCGACATCTCGAGGAGATCGGCGAGGACGGTCCTGCAGTCCTCGTCGTCCTCGACCACCAGGATGGAGGGCTTCGGGTCCACGGTGAAGCAAGCTAACCCGGCCCCGCCCGCGCGGCCATGGCTAGCGGGGGGCCCCTGGTCGGCCTGTGGACAGGGCAGACTCGAGCGCCTCGACCAGCTCGGGGAGCCCGCCGTCCGCCACCGCGTCGACGCGCAGGCCGGCCGCTCGGGCCTCGGCGGCGCAGGTCGGCCCCATGCAGGCGACCAGCGCGCCGCCCAGGAGCCCCGCGGCCTCGCCTCCGAACAGCGCGGCGAACCCGCGCGCCGCGCTGCCGCTCGCGAAGGCGACGGCGTCGATGCGAGCTTCGCGCAAGAAGCGCGCTCCTTCCGGGTCCGCTGCCGCCGCGGCGACGGTCCGGTAGAGCACTGGCGCCGAGACGCGCGCCCCGGCGCGCTCGAGGCCCGCCGCAAGCGCCGGGTTGCCGCCCTCGGCCCGCGGCAGCAGCACCTCCTTGCCGGAGACGAGCGGCGCGAGCATCTCGACCAGCGCATCCGCCCCCACCCCCTGCGCCGGCGCGAGCGGCGCAAGCCCGCGCTCGCCGATGCGCCGCGCGGTGCCCTCCCCCGCGGCGGCGATGCGAACGCCCCGGAGCCAGGCGGGGTCGACCCGGGCCAGGAAGCGTTCGGCGGCGTGGGGCGAGGCGAGCACCACGAAGTCCGGCGCCGGTCCCGAGCGCAGGCGCCGCAGCGCCTCTTCCAGGGGCGCGGGATCGGCGGGGTCCGCGAACGCGATGCAGGGCAGCGCCACCGGCCGGGCTCCCCGCGCCGCGAGCAGCGCCGCCAGCTCGGCCTGGTCTTCCGCGGCGCGCGTGACCAGCACGCGCTTCTCCGCCAGCGCGCTCATCGCTTCGGCGCGGGAAGGCCGCCCGCCTGCGTGCGCGCGGCCTCCAGCAGCGGGGCCGCTCCGGCGTCGAGCAGCTTCGCCGCGACCTGCGCGCCCAGCTCCTCGGGGTCCCCGCCGCGCCCGTCGGCGCGCAGCACCCGCACTCCGCCGTGCCCGTCGGGTCCGCCGAGCGCGGAGCGCAGGTGCAGCTCTTTTCCGTCTCGCACCGCGTAGGCGGCGAGCGGGATGGTGCACCCGCCGGCGAGCTTCGCCAGCAGGGCGCGCTCGGCGCGCACGCACGGCGAGGTCCCCGGGTCGTCGAGCGGGGCCGACGCCGTCCATCCGCGGCTGCCGCGCGCCGCCTCGATGGCCAGCGCTCCCTGCCCCGCCGCCGGAAGCGACACCTCGACCGGGAGCACCTCGGTGACGTGCTCTTCCAGGCCCAGCCTGCGCAACCCGGCGAGCGCGAGCACCACCGCGTCGAGCGGCCCCTGCGGGTCGCCCCGCGCCGGCTCGCGCTGCACGCCGCCCGAGAGGCCGGGCACCGCCTTGGACAGGCGCGTCTGCACGTTGCCGCGCACCGGGACGATCATGAGATCCGGGCGCAGCGCGAGCAGCTGCACGGCGCGTCGGAGCGAGCTGGTGCCCACCCGGGCCCCTTTCGGAAGCCGCTCCCAGGCGCGCGCGCGCGGCGCGACCAGGGCGTCGCGCGGGTCGTCGCGCTGGGGAAAGGCGCACAGGCCGAACCCGTCCGGCAGGGCGAACGGGACGTCCTTGGCGCTGTGCACCGCGAGGTCGGCCCGGCCGTCGCGCAGCGCCTCCTCCAGCTCCTTGACGAAGAGCCCCTTTCCGCCGACCTCCGCCAGCGGCCGGTCGAGGATGCGGTCCCCTGTGGTGGTGATGCGCACCAGCTCGGCGGGCTGTCCGCGGGCGGCGAGCAGATCGCGCACGCGCTCCGCTTGCCAGACCGCGAGCGGGCTCTTTCGCGTCGCGATGCGCAGCGCGCTCATTTGCGCCCGGTGAGAGGCAGGACGTCGGCGCCCGTTCCGGCCGGCGGCTGGCGGCTCGTGGCCGGCGGCTCGCCCGAGGCGGCTCGGGGGGGATCCTCGCGTTCAGGCGCTCCGGGATCGCCGCCGTCCTGGAGGCCGAACAGCTCGGCGGCGGCGTCCGCCAGCGGCCCGCCCTGCTCGCCGCGCAGGCGCGCGGTGGGGCGGTGCAGGAGCTTGTTGACGATCGCCGCGGCCATCGAGCGGACGCTCTTCTGCTGGCGTTCGCTCAAGGGACCTAGAAGCGCCAGCGTGCGCGTAACCTCCGCGTCGGCCAGCGCCTGCGCCTGGGCCCGCAGCCGCGCCAGCACCGGCACCGCCGCGCGCTCCTGCTTGGCCCGCGCGTAGGCGACGATCTCCTCGCGCACGATGGCCTCGGCGCGCTGCATTTCCTGCGCCCGCAGGTCGCGGTTCTGCGCGGCGACGCGCTCCAGGTCGTCGAGGTCGTACACGTAGACGTTCTCCAGCTGGTTCACGGCGGGATCCACGTTGCGGGGCACGGCGAGGTCGATGAAGAACAGGGGCCGAAAGCGGCGCACCTTGCTCGCGCGCCCGACCAGGTCGCGCGTGACCAGCGGCTGCTGCGCCGCGGTCGAGCAGAGCACCACGTCCACTCGCTCGAGCAGCGCCGGCAGCTCGGCCAGACCCACCGCGATCCCGCCCACCTCCTTCGCCAGCGCCTCGGCGGTGGCGGCGCTGCGGTTGGCGACCAGGAGCTCCGAGGCCCCGCCCGCGTGCAGCTCCCGCGCGGCCAGTTGGGCCATCTCCCCCGCGCCGATGAGCAGCACCGCCCGGCCGGACCGATCCCCCAGCACCTTGTGCGCCACCTGCACGGCCACGCTGGAGAGAGACACCACTCCCCGCGCGATGGCGGTCTCCGTGCGCACGCGCTTCGCCGCGGAGAGCGCCGCCGCGACCACCCGCGCGAGCGCCGTGCCGCTCGCCCCCGCCTCCTGCGCCCGCGCATGGGCTTCCTTCACCTGCCCCTGGATCTGCGCCTCGCCGACGACCATCGAGTCGAGGCTCGCGGCGACGCGGAACAGGTGCAGCAGGGCCTCCTCCTCGACCCGGATCAGCGCGTGCTCGGCGGCGAGCGGCCCCAGATCGCGCAGCACGTCGTCGGCGGCAGTGCGCGCGTCGGCCACCGCGAACACCTCGATCCGGTTGCAGGTGGACAGGAGCATGGCTTCGCGGACGGCCGGCATGGCCCGGAGGCGGGCGAGCCGCGCAGGGAGATCTTCGGCCGAGACGGCGAGCTGCTCGCGCACGGCGATGGGCACCTGCTTGTGCGAGAGGCCGACGCAGAGGAGGACCGGCACCGTTCAGCCCCTCCCCGGCGCCAGCAGCGCTGCCGCGGCGGCGGGCGCGTGCTGCGGCGCCGCCAGCAGGCCCGCGTACGTCCCGATCAGCAGCAAGAAGCCCGCGACCACGAGCAGCGCCAGCCGGCGTCCGCGCCAGCCGGCCACCAGCCTGGCCTGGATGAGGCCGGCGAGCAGCGCCCAGGCGAGCACCGCGAATCCCTGCTTGGGGGCGATGGGGAACGCCGAGCCGCTCGCCTCGTGCGAGACGAGCGATCCGGTGGCGATGGCGACCGAGAGGAAGACGAATCCCCACACCGAGAGGTGCCATCCCACCCGGTCGATCAGCTCGAGCGACGGCAGGCGCGCGAACAGCCTGCCGGGCTGCTTCGACTTGAGCTGCTTCTCGCTGGCCAGGTAGAGCAGCGAGAGCGCGAAGGCGAGCGCGAGCGCGGCGGTGCCGGCGGCGGCGGAGAAGACGTGCACCGCCAGGGCGGAGGAGTGTGTGAGCTCGGGCGCGATGGCGCGCGTGCCGCTGTGGACCAGGTGCGCGGGGACCATCACCGCCACGGTCACCGGCGCGACGAAGGCGCCCGCGACCGGCAGCCGGTAGCGGAGGTCGAGCGCCAGGTACCCGGCGACGGTGGCCGCGGCCAGCAGGCTGAAGAGCTGCCCCCCCTTCCACGCGTCCGAGCCGAACCCCGCGCGGGCCAGGCCCTCGCCGTGGGAGAGCGAGGCGGCCGCCGCGAAGGAGGTCAGGTGCAGGAGAAGACCGGCGAACAGCAGCGCCCGGCCGGCGGACACCAGCCGCTCGCGCGGCCTCACCAGCCAGCTCAGGTAGGCGGCCGCTGCCGCCGCGTAGGCGACGAGCGCGATGTGCACCAGGATCGTGGCCATGGCTACTGCAGGTTGTCCAAGAGGAACTGCGCTAGCAAGTCCTGCTCCCCGTCCTTTTCTCCCTGCTGGGTCTTCGCCACACCCGCCGCCTTCTTCTCGGCGGCGGCCTGCGCGACGCCGGCCGCCCGGCGGAGGGCGTTGGCATCGGCGAGGAATCCCTGCTGCACCTGGTAGGCGGAGTCGCCCAGGATGACGGACTCGCGGTAGTGCTCGGCCCCCATCTGCTTGAGCGCGTCGAGCGTCTTCACCTTCTGGAGGAGCCCCTTCACGTCCTCGCCGGCCTCCATCTTGAGGAAGCGCACGGCGCCGGTGAGCTGGAACGACTTGTTCTCGCGCAGCAGGATGAGGACGTACCCCTTGACCTCCACGCGGCCCTTCTCGGACCACTTGTCGAGGACGCTCTGCGGCACGAAGAGGTAGTCGGCCATCGCGCAACGCTCCGCGCCCACCGGCATCCATTGCGGAGGTCTCCCTGCGAGGAATACCAGCGAGGGGGGCTCGCGGCAAACCTCTTTCCCGGGCGGGCGGCCGCTCGGAACCGGTTGCGCGGAGGCGGGGGGTCGTGCACATTCGGCCCTCGGCGGCTGACAAGGAGCGTGGAAACCATGGCGAGCGCAGACGTCCTCACCATCACCGACGACAACTTCCAGGCCGAGGTCCTGGGCTCGGATACGCCGGTCCTGGTCGATTTCTGGGCCGCCTGGTGCGGTCCCTGCCGCGCCATCGCGCCCGCGGTCGAGGAGCTGGCCCGGGAATACAAGGGCAAGCTCAAAGTGGGAAAGCTGGACATCGACGCGCACCAGAACGTCCCGCAGAAGTACGGGATCATGTCCATCCCGACCCTGATCCTCTTCAAGAACGGCCAGGTCGCGGAGCAGGTGGTCGGCGCGGTCCCCAAGGCGAAGCTCGAGGCGGTGGTGAAGAAGCACGCC
>DASWGQ010000179.1:0-4684 GCA_036393595.1 Myxococcales bacterium | reverse complement strand
CCACCGTCCGGTCGCTGGGCGGGCAATCCCGCTCTCCGCTGGGCGCTGTGCGGATCGGCCGGCGGTCGGACGCGTCGGGGAGCGTCCGAATGTCCCCACGGGCGGGGCGGCGTAGCTTCGACCGCAGGGCGGGCGGCGCATGCGGAGCGCGGACCAGGGCGAGGTGGGCGGATGCGGGGTCCGGACGACCGTTCCCAGCGGGGGCGTGCGCGCTTCGACAGCCGGCGCCATGCGTTCGACACCGATTACGTCCTGACGCGAGGCGGAGCCAAAGCCCCCGGCGCGCCCTTCGTGCTGCTGGAGCGAGCCGGCCCGTGGTCGCCGTACGCGAGGTGGCGCGAGGCGCGATCGGCGATGATACATCCGGGGCGATGAGCGCGGCCTTCCAGCCCAGCCTGTTCGACGCCGAGGAGGTGTCGTTCCGCCACGGCATGGAACAAGGCGCCTACGGCTGATGCGCGCGCTCCGCACGCTCGCTGCCGCCGCCGTTGCGCTGGTCCTTTCCTGCGCCCGCGCGCCGGTGGGACCTCCGGCCGGCGCGACCGAGACCGCGTCCGCCGCGAACCCGCTGCCCTCGCGCCAGCGCGACCAGGGCCCCGACGGGTTCTTCCTGCAGCCTGCCGGCCTCGCCGACGACTACCCGGAGGAGTCCGCGCCGGTCGAGAAGACGAAGCGCGACCTGGCGGTCCTGCGCGAGGTGGGCGCGCGTCATCTGCGGTTCGCGATCGGCTGGGACTCGACCGAGATCGAGCCCGGCAAGTACGACTGGAGCGTGTGGGATGCGCTGTTCGCCCTCGTGCGCGAGGCGGGCGTCACCCCGCTGCCGTACGTCTGCTACACGCCGCGCTGGCTCACCCCCTCCGATCCGAAGGACTTCTGGCGCCGTCCCGCCGATCCCAGGCGATTCGCCCGCTTCGTCTCGGCGCTGGTCCAGCGCTACCGCGGGCAGGCGCCTTCCTGGGAGCTGTGGAACGAGCCCGACAACGAGCACTACTGGCTCGGCACCGCCGAGGAGTTCGCCCGGTTGGTGACGGCCGGGGCTCGCGCAGTGCGCGCCGCCGACCCCGGGGCGCGGGTGGTGCTGGGCGGCATGTCGAAGGGGCGCAGCCCGTTCCTCGAGGAGCTGCTCGGTCAGTACCAGGTGGGTAGCGTAGTCGACGTGATCAGCCTGCACGGGTATCTGGAGACCTGGGACCCCGGACGGGCCGAGGAGTACCCGGCGCGCATCGAGGCGGTGGCCCGGCTCGCGCGCGAGACCGCTCCGCAGGCCGACCTGTGGCTCGCCGAATTTGGCTACAGCGATTGGCGGATGCCGGACGGGCGCCCGTCGCAATGGTCGTACTCGGTGCACGGATACGAGCACACCGATCGTTTCCAGGCGGTCGCGTTGTTCCGGGCGCACGTGCTCGCGCTCGCCACGCAGCGGCTCTCGCTCACCACCTGGTACCGCATCGACACCTGGTACCGCATCGACGACCTGCCGCGCGCGGAGGGGGTCATCGGCGACGACAACAACAAGCACCTGGGCATCGTCGACGCGCAGGGCCGGCCCAAGCCTGCGTTCCACGCGTTGCGCCTCTACGAGCAGCTGCTCGCCCGCCCGGTGCGCCTCGCCGATGCGCGCGCGCAGGTGCACGCGGGCGGCCAGTCCATCGTGCACGTCTTCGAGGCCAAGTCCGGCGAGGTGGTGGTGGCGGCCTGGCTGCGGAGCGCGGTCGCGAGCGGCGATCCGGGCGGGCGCGCCGCCGATCCCCGCGAGGACACGGTCGCGGTGCAGCTGCCGGTGGGCCCGGGCGCGGAGCTGACCGCATTCGACGTGACCACCGGCCAGCCGGTCCGGACGGAAGCCGTGCTGGACGGCTCGCTCCTCTCGGGCATCCGGTTGCGAGGCGATTCGATCTTCGTCGCGCGCATTGCGCCGAAGGCCGTGTCCCCGCCCCGCCGGGGGAGGTAGAGTACTTGCCATGGCCGAGATCGCGCCGTTCCGCGGAGTGGTCTACGACCCCGCACGGGCCGGATCGCTGGACCGGCTGCTCGCGCCTCCCTACGACGTGGTCTCGCCGGCGGAGCGTGCGCGGCTGGCCGCCAAGAGCCCGCACAACTTCGTCCGCATCGATCTGCCGGAGGGCGAGGGCCGCGAGAAGTACGCGAACGCCGCGCGCGAGCTGTCGCGCTGGCTCGAGCAGGGCGTCCTGCGCCGCGACGATCGGCCTGCCCTCTACCGCTACCACCAGCACTTCGCCGTCGGTGGAAAGGAATTCACGCGGAGAGGCGTGGTGGGACGGGTCCGCCTGCGGCGCTACGAGGAGCGCGTGGTGCTGCCGCACGAACGGACGCTGTCAGGACCCCGCCTGGATCGGCTCGAGCTGACTCGCGCCACCCGCGCGCACCTCTCGCAGGTGTTCGCGCTCTACTCCGATCCGCAGGGCCGCGTGGACGTGGAGTTCGAGTCGCTCGAGTCGGCTGCCCCGGAGCTGGAGGGGCGCACCGACGACGGCACCGTGCACCGGGTGTGGCGCCTCACCGACCCGGCGGCGCAGCGGCGGGTGGCGGCGGCGCTCGCGGAGGCCCGGCTCTACATCGCGGACGGGCACCACCGCTACGAGACGATGCTGGCGGTGCGCGACGAGCTGCGGCCGCTGGCCCGCTCGCCGCGCTCGTCCATCGAGTACGGCTCCCTGTTCTTGACCGGCATGGAGGACCCCGACCTCCTGGTCCTTCCCACGCACCGGGTGGTGCACGGGCTCCGCGGGTTCGATCTGGACGGATTCCTCGCGCGCCTCCGCGAGCGCTTCGAGGTCGAGGAGCTGCGCGGCGCGTCTCCCGAGCAGGTGCGAGATCGGCTCGCCGCAGCCGGGCGGACCTTTCCCGCCTTGGCGCTCATCTCGGGATCCCGGTCCTTCCTGGCGATCCTGCGGCCGGGCCAGGAGGCCGCGGTGCCGGGTCCCGCGCCCGTCCGGCGGCTCGACGTCGCCGTGCTCCACGCGCTCATCCTCGAGGAGCTGCTCGGCATCGACCGCGAAGCGCAGGAGCGGCAGACGAACCTCAAGTACGTGAAAGACCTGGCCGGAGCGTTCGAGGAGGCCCGCCGGGACGGCGTGCAGGCGGTCTTCCTGCTGAATCCGACCGGGGTCGCACAGCTGCGGGCGGTCGCCGACGCCGGTGAAATCATGCCCCAGAAGTCGACGTACTTCTTTCCGAAGCTCGCGTCGGGGCTCCTGCTCAATCCGATCGACCCGGCGGAGGACGTCCCGGAGGGGTCATGAACCGCTGCGCCGCCGCGTTCGCCGCCGCGTTCGCCGCCGCCGCCGTCTTCGCCGCCGTTCCCTTCGCCGCCCGCGCCCAGGCCGCTCCGGTCAAGCTGGCGCAGCTCGAGCCGCCGCCGGCCGCTGCGAGCGGCGCGTCGGGCTCGATCGATCCGGAGGCCGCCACCCGCGCGTACCTCGCCCGGCAGACGAGCGCCGAGAAGGCCCGCTCCGACGCCTACTTCCAGGGTGGGTACTGGCTCGACCTGTGGAGCTTCGTCTGGACTGCGGCGGCTTACCTGGTGCTCCTCCACACCGGCGTCTCGGCGCGCATGCGCGATTTCGCCGAGCGGCTGACGCGCGTGAGGGCGCTGCAGATCGGCGCCTACTGGGTGCAGTTCCTGGTGGCGATCGCGGTGATGACCCTGCCGCTCACCGTGTACCGGGAATTCGTCCGCGAGCACCGCTACGGGCTCTCGAACCTGACCTTCCCGGCTTGGCTGGGAGAGCTGGGCAAGGGCCTCGCCCTTTCCGCCGTCCTCGGCGGACTCGCGATGATGGTCCTCTACGCGGTGGTCCGGCGGCTCCCGCGCACCTGGTGGCTGTGGGGCGCCGTGGCGAGCGTCGCCTTCAACGCGTTCTTTGCGCTCATCGTGCCGATCGCCATCGTGCCGATCTTCAACAGCCCCAAGCGGCTCACGGATCAGCGGGTGGTGGCGCCGATCCTCTCGCTCGCCCGCGCCAGCGGCATCGGGGCGCACGACGTGTGGGAGGTGGACGCGTCGAAGCAGTCCAAGCGGATCAGCGCGAACGTGAGCGGGCTCTTCGGCACGGAAAGGATCACGCTCAACGACAACCTGCTCAACCGCGCCTCGCTCCCCGAGATCCAGGCGGTGATGGGGCACGAGATGGGCCACTACGTCTTGAATCACATCCACAAGGCGCTGCTGCAGTCCGGCATCGTGAACGTGGCGGGGTTCGCGCTGCTCGCGACGCTCTTCGAGCGATTGCGCGCGCGGTCGCAACGCTGGCAAGTGCGCGGGATCGACGACGTGGCGGGCCTGCCGCTGGCGGCGCTGCTGCTGACCTCGTACCTGACCCTGCTCACGCCCGTGCTCAACTCGCTCGTCCGCGTGCAGGAGTACGAGGCGGACCTCTACGGCCTCAACGCCTCCGGGCAGCCGGACGGCTTCGCGCAGGTCGCGCTCAAGCTCGGCGAGTACCGCAAGCTCGAGCCGGGGCCCATCGAGGAGTTCGTCTTCTACGATCACCCGAGCGGCCGCACGCGCATCTACATCGCGATGCGCTGGAAGGCCGAGCACCCGGAGACGTGGACCGCGCCGGCGCAGGCGCGCACCCCGCCACGTTAGCAGCCTGGACGATTGCGAGCTCTGCGGTGCAGTCGGTTGGCATTCCAGGCGTGGTCAGCGGAGCAGCGC
>DASWGQ010000178.1:0-8767 GCA_036393595.1 Myxococcales bacterium | reverse complement strand
TCACGGCGGGCGTCTTCTTGCTCACGAACGGCGTCTTGACCGCCTCGGCGGGGAAGGCGTGGTCGCGGATCTCGACCTCGAAGCAGGTTCCGATCGGGGACATCTCGATGGGGACGTAAGCGAGCCCGATCGGCTGCTGCAAGATGGGGCTCATCGTCCCGCTCGTCACTTCGCCGACGTGCTTCTCCACGCCGGGCGGCCGCACGGGGTAGCCGTGGCGCGCGATGTGCCGCTTCGCCGCCATCTTGAACCCGACCAGCTTGCGCTTGAGGCCCTGCGCCTTCTGCTCGCGCAGCGCCTCCACTCCGATGAACCCGCCGCTCTTGTGCAGCTTGACGATCCATTCGAGCCCCGCCTCGAGCGGGGTGTGCTGCTCGTCCATGTCGTTGCCGTACAGGCGGTAACCGGCCTCCAGGCGCAGCGTGTCCCGCGCGCCCAGCCCGCACGGCGTGGCTCCGGCCTCGACCACGGCGTCCCAGATCCGCCGCGCGCCCTGGGGCGGGCAGAACACCTCGAACCCGTCCTCCCCGGTGTACCCGGTGCGCGCGACGATGCAGCCGCGCACGCCGGCCACGGTGGCCTCGCGGAAGTGGTAGGTGGGCACGTCGAGCACGCGCGGCTTGCAGAGCGCGTCCACCAGCTCGGGGGCTCGCGGGCCCTGCACGGCCACCTGGGCCCACTCGTCGCTCTGCTGCTCGAGCTTGACTCCCTCGCCGGCGTGGGCGCGCATCCACTCGAAGTCCTTCTCGCGGCCCGTCGCGTTGACGCAGACGAGGAGCCGGCGAGCGGAGAAGCGGTAGACGATCACGTCGTCGATCACGCCGCCGCGCTCGTTGCAGAGCGCCGTGTACTGGGCCTGGCCGTCCTTGCAATTCGCCAGGTCGTTGGTGACCAGCCGCTGCGCGGCCTCCAGCGCGCGCGGCCCTTCCAGCACGATCTCTCCCATGTGGCTGACGTCGAAGATCCCGGCCCGCTCGCGCACCGCGAGGTGCTCTTCGACGAGGCCCCGGTACTGGACGGGCATCTCGAAGCCGGCGAAGTCGATCATGCGCGCCGAGGCCGCCAGGTGTGCTTCGTGCAGAGGAGTGCGCTTTGCCACGGCCGGTCTCCGGAAGGGGGGGCGAAGGTATCGGTCCGGCCCCGGCGGCGCAAGGCCCTGATCCGCGCCGCGCCGCGGGCATTGGTAGAGTGTGCGGGTGGACCGCGATCTGCTCGTGCGCGCGTACGACCGCACCGCCGGAAGGTACGCTCGCCGGGGAGGCACCGCCCGCGGCGCAGCTCGCCCGGGCAGCTGCCTTGCGCCACCTGGCGGGGCCGGAGCCCGCCGGCTGGGATCGCACATTCCTCCTCCCGCGAGGGTAGGACCCTGTGCGGCGCGTGCCTCCTCGTCGTCCGCGCCGCGTCTCTGTAGAATGACAGGATGCGCGCTCCGATCGTCTTTCCCATCCGCGTGGCTGCGGGCCCGGCGATCGTGCAGACCACCACGCGCGAGGTGAGCGCAGACGGTGTGTTCGTCTGCTCGCTGCGCCCACCCAAGCCGGGCACGCAGGTCTCGCTCAAGCTGTACCTGCCCGGCGGTCCGGAGGCGGAGGAGGCCGCCGCGGTGGTCGGCGAATGGCGCTCGGCGCCCGAAGGCGGGTATTGGGCGGCGTTCGTCGATCCACCGCAGACGCTGCGCGACCGGATCGCAGGGCTGCTGGAGCGGCGGGCGCGCGCCGCGGCGTCCGGGCCGCCCACGCCGATCGGCGCGATGTCCCTGGCGGGGAAGCCGCTCGACGATCCGCGGCGCGCCTTCCCCCGCGTCGAGGCGCGGTTCGGCGTGCGGTTCGGCAACGTGGAGGACTTCGTGCTCGAGTACGCCGCGAACATCAGCGCGGGCGGCGTGTTCGTGCAGACGGAGAACCCGCCCGAGCTGCACGCGGTAGTGACGGTGACCATGGAGCTGCCCGACGGCGGCAAGCCCGTCGAGGCGAAGGGCGTGGTGGTGCACCGCGTCCCGGCCCAGGACGCCAAGGCGCGCAACACGCCCCCTGGAGCGGGCGTTCAGTTCGTCGACTCGACCGACGAGTTCCGCGAGCGGATCGACCGGGCCCTCGAGTTCATCCTGAAGCGGAGCTGAGCCGGGCCGACCCGAGGCTCAAGTTTACCCGCCGATGGCCGACAGCAAGGGAGTGACCAGCCGTCCTTACGTCGTGCCAGTCCGATTCGCCATCGGGGCCCAGGTCCTGCAGGCGACCACGGGAGCGCTCGGCATGGACTGCGCGTTCGTGCGCTGCCTGGTGCCGCCGCGGCCCGGCGAGCGCATCACCATGCGCTTCTATCTGGCCGAGGATCACCCCGTGCAGGTGACCGCGACCGTGCGCCCCCGCAGCGGCCGGGAAAGCGCGATGGGATTCTGGGCCGACTTCGTGGCGGACAAGATGGCGCAGGCGCGCATCGCCCGCGCGCTCGGTCTGGTGGAACAGCCGGCGCGTCCGATGGACCGGCGCGCGACGCCTCGGTACGCTGCGAGGTTCGCCGTGCGGTTCGGCAGCGTCGACGAGTTCCGGCGCGAGTACGCGACCAACATCAGCGCCGGGGGCGTGTTCATCCGCACGGACGATCCTCCCCAGATGGAGGCCGTCGTCACCGTGGTGCTGGAGCTTCCGGGGGGCGCGCCGGTGGAGGCGAAGGCGGTGGTCGTCCACCGCGTCACTCCCGAGGAAGCCGCCCAGCGCAAGGTGGACCCGGGCATCGGCGTGCAGTTCGTACACGGGGACGACGCCTTCCGCGACCGCATCGACCAGTTCGTGGCCTCGCTCTCCGCCCGGGGGACCGGCTAGCCCGGCTAGTCGCCGCCGATAGGGCGGCGCTACGCTTTTCACAGCGCGGACGTCATGGGATGCGCTCTAGGCGAGCACCCGGGCGCCGGGCACGCCCACGTCGACCACCTCGGGCCGCCCCGACACCCCGCGCGCCTTCGCCGCGTCGCGCATCGCGCGGGACACGTCGTGCGCCGCTCCCGGAGCGCAGAGCGCCAGCACCGTGGTGCCCGCTCCGGAGAGGGCGGCGCCTGCAGCGCCCGCTTCCCGCGCCGCCGAGAGCAGCGAAGGGAGCCAGGGCAGCAAGGTCGCGCGCGCCGGCTGGTGCAGGCGGTCGTCCATGGCCTCCGCGAGCAGGTCGAGCCTGCCGGCCTGGAGCGCCGCGACGAGCAGCGCGGCGCGCCCGAGGTTGTGGACCGCGTCGCCGAGCCTCACCGTCTGGGGCAACACGGCGCGCGCCGCCGCCGTCTCCAGCTCCTCGTCGGGGATGAAGAGCGCCGCGCGCAGCGGCGCTCCCAGCCGGATGGGGCAGGAGACGACACGCCCCGAGTGGTCGAGCACCGCCACCTGCGCGCCGCCCCGGAGCGAGGGGACCACGTTGTCCGGATGGCCCTCGAGCCGCACGGCGACCCCCAGCGCGCGCTCCTCGCCGATGGCGCCGGAGAGCAGCCGATCGGCGAGCAGGGCGCCGGCGAGCGCGGCCGCCGCCGAGGACCCCAGGCCGCGCCGGAGCGGGATCGACGAGTGCACCTCGATCTCCGCGCGCAGCTCGTCGGGGGTGTGGCCCGCGGCCTCGGCGGCGAGGTGCGCCGCCTGCAGCAGCCGGTTCGATCCGTCGCGCGGGAGGCGGCTTTCGCCCTCCCCCGAGATGCGCGTGATGCGCAGCCCGGCACCTCCGGGCGTGGCGCGCACCAGGAGATCCGGGCCGCCCAGCGCGATGCCCACTGCGTCGAATCCGGAGCCGAGGTTCGAGGTGGAGCAGGGCACCACCACCGTGAACGCGCTCACCGGAGCGCCTCCTCGATCGACTCCACGGGCACCGGCTCGGGCAAGGGCGGCGCGTGGCCGATGGCCGCCTGGGGATCCTTGAGGCCGTGGCCGGTCAGCACGGCGACCAGCCGCTGGCCCGCGAAGCGGCCCGGACGCTCGCGCGAGAGGCGCAACAGGCCCGCCACCGGAGCCGCGCTCGCCGGCTCGCAGAAGACCCCCGCCTCGGCGGCGAGCCGGGCGTAGGCGGCCACGATCTCCTCGTCGGGCACGGCGGCGAATTGCCCGCCCGACTCGCGCTGGGCCTGCACCGCGAGCGTCCAGCTGGCCGGGTTGCCGATGCGGATCGCGGTCGCGAGCGTCTCCGGATGCTCGACCGGCGCGCCCGAGACGAGCGGCGCCGCGCCGGCCGCCTGGATGCCGTAGAGGGGGAGGCGCATCCCGAGCTCCACGAACCCGCGCCAGTAAGCGCTGATGTTGCCCGCGTTGCCCACCGGCAGCGCGAGCCCGTCGGGCGGCCCGCCGAGGGCCTCGGCGACCTCGAACGCCGCCGTCTTCTGCCCCTCGAGCCGGTAGGGGTTGACGCTGTTCAGGAGCGCGATCCCGCCGCGCGCCGCCAGGGCGCGCACGGCCGACAAGGCGGCGTCGAAGTTCCCGCGCAGCACGACGATGCGGGCGCCGTGCGCGACCGCCTGCGCCAACTTCCCCAGCGCGACCTTTCCTTCCGGGACGACCACGCGGCAGGAGATGCCGGCCGCGGCGCAGTACGCGGCGGCGGAGGCGGACGTGTTCCCGGTCGAGGCGCACGCCGCCACCCGCGCGTCCGCCTCGGCGGCCTTCGCCACGGCCACCACCATGCCGCGGTCCTTGAACGACCCGGTGGGATTCTGTCCCTCGACCTTGAGCCACAGCTCCGCGCAGCCGACGTCCCGCGCGAGCGTGGGCGCGGCGACCAGCGGCGTGTCTCCCTCGCCCAGGCTGAGCGCCGGAGTGCGGGGGGTGACCGGCAGCCGGTCGCGCCAGCGCAGGAGCACTCCGGAGCGGATCACGTGCGCGCCTCTTCCACGCGGATCCGGGCGCGCACGGCGCGCGTGCAAGGGAGGCGCGACAGCTCCGCCTCGGCCTGCGCCAGCGCCGATTCGGCGGCCGCATAGGTGAGGAGCACCACGTCGGCGGGCCCCTTGTCGGGCTCGCGCTGGATGACGCTCGCGAGGCCGATGCCGTGCTCGGCGAGCACGCGCGTGATCTGGGCGAACACGCCGGGGACGTCGTCGACCGCGAGGCGCAGGTAGCACCGAGTGCGCACCTCGCCCATGGGCAACAGCTCCGCGCCCGCGACCGACGGGCGGGGCGGCTCCACCGGGTCGCCCAGCGTCAGGCGGCGCGCGACGTGCGTGACGTCCGCCAGCACCGCGCTCGCGGTGGCGTCGCCGCCCGCGCCCAGGCCGCCGAAGAGGACCGGGCCGCTCAGGTCGCCGACCACGTGCACGGCGTTGCGCGGCCCGTCGACGCGCGCCAGGGGGTGCTCGGCGGAGAGGAAGGTGGGGTGCACCCGCGCCTCGATCCTGCCGTCGGTGCGGCGGCCGGTGGCGAGCAGCTTGAGCGCGTATCCCATCTCCCGGCCGTAAGCGAGGTCTTGCGGATCGAGGCCGCGCACGCCCTGGCGGAAGATCTGCGCGGGCGTGCAGGCAAGCCCGAACGCGATGCGCACCAGGATGGCCAGCTTGTCGGCCGCGTCGACCGCGTCCACGTCGTCGCTCGGATCCGCCTCCGCGTAACCCAGCTTCTGCGCCTGCGCCAGCGCGGCATCGAACGTCTCGCCGGCGGCCATGCGGGTGAGGATGTAGTTGGTGGTGCCGTTGATGATCGCGCGCAGCTCCAGCACCCGATTGGCCGCCAGATCGTCGGTGAGCGGAGCGATGAGCGGGATGCCGCCGCCCACCGCCGCCTCGAAGCGCAGCTCGACCCCGCGTTGAGCGGCGAGCTGCGCGAGCTGGGGCCCGTGCCAGGCGACCACCCGCTTGTTCGCGGTGACCACCGGCTTCTTGCGCTGCAAGGCCTCCGCGATCAGGGCGCGCGCCGGCTCCTCGCCGCCCATCAGCTCGACGACCAGATCGACGTCGTCCCCTTCGACCACGGAACGCGGGTCGCCGGTCAACACGGCCGGCTCGATCCCGCGCTCGCGCGACAGGTCGCGCACCGCCGCGCGCTGCAGGACCAGCGGCGCCCCGGCCGCCCGCGAGAGCACGTCGCGGCGCTCGGCCAGGGCGCGCGCCACCGCTCGCCCCACGGTGCCGACGCCCAGAAGGCCGATGCGCACGGGCTTCACCGGATCACTGTACCGCACCGGGCGCGCACCGGAGGGCCCCCTTGCGGGTTTGCGCGTGGGGCTCTAGACCTGTGCCACCGGAGATGGACCCACTCGACGAGACGCCGATTTCGCGCAAGCTCGGCATCAAGGAGGGCCGGCGTGTCCTCTTGATGGACCCGCCGGTCGGGTTCGCGCGGCGGCTGGACCCGCTTCCGCAGGGCGCTTCCGTGGCCACCAAGCCGGTGGGCCAGATGGACGTGGTGGTGCTCTTCGCCTCCTCTCGCGCCGTGCTCGGCGAGCTGTTCCCGCGCGCCACGCACCTGCTCGCGCCGCGCGGGTGCATCTGGGCGGCGTGGCCGCGCAAGTCGAGCGGCTTCTTCACCGATCTCTCCCAGGAGCTGGTGCGCTCGGTCGGTCTGGCGGCCGGCATGACGGACGACAAGATCCTCTCGCTGGACGAGATCTGGGCGGCGCTGCGCTTCGTGGAGAAGGATCGCGAGCGGCTGCCGCTGCCGCGTTCGGCGCAGATCTCGCTCCCCGAGATGTGATCCCCTACTCGCGCAGGCTTCCCTGGACGGCCGCCGAGAACGCGATCTCGCGCGCGCTGCGGGAGCGCCGCGAGCCCGTCATCGACCTGACCGGGTCGAATCCCACGCGCGCCGGGCTCGCGCCCCCCGTCCAACTCGGCGCATTGGCGGATGCGCGCGCGCTCCGCTACGAGCCGCACCCGAAGGGACTGCTCGCCGCGCGCGAGGCGGTCGCCGCGTACTACGCGGACTCCCGCGGCGCCGCGGTGGACCCCGAGCGGGTGGTGCTCACCGCCAGCACCAGCGAGGCCTACGCGCTCCTCTTCAAGCTGCTCTGCGATCCGGGAGACTGCGTGCTGGTCCCGGAACCCAGCTATCCGCTCTTCGGGATGCTCACCGCCCTCGAAGGCGTGCAGGCGGTACCGTATCCGCTCCGCTTCGACGGCGAGTGGCACCTCGACGCCGACGCGCTGGAGATCCCGCCGCGCGCCCGCGCGGTGCTGGCGGTGAGCCCCGGCAACCCGACCGGCGCGTTCCTCAAGCAGCCGGAGCGCGCGGCCCTGGCCGAGCGTTGCGCGCGCGCCGGGTGCGCGCTGATCTGCGACGAGGTGTTCGCCGACTTCGCGCTGGTGCCGGATCCGCGGCGCGTGCCCACCGTGGCGGCGCAAGACGACGTGCTTTCGTTCGCGCTCTCGGGGCTGTCGAAGGTCTGCGGCCTGCCACAGCTCAAGCTGGGCTGGTGCGCGGTGTCGGGGCCCCCGGACGAGGTCTCGCGGGCGGTGCAGAGGCTGGAGCTGATCGCCGACACGTACCTGTCGGTTTCGACCCCTGTGCAGCTCGCGGCGGGGCAGCTGCTGCGCGGACGGCACGACTTCCAGCGCCGCGTGCTCGACCGCGTGCGCGGGAACCGCGCCGCGCTCCTGCGCGCCCGCTCGCCGGACGCCCCCTGGGACGTGCTGCCGGCGGAGGGCGGCTGGTCCGCCGTGCTCTCGGTCCCCCGATCCCGCAGCGAGGAGGAGTGGGCGCTCGCGCTGCTGGAGGCGGGCGTGCTGGTGCACCCCGGCTACTTCTTCGACTTCCCCGCCGGCGCGCACCTGGTCTCGAGCCTGCTCGAGCCCGAGGGCGAGTTCGCGCGCGCCGCGCAGGCGATGGCGCGCGTGCTGCAAGGCGCCTGAGCCGGCCGGCTCACCTCCGCGCCGGCAGCGCGCCGCGGAGGAGCGTCAGGAGGTCCGCGCGCCTGCGGACGAGCAGGATCACGGCGATCGCGAGGTACGCGGCGGAGAAGCCGAGCCGCACGCTGGTCTGCGGGAACGGGAACTGCAATGCGAACAGCGCGAAGAGGGCGATCGCCTCCCAGACCGCCAGCCGCAGATCGATCAGCGCGGCGAATCCGAGCAGCGTCTGGGCGGAGGTGAGGATGAACTCCTCCGTCTGGCGGGCGTCGAGCACGATCCCGCCCGACCCCCCGCCGCCCGCGAGGTAGGCGAGCGGCAGGCTCCCGACCAGCAGCGTCCACTGGTTCACCTTGGCCGAGAGGAGGGTCCCGAGCGAAGCGTCCTGGTGCCCGCGCAGCGCCAGCACGGCCGCGACCAGGAGCTCGGGCGACTCGGAGGCGAGCGGCGCCAGCCACTGGACGAGCAGGAACTCGTCGACCCCCAGCGCCTTTCCGCCGCTCACCAGCGCCTGCGCGAACGGCTCCGATGAGAGCAGCACGATGAGGGTCGCGGCGACGAACATGCAGATGACGACGGCCCGGCGCCTGCGCTTGGGCAGGTTGCCGATGGCCTCCGCGACGCCGACCAGCGCCGGCTCGCTGCGCTCTCCCTGCGCGGCGCGCCACAGGTACAGGCCGAAGAGCAAGAGGAGCACGGCGGCGTCGTACAGAGCGAGGCGCCGGGTGAACGGGATGATCAGGGAGTAGAGGCTGGCCAGCCCGAGGAAGCGGAGCTCCATCCGGCGCCCTTGGCGGAGCTGCACCGACCTGGCGGGCTCGCCGCGCCTGCGCGCCCCCCAGGCGAAGAGGACCACGACGAACGGCCAGCCGAGCCCGAGCAGCAGCCGGTTGCTCCCGGTCATGTTGGCGGCAGCGTACTGGGCGTTCTGCGGGATGTGCCCGGCGCTCGAGGCGAAATACAGGTCGA
>DASWGQ010000177.1:0-3280 GCA_036393595.1 Myxococcales bacterium | reverse complement strand
CTGGACGGTCGCCGCCGGCCACGAAGCCGCCGGCACCGGGACGGGGAGCCCGTCGTTCTCGTCCGTGCCGGAGCCGTACGCGACCGCCGGCGCGGCCTGCCCCGCCTGCGCCGCGAAGAAGGTCCAGGTGAAGGTCCGGCTGGTCATCGCGCCGGGCACGTCCTGCGGCGCAGGTGCCGACAGCAGCTGCAGTCCCGGTCCGGTCTGCGGCGAAGGAAACGAGACCGCCTGCGCCGTCGCCGTGCCGGTGTTCGTCACCACGAGCGTGAACGCGATCGATTGCCCCACGCTCACGATTGCCGGCGAGGGCGCGGCGGCGACCGCGTCGAGCGCGCTGCGCTGCTCGATGAGCACTTGCGCCGCGCCGGGCGAGGCGCTGACGGTGCGCTGGGACACTTCGTCCACGCCGGCCGCGCCGGCGGCGACCGTCACGGTGCCTGCCTGGGTGGCCAGCGCGGACCAGGTGAAGGTGCGCGACTCTCCGCCAGGGATGTCCTGGGGCGGTGGAGTACCCGCGGAGAGAGTTGCCACACCCGTTCCGGACACTGCCGGGAGGGACGGCGAGACGTTGAGCGCCGCGGCGCCGCCGGTGTTCTGCACTTGGATCGCGACGGTGAAGGACTGGCCGGTGCTCACCTGGGAAGGCGCGGCCGCGGTCGCGACCAGGTTGCTCGGTGCGAGATCGGACGCGAGCCAGGCGTGTGCCAGCGTTCCGGAGAGCCCGTCCGGGTTGGTCACCACCAGGTCGTGCGCGCCGGCGGCGAGGCCGGCCGGAAGCACGGCGCGCAGCTCGTTCTCGCTGACCCGGACCACCTGGCGCAGCGGGACCCCACCCACGGTGGCCGTGAAACCCTCGTCGACGGAGATGCCTCCGTTCGACGACAAAGACTGGACGCCCCGCGCGTAGAATTGCTCCCCGAGGATCGTCACCTGCGCGTCGACGCCGAGAGGCCCGCCGGCCGGATCGATGCTCATCGGCCGCGGCGCGAGCGAAGGCGGGACGCCGCTGTGGCAGGCAGCAGCCGCCACCGCGCAGATCAGCGTGGCTCGCAGCCTAGAGCAGCTCAAAGCGGGTCCCCAGGACGAGCGAAGTGGCGCTGATGGCGCCGGTGAGGGTCGAGAGCGAAGGATCGCGATGCCGTGACCAGCGCAGCTCGGCGAAAGGCACCGTGCTGGCAAATCGCCGTTCCACTCCGATGGAGGCGGCCGCGCCGACGACGATCGTGCTCTCCGAGACCTGCGGCTCGGCGCCGACCTTCACCCTGCTGGCGAGCGCCTCGAACGAGGGACCCGCGCCGGCCCAGACGGTGGTCCGGATCCCGATCGGGAAGCGGAAGGCGAGCTGCGTGGAGAGCGCGAAGAAGTCGACCCGACCCTGCGCGGTCCCGAGCTGACCTGCGTCTTGCTGGGTCGAGGAGAAATACCAGGCCAGCTCGGTGGAGAACGCGAGCTGCGGGCCGAATCGGTCGGTGCGCAGCGAAGCCTCGAGCGCCGCGACCGGCGAGGTGAGCCTGGCGAAGTTGCTGACCACGCCGGCCTTGGGGCTGATCGCGAGGGTGGCGAGCCGCGGCAAGAGCAGGACGCGGGTGCGCGCCGAGGCCTCGGGCCAGCGCACGTCGACGACCGTATCCTCCCGATCCCAGTGGTGGGGCGGCCGGTACGTGGCGAGATATGCGCCGTCGGGTTGCCGCTCGACGGCGCCGATGCTGCCTTCCTGGGCAGTGGCCGCCGGGGCGGGGCCCGGCACCAGGTTCCCGAAGCGGTCAGTCTGCAGCACCCGGAGCTGCAGCCGCCCGCTTGGACCGATGCGAACCGCGGGCGAGCCTGGCTCGATGGAGGCGGAGGCAGGTTGACCCGGCAAGAGACGCAACGACGTCGAGGCGTGCGGCTCCGAGCTCCCCCGCGGATGGGCGACCACCTCGAGCGATTGGCGCCCCCCGAAGGAGTCCGGCGGACGCAAGCGCCATTCGCCGGGCCGCGCCTCGACGGGTGCGCCGAAACCCTCCGGCGTCGAGATTTCCAGAGGGTCGAGGGAAACGTTGCCGGCGGCGTCCCGCGCGACCGCGCGCAGGACGACGTCGACGCCCGCTCCGGCAACGATGCTTTCCCGGTCGGCCGACAGCTCGATCGCTGCCGGCGGGCCCGGCTCCCGCTCCAGCGCCGCGGTGGAGCGCAGATCGGGCGCTTCCCGCAGCACCGCGGTGAGCCGCTCGCGCCCGGCCGGGCCCGGCGGCAGGCTCCAGCGCGCCTCGTAGACCCCCGCGCGCGGCGAGCTGAGGGCCGAGACGGTCCCGCGGCTCGCGCGCAGCTCGATCTGTGCGTCCGAGCGCGGCACGCCCTGCGTCGTGAACAGGTAGACGCGCACCGGGACCTGCTCGCCGCGGTCGGCCGGCGCCGAGACGCGATCCAGCGCGACGTGCAGGGTGGGTGTGGGTGGGACGTGCAAGTCGACGGCGCGCCGCCCGTGCCACGCCTCCCGCACGCCCGGCGGGACCACCACCCGGACCAGCGCGATCCCCGAGGCGTTCGCCTTCTCGGGACCGAAGGTCTGCGCGCCGATCTGCACCGAGATGCTCGCGAAGGGTCGCGTCTTCACCACCGCGTCACCCTCTCCCCAGAGCGGGATGGCCAGCCAACCCCACCGCGTCCCGCCCGGCGCGCGCGCCACCGCACTGATGATGGCCACCTGCGGGATCGAGTCCTCCGGCGGCACGTAGTCGGCCGCGAAAACGCCGTCTCCCTCGGCGCGGACGTGGGCGACGCTCCCTACGCTGGCCGTCACGCGCATGTCGGTCGCGCCCGCGCCGGCGACGATGCGCAGCGTCGCGCCTAGGTCGCTCCCGAGGCGCAACAGAGACGGCTCCGCGGCCATCTCGATCTCCCCGGACGCACCGGCGGGCTGCGCCGTATTCCCGGGCACCCCAGGCTCCGGTGACGGGAGAGCGGCGAGAAGGCACAGGGCGGCGAGCACGCGGTCCTCTCAGTCGCCCCGCCGGGCGCGCCAGCGGATGGCGAAGTCGTCGATGCGCGCGCCCGCTTCCCGGGCGGCGCAGGGAATGGTGCAAGTCTGCTCGCGCTGGCTGTGCCCAGATCGAGCGCCAGCTCCAGCGGGATGTGGCGCGAGAACAGCTCCAGGTCGGCCTCCCCGATGGCCTCGCGCTGCGGGAGCGCCGGGTCGCCCCGCGGCGGACCCGCCGAGCCGCTCGAGCGGCAGGTAGCTCGTCGAGAGCGGCACGCTCTCCACGCCCTGCGCCACGTACCGCTCGCAGTAGCGCGCCGC
>DASWGQ010000176.1:0-15524 GCA_036393595.1 Myxococcales bacterium | reverse complement strand
TGTTCGCCTCGGCGGTGCGCGCCTCGATCTCCTCCGCCAGGTAGTCGATCTTCATCAGGTCGGACTTGGAGATCTGGTCGCTCTGCTCGGCGAGCAACTTCTGCCCGCGCTGCCGCGCCTCGGCGATGCGCGAGCGCACCTGCACCACCGTCTCGCGCGCTCCGCGGGCGGTCTGGTACCCCCAGTAGGCGCGCGTCACGTCGAAGGTGGCCTGGTCGTATGCGCGCTGCAGGAGCGCGGACATGGCGCCCACTAGATGGTCGGTGGCCGCCTTACCGGCGGTGTACTTCCCGAAGGTGTAGATGGGCAGGACCATATTGACGTTGGCCCCGACCCCGATGCCGAGGTCTCCGCAGAACCAGCACTGCGATCCCTCCGTGACGTCGGTCAGCGATCTGGGCGGCGGCTTGGTGAAACGCGCCTCGGGCGTGGGGCCCGCTAGCGCGACCTGCGTCTCGAATTTCGGGAACAGCGACCAGCGGACCTCGTCGCGCTTGCCCTGCGCGTTCTCCACCTGGGCGCGCGCCATCGCGGTGCGCGGGTCGTTCTGCCGCGCCAGCTCTTGCAGTTGGGGCAAGGTGAGCGGGCCGCCGGCCTGCTGCTGCTGCGCCTGGGCGAAGGCCAGCGCCGGCGCGCAGAGGAGGAACGCCGTGACCGCCGCTCGCAAACCGCCCCCTCGCGCTACTCGTTGGTGTAGTCCGAGCCGAGGTAGTTGATCAGCTCCTCGCCCATCAGATACCGCAGGTTGTTCTCCAGCCGTACTTTCTGGACGAAGAGATCGTGCTCCGGGTACACGCTGGCCGCGTGCTGGGGGCTCTTGAAGTAGAAGCTGAGCCACTCCTGGATGCCCTTCATCCCCGCGCGCGCGGCCAGGTCGCCGAACAACGCCAGGTCGAGCACGATGGGCGCCGCCAGGATCGAGTCGCGGCAGAGGAAGTTGACCTTGATCTGCATCGGGTAGCCCATCCACCCGACGATGTCGATGTTGTCCCAGCCTTCCTTGTTGTCGCCGCGCGGCTTGTAATAGTGGATGGACACCTTGTGCTGCAGGTCCTTGTAGAGCTCGGGGTAGCGCTCGGGCTCGAGGATCTGCTCCAGCACCGACAGCTTCGACACCTCCTTGGTCTTGAAGTTGGCCGGGTCGTCCAGCACCTCGCCGTCTCGATTGCCCAGGATGTTGGTGGAGAACCAGCCCTCCATCCCCAGCATGCGCGCCTTGAGCCCCGGCGCGATGATCGTCTTCATCAGGGTCTGGCCCGTCTTGAAGTCCTTGCCGCCGATGGCGACGCCCTTCTTCTCCGCCAGCTCGATCATGGCGGGGAAGTCCGCGGACAGGTTCGGCGCGCCGTTCAGGTAGGGCACGCCCGAGCTGATCGCCGCGTACGCGTAGATCTGCGAGGGGGCGATGGCCGGGTCGTTCGCGTCGAGCGCCTTCTCGAACGCCGCCAGCGACTGGTGCGCAGGGCCCGGCTCCTGGTAAGCCTCCGTCGAGGCGCACCAGACCATCACCGCGCGCGAGCACTTGTTCTTGTCCATGAAGGCCCGGATGTCCTGCACCAGCTGGCTCACCAGCTCGCGCTTGGTGCCGGTCTTCACGTTGCGTCCCTCCAGGCGCTTCACCCAGGCGTGGTCGAAGACCGCCGGCATGGGCTTGATTCCGGAGAGGAACTCCTTGAGCGGGTCGAGCAGCTCGGGCCCCAGGACCCGCGCCTTGGCGGCGGCGGTATAGGCGTCGTCCGGGATCGGGTCCCACCCGCCGAAGACGAGGTCGTCCAGCCTGGCGAGCGGGACGAAGTCCTTGATCTTCTGCCAGCGCTTCTCGCTCCGCTTTCCCAGGCGGATGTGCGCCATCTGCGTCAGCGATCCGATCGGCTTTCCCAGGCCGCGGCGCGCTGCTTCCACGCCCGCGATGAAGGTGGTGGCCACCGCACCCATCCCGGGGAGCAGCACGGCCAGCTTCCCTTCCGCGGGGGCGACCTTGGTTTCCTTGAACTCGCTCATCTGGAACATCCCCTTCGCGCTGCCTCGCGCACACCGAAAGTCAGGGTCCGCCGGCCGGCGGCGCGGCGCACTCTAAGCGCACCGCCCGGTACGTCAAGCGCTTTCTCGGCCGCCGTCCCTGCCACCGGACCACGACCGACGCAGTGCGCCGACGGCCACGGAAACGTCGCCCCGGCCGGGCGGGGCGGCAAGGAATTGACGCTGCCCCGCGTTTCATGCGCTCCTGAGGAACCAAGCGGGGGCCGTCGATGGCCAAGACAGGCGATCCGAGAGCGCGCACGTTCGTTACGGTGCCTTCCGCGGCGCCGGGCGACCTGCCCAAGAGCTCGTTCATGCTGGTCCTCACCGGGACGCGCTTCGGCGAGCTGTACAAGCTGCCCCCGGGTCGCGTGGTCCGCATCGGACGCGGCGAGGAAGCGGACATCCGCCTGGATGACGAAGGCATCTCGCGGCTCCACTGCAGCCTGGAGGCGCGCGGTCCGGAGGCGGTGGTGCGCGACCTGGGGAGCCAGAACGGGACCTACGTCGGCGGCGAGCGCACGCAGGAGAAGGTGCTGGGCGACGGCGACCGGGTCCAGATCGGGGCGGCCACCACCTTCAAGGTCGCCTACGCCGACGAGGTGGAGGTGAACTACCAGCGCCGCCTGGCGGAGATCGCCCTGCGCGACCCGCTCACCGGCGTGTACAACCGGCGCCACTTCGGCGAGCGGCTGACCTCGGAGTTCGCCGCCTCCCGCCGGTACGGCCGGTCGCTCTCGCTGGTGCTCCTCGACGTCGACCACCTGAACCGGGTCAACGAGGCCCACGGCCGGCCCGCCGGCGACGAGGTGCTGCGGGGCGTGGCGCAGGTGCTGCAAGGGATCGTGCGCGGAGCGGACGTGGTCGCCCGCGTCGGCGGCGACGAGTTCGCCATCCTCCTGCGCGAGACGGAGTTGCAGGGCGCGCAGACGCTGGCCGAACGCCTGCGCCAGAGCGTCGAGGAGATGCGCACGCGCTTCGACGGGAAGGAGATCGCCGTCACCGCCACCTTCGGCATCGCCGTGGACGTGCCTTCCCACAAGCGCGAGAACGAGCAGCCCCGCCACCTGGTCGAGCACGCCGAGCGAGCGATGGAGCGCCAGAAGGAGCTCGGCGTCAACCGGACAGGGAACTGACCCCAAAACAAGGCACCACGGAGATCACGGAGCACACAGAGTTGTTTTTCGAAAAACACCTCCGTGAACTCCGTGGGCTCCGTGGTGCGGTTGCTTTGTCCCATCGTCAGGCGTGGGGTTGTGTCACCACGGCGAGGGTGCCGGCGGAGACGCCGTACTTCTCCAGGACGCCGACTTCCTGGATGACCGACTTCGGGGTGCGCGCGCCGCGGAGCAGGCCTGCGTAGGCGGAGAGGACCTGCTTCGTCTCGGCGGCGGTTTCGCGCACCAGCTCCACGCGGAAGCGGCGAACGCCCAGGTCCAGCAAGGTGGGAAAGCACGAGGCGGCGCTCTGCGCGCGCGCGTTGAAGACCGTGTTCCGGCAACCGACGTCGACGATGACCGGATGCTCGAGGCCGAGGCCGTCGCGGAGCTGGATCAGGTGCTTCTCGCAGGGGCGCCCGCAGTCGCGGAAGTCGTGGCCGTTGGAGAGCAGGTGCGAGTAGACGCAGTGCTCGTTGTGGAACAGCGGCAGGTGCTGGTGGATGGTCACCTCGAGCCGCCCGGCGGGCACCCCGGCGCACAGGTCCTGGAGCTGCGAGAGGTCCAGGTCGTACGCCGGAGTCAGCGTGGTGAGCCCCAGATCGAGCAGCGTGCGCGCGGTGACCGCGTTGGTCGCGTTGAGGGAGAAGTCGCCGTGCACGGTGAACCCGTCGGGCCGCCCGCGCCGGAAGTGCTCCACGGCGCCGAGGTGGCGGGCCAGGATGCCGTCCGGGCGCAGCCGCTCGAAGCGGCGGTCGTAGCCTTCCTCGCCGGGCTTCTGCACCCGGGGCGTCGCGATCACCACGCGCAAGCCCGCCGCGCGCACGCGCTCGACGGCGACGCCGAGCCCGACCAGCTCCATGAAGTCGAGCTCCACCTCGCGCACGCCGAGCGGCGCCGCGAGCTCCAGCGCCGCGTCCACCTGCTCGAGCGTGCGCAGGAGCGGGACGAGCCGCGGGTCACCCGGAGCCCCCCCGCGCGCGAGCGGCGGCGCGATCTCCTCCGCTGCGTGTCCGGTGGTGACGTGGCGAGGCGACGCCGGCGGCTTCTGGCGGGAGAGCGCGTCCGTCACCGCCCGCCGGAGCCGCTTCAGCTCGGACGGGGGGAGCGCCAGCGCGCCTTCCAGGTCCAGCGTCAGCTTGCGCAGCCCGAACTCGGTCTCCCCGAAGGCGCACAGCTTCTCGCGCAACAGGCCCTCGTGGAGCGGCCGATGCTCGGCCGCCGCGAGCGGCATGGCGCTCGCGGCACTCGCCTCGCGGCCGAGGTCGTCGCGGGCGGTGACCACGAGCGGCTGCCCGACGCCGCCGCGCACCGCGACCGAGACGCCCACCTTCCTCTCCTCCGCCGCGACCCGCTTCATCCGGCGGGTCAGCTCGGCGTCCTTCGCCTTCCACACCACCTCGCCCACGCGCACCAGGCGCAGGTCGAGCGTGCTCTCGCCGGGGCCGCCGAACACCAGCTTCCAGAGCCCGGAGTCGAGCACGTCGCAGGCGTGGAGGCCGCCGCGGGGCTCGTCGTCCTCGGGCTTGCCCTGGTCGAAGAGGATGCGGTCGCCGGCCTTCAGCTCCGGCGCGCCCGGCTCGGGGCGCACCAGCACCTGGCGCGCGCGCGCATGCACCTCCTCGACGCGCCCCACCAATACGCCGCGGTGGCCCGGGTACAGCCCGTGGACCAGCTCCTGGTGATCCGGGCCGGTCAAGAACCCGTGGCTGAAGCTGCGCGAGAAGCTGTAGCGCAGCTCCTCCTCGTCGCGCGGCGAGAGCGGGTCCGCGCGGCCTTCCACCGCCGCGTCGAGCGCCCGCCGGTACTTCTCCACCACGTTGGCGACGTACTCGGGGCCCTTCATCCGGCCCTCGATCTTGAAGCAGGACACGCCCGCCTCGATCAGCTGCGGGAGCAGATCGTAGGCGGCCAGGTCCCGCGGGCTGAGCAGGTACTTGAGCTGCTCGTGTCCGCGCGGAGTCGCCACGCCGCCGTCCACCACCAGGTCGTACGGGAGCCGGCAGCTCTGGGCGCACTGGCCGCGGTTGGCGCTGCGGTGCTGCAGCGCCTCGCTGGTCAGGCACTGCCCCGACCAGCTCACGCACAGCGCGCCGTGCACGAAGCACTCCAGCTCCAGCTCGGTGCCGGCCGCGAGCGTGCGGATCTCGTCGATCGACAGCTCGCGCGGCAGCACGATGCGAGTGACGCCCAGCTCGCGCGCGATCGCCGCTCCCTCGCGGCTCGACACCGTCATCTGCGTCGAGGCGTGCAGCGGCAGCTCCGGGCAGACGGCGCGGGCGAGCCGGGCAGCACCCAGGTCCTGCACCAGGATGGCGTCGGCTCCGGCGCGCGCGATCGCGGCGAGGGCCTGCTCGGCCACGGGCAGCTCGCGGTCGAAGACCAGCGTGTTGAAGGTGACGAATCCCTTCACGCCCTTGCGGTGGAGGAAGTCGAACACGCGGGGCAGCTCGTCCACCGCGAAGTTGTCGGCCCTGGCGCGCGCGTTGAAGCCGCCGCGCAGCCCGAAGTAGACCGCGTCGGCGCCGGCCGCGACGGCGGCGCGCAGGCTCTCCTCCTCGCCGGCGGGGGCGAGGAGCTCGGGGCGTTCCAGCCGGGTAGCCATCGATGGGTCGAACAGCGCAGGGGTGGCAAAGTCAACCCCGTCCGGGGCTGCGCGTCGCACAAAACGGCGGTTTCCGCAACCTCGCCCGTAGGCTGGCAAGCCCCGGGTCGCACTGTAACTTACTGAACGAGGGGGCGTTTTCTTGCGAGGTCCAGCGGCTGTGGGAAACGATGGTTACTGTCAGGTTCGAGGATGGGATCGGGGGCAGAGGAGCGATGGAACAGACCGAAGAAACCCTGACCTGCGGACAGTGCCGCAAATCGGGCACGTTCACGGCGCCGGTCTCGGTGATCCTGCTGTTCGCGCCGGCGCTCTCCAAGCCGTACCCGCTCATCCCCGCCGAGGACTACCGCGTCTGCGGAGCCTGCGACGCCATCTTCACCCTGGTGAACCGCGCGGCCGACGCGCACCCCACCACCCGCCAGGCCGGTCCGTGGACGCGCGCGATCATCGTGTTTGCCGACGGCCACGGCGTGGACGTCAAGGCCAAGCGCCCGCAGCAGGCCGTCGCGCTCGCCTGAACGATCGCTTTCCTGCGCTCATCACCCTCTTCGATCCGGCGCCTCCGGCGCCTCCACAAGGGGGGAGCTCGCTCCCCCCTCGACCCCCCAAAAGATCACGGTCAGCGTCTCGAAGGCTCGCGTTAAACGCGCCGCAACCTGCTCGTCGCGAGCAAGCGGTCCAGCCACAGCGCCGAGAGCTTTTCTTGTAATGAATTGCTGCGCAGGCGCGCGCGCAGGTTGTCCCAGTCGATGCGGTCCATCGGCTGGTCCTGATCGAAGCAGGTGAAGACGATCGATTCCTTGCCGGTCAGCGGGTCGCGGTGCTTCTGCAGGCACTGCGCGCAGATCTCCTTCATCATGCATTGCATCGGCGAGTTGATGGACGCGATGCCGACGTGATCGGCGGGGAGGAAATTCTCGAGGACCTCGTGCCGCGCGCGCGCCACCGCCGCCATCATCCGATCCGATCCGATGGCGATGACGCGCCGGACGTTCGTGAACGGGATCGGCGGCGGGCCGAGCTTCCCGGCCGCGTAGGCCACCATCGCCTGCACGATGTTGCCGGAGAAGGCCCGGTCCTGCGGCCTGCGCGGCTCGGGAGCGCCGCCCGCGTCGGTGGACCAGACCACCACGTCGGTGGCCTCCTCGATCTCGTCGCGCTTGAACACGTCCTGCGCGTGCTTGTAGCCGGCGAAGTACACCACCCGGCAGCGGTTCGCCCGCAGCGCCTTGGAGATGCTGAAGAGCACCGCGTTGCCCAGGCCTCCGCCGCAGAGCACCACGTCCTCGCCGCGCGGGATGGTCGAGGGCGCGCCGGTGGGGCCCATCACCACCACCGGCTCGCCCGGCTCGAGCAGCGCGCACAGCCGGCTCGACGAGCCCATCTCCAGGACGATGAGCGAGAGCAGGCCCTTCTCCCGATCCACCCAGGCGCCCGTGAGCGCGAGGCCCTCCATGAGGAGCTTGGTGCCGTCCACGCGCGCGCAGAGCGATTCGTAGTTCTGCAGCCGGTAGAACTGGCCAGGTTGGAAGCGGCGCGCGGCGGCCTTGGCTCGCACCACCACCTCGACGATGGTCGGCGTCAGGCGACGGACCTCGTGCACCGTCGCGCCCAGCTCGTCGTCCAGCCGCGAGGTCAACGCGTGCCACTTCGATTGCGCGCCCTTGGGGTCATACGCGCCGGCGCGCACGGACGCATCGGTGCGGGACAGCTCCTCCGCGAAGAGACGGGTGATGTGCGGGTGTCCGTCCTTGGCCGAGGCCATCGCCTTCACCACCGACCCCGCGTAGGTCGGGTGGTTGTCGCCGAAGAAGCTGACCAGCCGCCCGTCCTTGCGGTAGCTGGTGAAGAAGCCCGGCTCGCCGGAGAGGTCGTCGGTGACGGCCGCGGGGACGAGCTGCCCGCCTTCGAGCCGGTACGGCCGGAAGCTGCCGTGCCGGGGGTCCAGCTCGAATCCTCCGGGCGACTCCTTCTCCAGCGTCACGTTGGGGCTGGTGCCCGCGGCCACGCAGACGGTGCGCGCGGGCAATTCGACCGTCTCCCCCGCGTCGGTCCACTTGCCGTCCACCTGCTTCTGCAGGGCGAAGCGGACCGCCTTCACCGCGCCGTGCGGATCGGGAACCGCCTCGACGGGCGAGAGGCCCTCGGCGACGACGATGCCCTCCTCGAGGCACTTGGCCACTTCCTCGTGGTTCAAGCGGTACGCGGGCGAGTCGGTGAGCCCCTTGCGGTACGCGATGGTCACGCCGCCCCACTGCGCGACCAGCCGGGTGAAGTCCGGCTCCTCGCCGGCCCCCGCGGCGCGATCGCGCTCGGCGCGCACCGCGCGGCCGTGCTCGAGCAGCTCGGCGTAGACGTGCCGTTCCTCCGGGTCGAGGACGGAGAACACCATTTCCTCGCCGGCCGACTCGCACAGCACCTCGTGCCGGTCGAGCAGCTTCTCCACCTGGGCGGGGTAGTAGGCCTTGAGCTCGGTGGCGGTGTCGATGGCGGTGAGGCCGCCTCCGATCACGACCGCGGGCAGCCTGACCTGGAGGTTCGCCAGCGCGTCGTCCTTGAAGGCGCCGGTGAGCTGCAGCGCCATGAGGAAGTCGGAGGCCTTGCGGACGCCGCGGAGCAGGTTGTTCTTCAACCCGATGAGGGTGGGCCGACCGGCTCCCGCGGCCAGCGCCACGTGGCGGAAGCCCAGCGCCCAGGCGTCGTCGACGGTGAGGGTCCCGCCGAAGCGGATGCCGCCGTACAGCTTGAAGTGCTTGCGGCGCGCGAGGTTCAGGTGCAGCACGTCGAGGAACGACTTGTCCCAGCGCACGGTGATGCCGTACTCGGAGACGCCGCCGAAGCCCGAGAGGACGCGCTCGTCCAGCGGCGTGCCGAACTGCTCGTCGTAATCCTCGACCGCGCGCCTGCAGCTCGAAAGCTCGGGGTCGAGCGGCTCGATCTTGAGCCCGTCCACGCCGACCACGCCGAATCCCTCGTTGAGGAGGTGGTGCGCGAGCGTGTATCCGGCGGGACCCATGCCCACCACCAGGACGTCCACGCCGCAGTACGGCCGCGGGTGCGGCCGCTCCACGCGGAGCGGGTTCCACCGGGTGAGCAGGCTCCAGATCTCGTAGCCCCAGGGGAGCCGCAGCGCATCGGTCAAGACGCGGGTCTCGATCTGCGGGATGTTGACCGGGTCCTGCTTCTGGTAGACGCACGCCTTCATGCAGTCGTTGCAGATGCGGTGGCCGGTGCCGGGGGCCATCGGGTTGTCGATGCACACCAGGGCCAGCGCGGCGACCGTGTCGCCTTCGCGCGCCTTGAGGTGCATCTCGCTGATCCGCTCTTCCAGCGGGCAGCCGGTGAGGGGGATCCCCAAGGGGTTCTTCTTGTAGCGCTCGCTCTCCTTCTCGCGGAAGCCCTTCGAGCAGCTGTCCTTCTCGCGCCCGTGGCAATAGATGCAGTAGTCGATCTCGCTGCGCGCCTCGCGCGCAGTAGCGCGCGGGTCGGTCAGCTGGAACCCGTCGCGCCGGCGCTGGTGCTCGGGGAGCCCCTCGGTCTCGTACGGCTTGCGCCGCCGGAGCGGCACGAGCTGCTGGAAGTCCAGGGCGCGCGGCAGCCGCAAGAGTGACCACCCGTGCGTGCGGTGGCGCCCCCAGGGGTGCAGGCTGGCCGCGTAGCACCAGCGGTCGAACAGGTCGAGGAGATGCCCGGCGAGCTCGGGGCGGCCGGCGAGCAGCTCCCGCGCGCGCTCGGGCAGCTCACCGCGGTCGGCGAGCCCGCGGCCCATCGCCTGGCAGAGCGCGCGGAACGGCTCCGGCGAGCGCGGCGCGTCGATCAGGGTCTCGATCACCAGCGCGAGGACGAGCTCGGGGTCGCCCGCGGCGAGCGAGGCGCGCGGGTCGCGCCGTGCCGCCGCTCCCAGCAGGGGCTGCACCTCGTCGTCGAGAAAGGGGAACTCTTCCGCCCCCGGGCGATCGGGCGCGCCCTTCTTGAAGACGCGGCGCTGCACGAACTCCCGCTTGACCCGGAAGAGGGGCGCATCGCGGCCGGCGGCGATCCGCTGGCTCGCCTGCTCGCCCTCGACGCCGAAAAGCCTGCCGACGAACCGCGACAGGTGCCCCGACAGCTCGACCAGGAGGTCGCCTTCGGCGGGACCCGACAGCGGAGCGCGCCGGTGCTGCTCGAACCGGGCGAACAGCTCCGGGTCGGCGGCGTGCAGATCGCGGTCGAAGGCGGCCGTCAGTTCGGCGAGCCGGAGCGCGTCGTGCAGGTCGGGATACGAGAAACCAGGGATCCCCACCCGGGGCCAGCGGGCCTCGTCGCGCAGGTCGACAGCTGGTTCGGTCATCGGTAGCCAGTGTATCGTGCCGGCGGGCGTCGATCCCGCAAAAGCCGCCCGAGATCAGGGATGTCGGTGCGGGTCGGCGCGGGTGGCAGCGGCGATCTCCGTGACCGGGACGCGTTCCCGGCTGCGGAAGCAGGCGTAGTCCTCGCCGTTCTCGGTGACCACGTCGACCACCAGGTCGATGAAGCGGCTCCCGTCGCGCAGCGCGACCGCGACGTGCCGGTGGACCAGCACCGCCTCCTCGAGCACGTCGATGAAGCTGCAGCGGCCCACGACGTCCTGACAGATCGCGCCCACGCCGGAGGAGATAGTACACCGGAACCGCGCTCGCCCTCGGCCCGCGGCCGTGCTTCCGAGGTAGATCCATCACCTCGACGCGCTGACCGTCCTGTTCACGGAGGAGCCCTGACGCTTCCTGCGCGCGCCGCACTCGGGGCAGATGCCTTCGACCTGCACTTTCAGGGCGCGCACTTCGAACCCTCGCGCGTCGGTCACCTGGAGGTCGTCGAGCCCGGCGTCGTGCAGGTCGACCACCTTGCTGCAGCGGATGCACACCAGGTGGTGGTGCGGGGTGCCCGCCCCGGTGCCGGGCAGGGCGGCCTCGAAGCGGCCGTGCTCGTGCAGCGCGTTGACGTCGCTGACCGCGCCGATCTCGCGGAGCGCCTCGAGGTTCTTGTAGACGGTGGCGAGGGAAAGGTGCGGCAGCCGCCTGCGCACCGAGCGGTGGAGGTCCTCGGCGCTGGGGTGCGCGCGGGAGCCGGCCAGCGCCTCGAAGATGGCCAGCCGCTGGCGGGTGACCGACAGGCCGCTCTTCCGGCAGTGCTCCGCGAAGGCGGCGACCTGCGAGGAAAGGTCGGGGGCGCTCTTTCGCCGCTGCATCAGCCGGCCTCCGGGAGAAGGTCCTGGGCGAGCGACCGGCGGACCGCGTCCGACAACTCCTGCCGGTGCGTGTAGGCCGGGTGGTCGACGACCACGGCCGCCGGGCCCTTGTGGAACGCCCCCGCGTCGACGACGGGGAACCGGACGTATTGCACCGCGGAAATCCGCTGGCCGTCGTCGCGGCCGCCTTCCATCGCGGCGCGGAATCGCTTCCCGCCCGCCTCGAGCCACAGGTGGTCTCCCAGGCCGGTGAGGCGCGACAGCTGCGCTTTCACCTCGCGGTCCTCTCCGGAGAGCTCGACGAGGAGCGTGGCCGACAGCTCGCCCGCGCCGGGGAGCATGCTGTTGAAACCCTCCAGTTCCTCCCGGACCTGCGCCTGGTCGGTCATCCGCTCGGCGCGGAGGATCTCCTGGACCTGGAACTTCACTGTGAGCCGGTTCTCGAACACGAAGGTCATGAAGGGCCCCACCGTGACGCGGCGCGCCTGCTTCGCCGCGATCACCTCGCGGCGGAACTGGTGGCGCACACCTTCGTAGACGGGCAAGGGCCATAGATCCTTCAATTCGAGCTTGCGCATCAGGTCTCCTCCGCCGGCGGAACGTCTTTCCCGCATCCGGCCTTGGGCGAACGCAACGGCTCGCCCAGGTACGCGGCCCGCAGGATCCGGACCGGGTGATACACGGGGCGCCCCGTCTTCTGCTTGAGCTGCAGCCCGGCCAGCGGGCAGTCCGACGAGACCACGTCGGGCTCGGCGCCTTCGACCCGGCTCGCCGCCGCATCCGCCACTTTGAGCGATTCCCCGAAGAACTCGGTCTTCATGCCCCAGGTGCCGTCCATCCCGCAGCAGCGGTCGACGAGCTGCACGTCGGCGCCGGCCCACTTGAGCAGGTCCCGCCCGCGGTAGCCCAGGTTCTGCACGCGGTTGTGGCACGCGACGTGGTAGGCGACCTTGCCGATGGGCTTCTCGAATCCCTTCGGCAGCTTCTTGTGCCGCGCCTGCTGCAAGAGGAAGTCGGACAGGTCCATCACCGCTTGGGACACCTCGCGCGCCTCCTCGGTGCCAACCAGCTCCGGGTACTCGGTGCGCAGGACCAGGGTGCAGCTCGGGCCGGGGCTGACGATCTTGCGGCCCTCGCGCACGGCGGGGAGGAGCGTCTCCACGTTCCGCCGCGCCAGCCGGCGCGCGCCCTCGAGGTCGCCGCCGTCCAGCTTCGGCATGCCGCAGCAGACTTGCTCGGGGCAGCTGACCGAGCACCCCGCGTGCTCCAGGACTTCCACCGCTGCCTTGGGGATCTCCGGGTCGTTGTAATTCCCGTAGCAGGTGGCGAACACCGCCACCCTGGCGTTCGGCTCGGCGGGCGGGGCCACGGGAGCGCGCCTCGACCACCAGGTCAGGAAGCTCTCGTCGGCGTAGGCGGGAAGCTGCCGGTCCCGGTGGATGCCGACCGCGTGCTCCATCAAGATCCGGTTGAAGCGGTTGTGCGCGGCGGCGTTGGCGAGCGGAGCGATCTTCGTCATCACGGTCCCGACCGCGTCGGTCGCCCCCAGGAAACGCTCCCGGAAGGCGACGCCGTCCTCCTTGGCCCGGGCCATCTTGGCGCGCAGCATGAGGCGCGGGAAATCGACCGCGAATTCGTGCGGCGGGACGTACGGGCACTTGGGATAGCAGAGCTTGCACTCGTAGCAGAGCTCGACCACCCGCTCCTTGTCCTTCCCCTCGAGCAGCGACACAGGGCTCTCGGTGTGCACCTCGACCTTGTCGAGGAGCTTCTTCGCCTCGTGCTCCTCCACGAGACCGCCCTCGAGGTGCTTGCCTTCAGCCTCCGCGCGGTGCGGATCGAGCGCGTCGATCCGCTTGAAGAGGACGTCGAAGGAGGGGCAGAGATTGAAGCACAGCCGGCACCCGTTGCAGATCTCGAAGACGCGGTGCACCTCGGAATCGAGGTGCACCGGGTCCCAGAACCGCGGGTTGTCGTACGCCATCCCGTGCGGGTCCTGGGCCCGGTCCGCCGGCTGGTCTGCGAGGGGAAGCCTCAAGCCGGCTACTCCGACTTGACCTGCTGCAGTCCCTTCGCGAAGCGGCCGGCGTGCGACTTCTCCGCCTTGGCGAGGGTCTCGAACCACTCGGCGATCTCGGTGAAGCCGTCGTCGCGCGCCTGGCGCGCGAACCCGGGGTACATCTGCGTGTACTCGTAGGTCTCGCCGGCGACGGCGGCGGCGAGGTTCTTCTCGGAGTCGCCGATCGGCTCGCCGGTGGCGGGATCGCCCACCTGCTCCAGGTACTCGAGGTGGCCGTGCGCGTGACCCGTCTCGCCTTCGGCGGTGTCGCGGAAGAGGCCCGCGATGTCCGGCCGGCCTTCCACGTCGGCCTGCTTGGCGAAGTACAGGTAGCGGCGGTTGGCCTGGCTCTCGCCCGCGAACGCGGCCTTGAGGTTCTCGTGCGTCTTGGTGCCCTTCAGGTTCGGCATCGGTGCCCTCCTCGGGGGGTTGCCCAGTTGGAGAACAATTCTCGATTTTGGATTCGCGCCGTCAAGCCCGATTTGACGCAAGCAGCGCAGTGGAGAACCGGTAGAAAGGATGACACCGCTCCCTACATGGGGCGGTACGACTTCCACGTCCGGCCGCGCTCGGCGCGCTGCTCGGCTGGTGCGGCTGGCGGGCGTGGTGGAGGGCGGACCCGAAGCGCCGGAGGGCGCAGCGCCCTGTCCGGACGCGCGCCCTCCGCCGACGATCCGTGTCGAGCCTAGCTCTTCAGGTTGTCGTTCACCAGCTTGGTCATCTCGAACATCGAGACGGTCCTCTTGCCGCCGAAGACCTCGCGGAGGGTGTCGTCCGCGTTGATGTTGCGCTTCTCCTTCTTGTCCTGCAGGCCGTTCCTCTTCACGTACGCCCAGATCTTCTTGACCACCTCAGTCCGGGGCAACGGCCTGTCGCCGACGACCTTGGCGAGTGCCGCGCTCGGCTGGAGCGGTTTCATGAATGCGGCATTGGGCTTGCGGGCGGACTTCTTGCCGGTCTTCCTTGCTGCCTTCTTGGCGGGCATCTTGGGCTTCTCCTCCTGGAAAGGGCCTCTCCCCTGCTGCCGAAATCGAGCGCACTCTGACAGAGGACGCTCGACCGAGTAAAGCCCTTTTCCCTCGGAGGAGCGCCTCGGCCTCCTCGTGCGACCACCGAACCGGGGTCGCTGTCAAGCCCCCTTGGGCCGCGCGATACGCAGGATGCAGGACCCTTGACGCCGCAGCAGCACCGCCGCCCCCGAGGCCACGGCCGACGGGAGCCACTCCCGCGCCTGCTTCTCCGAGGCGAGCACCAGCGCCTCGCCGCCAGGGGCGAGCAGGCGTTTCACCTCGAGCAGCTCGCGCGCGAACACTGCCTCGCCGGCGGCGGCCGACGCTTCCCCGAGGACCAGGCCGGCGCCGCTCTCAGGCAGCGTTTCCGAGGGGAACAGGGCCTCGGCGAGACGGAGCCCTTCTCCGGCGAGCCCCAGCGCCGAGGCATTGCGGCGGACGAAGGCGGTGTCGAGCAGGTCGCGGTCCTGCGCGAGGACCCGCGCCTGAGGCCAGCGGACCCGCGCGGCGAGCGGCAGCGCGCCGTACCCGCAGCGGAAGCAGAGCACCGTGCCCGGCGACCCGCGCGGCACCGCCTCGAGGAGCGCGCCCAGCGCCGGCGCATGGCCCGGATCTTCGCTCGCGTCGTGCGGCCGTGAGAGCGAAAGGACGCGGCCGGGCGCCGCCTCGAAGCGCGTCTCGTCCCGCGCGTAGACCGACTCGTCGTCGAGGGCGAATCGCGAGGAACCCGGTGGAACGGAATAGACCAGGTGGTTCCTGCCCTGCGCCGCGAGCCGCAGCCCCGGCACCTGCGCCGTCTCGACCTGCTCCCGCAGATCGCGGATGACCACGGCGCGCAGCTCTCCCTCCCGCGTCAGCAAGGAGCGTCCCGCGTCCAGCAGGTACGCGACGCCGCGCGGTCCGATGCGCGCCGGCACGTTGCAGAGCACCAGATCGAAGCGCGCGCCGGGGGAAAGATCGCGGTAGCCGAGCCCGGGCCGCGCCTCGACGTTCGAGAGGCGCAGCGAGCGCGCATTGTGCACGGCGGCGCGCACCGCGAGCAGGTCGCGATCCACCAGCAGGGCGCGCGCATCGGGGAATTTCGCCGCCACCGGCAGGCCGAGCGCGCCGTATCCGCAGCCCAGGTCGAGCAGCGAGCCGGGCGCCCGCTCCGGCAGGTTGCGCAAGAGGAGCAGCGTGCCCTCGTCGATGGCGCGCGTCGCGAAGACGTCCGCGGGGACGTCCAGAGGCAGGGCGAGCCCGAGCGCGCGGACCGTGAGCCGGGTCCGGGCGTACGGCCCCAGCGCCTCGACCGCCGCGGCGCTCGGCGGGGGTGGCGCGCTCTTCCGCCGGGTGCGGCGCATGGAAGCTGAGGTACCACGGCGTCGGAGGTCGAGGTCGAGGTCGGGGTCGGGGTCGAGGTCGGGGTCGAGGTCGGGGTCGAGGTCGAGGTCGAGGTCGAGGTCGAGGTCGAGGTCGAGGTCGA
>DASWGQ010000175.1:0-5720 GCA_036393595.1 Myxococcales bacterium | reverse complement strand
TGGTCGCCGCCCGAGATGAACACCTTGTTGCCGTCCAGGAGGTAGTGCCCGCCCGCGGTAGGCCGCGCGCGCGTGCGCACGTCGGCCAGGCTGGATCCCGCGTGCGGCTCGGTGAGCGCCATGGTTCCGCTCCACGAGCCGCCGTACATGCGCGGCAGGAAGGTCTGGCGGAGCCATTCGCTCCCGAACTCCTCGATCAGGTGGCCTGCGCCGGCGGTGAGCCCGACGTACCCCATCGCAGCGACGTTCGCCGCCATCAGGTAGCCCGCGCCCATCGAGGCGACGATCGCCGGCATCTGCTGTCCGCCCACCTGGTTGGGACGCGTCGGGCAGGTGAGGCCGAGCTCGACCAGCCGGGGCCAGATCTCGCGCATCGCCGCGTGCACGCGGACGCGCCCGTCGACCAGGCGCGGCGGTTCCTGGTCCATCGGGCGGTACGCGGGGAAGAGGACCTCGCGGGCGAGCTTCCGGGCGCTGGCGAGGAAGAGGTCGAAGGTCTCGCGCCCGTGTTCGGCGAAGTAGGGGAGCTTGCACAGCTCGAGCGCGCCGTGCACCTCGTAGAGCTGGAACGCCACGTCGCGGTCGGAGAGGAGTGGGTTCGCCATGGCGGGAGTCTACACGGCGTGATGATCCAGGTCGTGGTCGAGGTCGAGGTCGGGACCGGGGTCGAGCTCGGGGTCGAGCTCGGGGTCGAGGTCGAGGCGTCGAGCATGGCGGGAGTACAGTGCGCCCGTGGCACGAGGCATCGGCCTGGGGCTCCTGGCGGCGGCGCTGTTCGGCGCCAGCATTCCCGTCACCAAGCTGCTCGCGGCGGACGCCGACCCGCTCGTCCTGGCGGGGCTCTTGTACCTCGGAGCGGGCGCGGCGCTCGCCGTGCTGCGGTCCTTGCGGCCGGGAGCGGAAGCGAGGCTCCGCCGGTCCGATGCCCCGTGGCTCCTCGGTATCGTGGCCGCCGGGGCGATCGCCGGCCCGACCCTCCTCGTCGTCGGGCTCCGGCGGCTCCCCGGCGTGCCCGCGGCGCTGCTGCTCAACCTGGAGGCGCCGCTCACGGCCGTGCTGGCGGTCGCCGCGTTCGGAGAGCACCTGTCGCGCCGTGGCTGGACTGCCGCGGCGCTCCTCGCCGGCGGCGCCGTGACCTTGGCGGCCGCGCCCGGCGCCCTCCACCTGGACGGGCCCGGCGCCGCCGCGCTCGTCTGCGCCTGCGCGGCCTGGGCGCTGGACACCAACCTCACCCAGAGGCTGTCGCTCCGCGATCCGGTCGCGCTGGTGCGTTTCAAGGCGCTGGCCGGCGGCGCGTGCACGCTCCTTTTGGGGCTCGCGCTCGGAGGCAAGCTGCCCGGGGCGCGCGAGACGGCCGTGGCGCTCGCGGTCGGCGCCCTCGGCTACGGAGCGTCGATCGTCTGGCACGTGGAGGCGATGCGCGTCCTCGGCGCGGCGCGCCAGTCGGCGCTGTTCGCCACCGCCCCGTTTACCGGGGCCCTGCTCTCGGTGCCGCTCCTGGGCGAGCGCTTCACCGTGCGCGAAGGCATCGCGGCGGCGTTGATGGCCGCGGGCGTCGCGCTGCTCGCCCGCGAGAAGCACGCGCACGTCCACGTCCACGAGCCAATCGAGCACGAGCACCTGCACGTCCACGACGAGCACCACCGCCACCCGCACCCGGGGCCCGCCACCGAGCCGCACAGCCACGTCCATCGCCACGAGCAGGTCGAACACTCCCACCCGCACGCCTCAGACGTGCACCACCGCCACAAACACTGACCTTACAGGTTCACCCGCTGCATCGCGGCGGCGGGATAGCGCTCCCCCGCAGCGACGCCCTTCGGCGCCACCTCGTCGATGCGTCTCAGGTCGTCCGGCGTGAGCTTCACGCGCAGCGCGCCGACGTTCTCCTCCAGGTACTTGCGCTGCTTGGTGCCCGGGATGGGGACGACGTCGGGTCCGCGCGCGAGCAGCCACGCCAGCGCCAGCTGCGAGGGCGTGCAGCGCTTCTCCGTCGCGATCTCGCGGACCCTCTCCACCAGCCGCAGGTTCCTCTCGAAGTTCTCGCCCTGGAACCGGGGATGGTTGCGCCGCCAGTCGTCGGCCGGAAGGTCCTCGAAACGCTGGAAGCGCCCGGTGAGGAACCCGCGGCCGAGCGGGCTGTAGGCGACGAAGCCGATCCCCAGCTCGCGAATGGTGGGAAGGATCTCGTCCTCCACGTCCCGGCTCCAGAGCGAGTACTCCGTCTGCAGGGCCGAGATCGGATGCACCGCGTTCGCCCGCCGGATGGTGCCGGGTGCCGCCTCGGAGAGGCCGAGGTAGCGCACCTTGCCCGCTTTCACCAGATCCGCCATTGCCCCCACCGTCTCCTCGATGGGCACCTCGGTATCGACGCGGTGCTGGTAGTAGAGGTCGATGTGGTCGACCCCGAGCCGCTGCAGCGACGCGTCGCACGCCTTGCGCACGTAGTCCGGCTTCCCGCTGACGCCCAGGAAGCTGCCGTCCTCCCCGCGCACGTTCCCGAACTTGGTCGCCAGCACCACCCGACCGCGCTTCCCGCGGATCGCCTTGCCGACCAGCCGCTCGTTGGTGAACGGGCCGTACATGTCGGCCGTGTCGAGGAAGGTGACCCCCAGCTCGATGGCCCGGTGGATGGTCGCGATCGACTCCGCCTCGTCGCGCCCCGCGTAGAACTCGCTCATTCCCATGCAGCCGAGGCCCAGCGCGGACACGCGCAGGCCCTCCTTTCCCAGCGTTCTCGTCTCCATCACAGCTCCTTGGTCTCGCCCGGTTTGAACGCCAGCACCCTCGCCGTCGCCCCGGACTTCTTCAGCGCCGCCGAGAAGCTGGTCGGGCGTCCCGGCCAGCGCTTGCACATGGTGCGGACCTCCGATGTGGGCGTTGCTTTAACCGCGCCGAATCGAGCTGTCGAGGTACTTCCGGCCGGGGCCGCCGCGGATACCGGGCCGCCCCCTACGTGAGCACCGATCGGTCGTCCATGGCATCCTGCTCTCCAGGAGGTCATTCATGGCGTTCTCTCCGGACGACGTTGGTGCCAACCGGGAGTTCTTCGCGGCCAAGCTGCGCGCCGAGGCCGAGAAGCAGAGCGTGATCAACTGGGTGAAGAAGGAGCCGCGAGCGCACGAGATCGTGCTGCTCGATACGCGCGCCCGCGACGCGTTCGCCAAGGCCCACATCGAGGGCGCGATCAGCGTCCCGCTCGACGAGCTGAAGCAGCTGGCGGGCCAGCTCCCGCGCGACAAGACGCTCGTCGTGTATTGCTGGAACCAGTACTGACACATCGGGGCCAAGGCCGCTCTGCAGTTGGCAGAGCTCGGGTTCTTCTGCAAGGAGCTGAACGTCGGTTGGGCGGAATGGGTGGAGGCGAAGTTGCCCACGCACGAAGGCCGCGTCGAGCGCGGATCGGTGAAGTGCACCTGCTCGCGGGCCTGAAGTGCATGTCACACCGCCCGCAGTCTGAAAGCGTAGCGCCGCCCTATCGGCGGCGACTAGCCGCGACGTGAACGATCGCGCAGGTCTCCGACCGGAAGAGCCGCGATCTGAAATGCGCGGCGCCGCCCTACCGGCGGCAACCGGCAGGCTGGTCGCGCTGCGATCGCGCGACTTCCGCCTGCTGCTGGCCGGCCAGCTGGTTTCGCTCACCGGCACCCAGATGCAGCAGGTGGCGGTGGTGTGGCAGCTGAGGGCCGGTGTCAAGCCACCCCGCGCGCGGGTTGTGAGCGCGGGACGCGCAGCGTGAAGCACGCGCCTTGCCCCGGGGCGCTGTCGATGTCCAGGGTGCCGCCCAGGCTTTGCACCACGCGCCAGGCGATGGTGAGCCCCATGCCCATCCCGCGGCCCGGACCCTTGGTGGTGAAGAAGGGCGTGAACAGGCGAGCGCGGTCCTCCGGCTTGATGCCGTGCCCGTTGTCCTTCACGCTGAGAACCAGCCGCCCGTCCTCGACGCGTCCGTGCACCTCGACGCGCCCGGTGCCGTCGTCCGGGGACGCCTCGATGGCGTTCTGCACCAGGTTGGTGAGCACCTGGTTGAACTCCTCGGGCACGCACTCCACGCGGCCCTCGCCCTCGAACCGCAGCTCGACCTGCACCTTGCGCCCGGTGGCGGGGAGCACGATCCCGACCACGTCGCGCGCGGCCTCGAACGCGTCGTGGGGCCGCAGCTGGCGCGCGTAGCCGGCCTTGCTGTAGTTGCCCATCAGCTCGACGGTGCGGGTGATGCGGCGGATGCCCGACTCCGCCACCTCGAACAGCTCGCGCATCCGCTTCTCCAGCCGCTCCATCTGCCCGGCCGACTCCTCGTCCGGCGGCCTGCGCGAGATCTCCAGCAGGGCGTGCGTGTCCATGCGCACGCGGGCCAGCGCGTTCTTCACGTAGTTGAGCGGGTTGTTGATCTCGTGCGCCAGGCCGCCCGCGATCGACTCCAGCGAGTCCATCCGCTGGGTGAGGAGGATGTCGGCCTGGGCGGCCTGGGTCTTGACCAGGCTGCGCGCCGAGGAGAGCAGCTCGCGCGGCGAGAACGGCTTCGCCAGGTACGTGTTGACGCCGGTGTCCATGCCGGCCACGCGGTCTTCCAGCTCGCCGCGCGCGGTGAGCATCACGATGGGGATGTGCCGGGTCGTGGGATCGTCGCGCAGCCTGCGCGTCAGCTCCAGGCCGTCCATGCCGGGCATCATGAGATCGGTGACGATGAGGCTAGGCAGCTCCTTGCGCGCCATCTCCAGGCCCTGCGCGCCGTCGGGCGCGGAGAGCATCTTGAAGTCCTGCTGCAGCGCCATGCCCACCAGGCGGATGACGTCGGGCGTGTCCTCCACCACCAGGCAGGTGTGGCGCCGCGAGTCCTCCTCGGGATCGCGGGCCAGCGCGCGGCGCTCCGTCGCCTCGTGGATGTCCAGCAGGCGGAATTCCTCGCGCGCCTGCATCTGGGCGGCGAAGTCCATCAGCCCGCGGTCGCCGGCGCGCGCGCCGCTGAGCACGTCCCGGCGGTGGCTGCGCCGGTCGAGCACCTCGGGGCGGAAGTGCTCCTTGTCCTTGATCAACTCGACGGTGAAGCGGGCGCCGTGGTCGCTCTCGGCGCGGATGCGCCCGCCGTGCAGCTCGACGATCTCGCGCGCCAGCGCCAGCCCGATGCCGGTGCCGCCATAGCGGCGCGTCTCGCCCATGTCGACCTGGAAGAAGCGCTCGAAGAGACGCTCGGCCATCTGGGCCGGGAAGCCCGGCCCGTCGTCCTTCACCACGATCCAGGCGATGTCGCCCAGGTCGTGCAGCGAGACGGTCACGTGGCCGCCCTGGTGAGTGAACTTCAGGGCGTTGGAGAGCAGGTTGACGAAGACGCGCTCCATCCGCTCCAGGTCGCAGTTCACCAGGCAGGTGCCGGAGGCGACGAGCTTCGTCTCGATGCGCTTGCGCTGCGCGAGCGGCTGCACCTGCTCGCACAGGCTGCGCAGGTGCTCGGCCAGATCGTGCTCGGAGATCTTGAGCCGCAGCCGCGATTCCTCCAGCTTGGAGAGGTCGAGCAGGTCGCCGATCATCTTGAGCAGCTTCATCCCGCTGCGGAACATCATCTCGAACGTCGCGCGCTGGGTGGGGCCGATCTCGCCCACCTCGCCGTGCAGGAGCAATTCCAATGGCGAGAGGATCATCGCCAACGGTGTCTTGAACTCGTGCGTGATGTTGGCGAAGAACTGTGACTTGAACCGGTCGAGCTGCTTGAGCTGCTCGTG
>DASWGQ010000174.1:0-3393 GCA_036393595.1 Myxococcales bacterium | reverse complement strand
CATCGTGCGCGGGGCCGTCGACGACTACCACCTCCGGCGCAACTACCAGGAGATGACCGCGCTCCTGCACAGCAAGAACGCGGAGCTGTCGGCGCTCAACAAGAACCTCGAGCAGAGGGTGGTGGAGCGCACGCACGACCTGATCGAGGCGCTGGTGACCGCGCTCGACCGGCGCGGCGCCGAGGCGGTGCACTCGCGCAAGGTGGCCGCCTTCTGCGTGCGCCTGGGCCGCGAATTGGCCCTGCCCGAGGCCGGGCTGGCGGTCCTCGAGCAGGGCGCGCTGATCCACGACGTGGGCAAGATCGGCATCCCCGACTCCATCCTGCTGAAGAACGGGAGCTTGACGCCCGAGGAGTGGGCGGAGATGAAGCGGCATCCCGAGCTGGGCTACAGCATGCTGGCCAACATCCCGTTCCTCGAGGACGCGCGGCGGCTGGTGCTGACGCACCACGAGCGGTTCGACGGCAAGGGGTATCCGCTGGGGCTCTCCGGGGAACAGCTCCCGCTCCCGGCGCGCATCCTGCACCTCTGCGAGGCCTACGAGTCCATGACCGGCGGGCGATCCTTCCGGGCGGCGCGGCCTACCGCGGAGGTGCGCGAGGAGATCTCCCGCTGCGCCGGCACCCAGTTCGATCCAGAGGTAGTGTCGGCATTTCTACGCATCCCTGCCCCGGAGTGGGAGGAGATCGGACGCGCCGCGGCACCGCCCAATCCGCCCGAGCCATCCCTCACCGATCTGAAGGCTTCGTTCCCGTCCTCAAGGTAGACTTCGCCGCGCAAGCCCGGCGCGAGGGAGTCGGCAGTGCCCCCACAGCGGAGTCTGCTCGTGCTGCTGCTCGCGGCCGCCGCGGTGGCGGCCCGTGCCCAGGAGGCCCTACCCGACGACGCCGAGGCGCGCATGGAGGCCGTGCGCGCGTTCCAGGAAGAGCAGGTCACGCCCGCGGCCCTGATCCGCAACCTGCGCGCCGCGCAGCGCGAGCGGGACCGCGCAGGCCGTCCCGCCGCGGTGGGCGCGCCCTCGCGCACCGCGCTGGGGCGGGTGCCGGACGGCGTCTGGATCAACCTCGGGCCGACCCGGTCCGACATCCTGTCTCCGCCGTTCGCCGACGTCGGTCCCGAGGGACAGATCGCCGGGCGGGTCCGCAACGTGGTCCCGCACCCGACCGAGCCGGGCGTGCTGTTCCTCGCCACTTCCGGCGGGGGCGTCTGGAAGACCTACGACGGCGGCGCATCCTGGGAGCCGCTCACCGACCTGGTGGGGTCCACCTCGGTGGGCGCGCTGGCGATGGACCCGCAGATGCCCGACATCCTCTACCTCGGGCTGGGCGATCCCTTCGATGCGCCGCAGCCCGGGCTGACGCGGACGCGCGACGGAGGCGTGACCTGGGACCCGATCGTCTTCCCCACCGCGGTGTACGGCGGCGCGCCGTTCCTCGCCCAGCGGGTGCGCGACATCGCGGTGGACCCGCTCGGGAGCGCGCACGTGCTGGTCGCCACCGACGTGGGGCTGTTCAAGTGGGACGGGGCCTCGGCGCCGGTGCAATTGGCCCTGCCGGTCGCCTCCGGCGGAGCCGCGGCCTGGTCCATCGCTTGGGTGGGGCCGGACACCTGGCTCGTCTCGGGGCAGGGGTTCGACATCACTCCCGCAGGGCCCGTGCCGCAGACCCTCCTGAAGCTCTGGCGATCGACGGACGGCGGCGAGACCTGGGCCGACGCGCTGGGCGGCCTGCCCGCACAGGACGTTCTCGACCTGGGCCGCGCCACGCTGGCGGCGGCGCCGAGCACCACGCGTTCCGGCGACGCTTCGCGCGTCTTCCTGCTCGCCGCCAACGCGCTGGGCAGCGGCGCGCGCGCGACCAAGGACCTCTATCGCTCCGAGGACGGCGGCCGCACCTGGACGGCCCTGGGGCTGAACGGCGACTACGTCCCGACCAATCCGATCCTTTCGCAACCCACGCTGGACATCCTCGCCGGCCAGGCGAACTACAACCAGGCCATCGCCGTCGACCCGCAGGACGCGAACGCCGTGATCGTCGGAGGGCAGTTCTCCTTCGCCGGCTCGCAGGACGGCGGCCAGACCTGGACGCTCCTTGGCGAGTGGGCGCCGCAGTTCACCCAATCGGGGCTGCAATACGTCCACGCCGACCTGCACGCGATCGCCTTCTCGCAGGCGGACCACCAGCTCTACGTCGGCGGGGACGGGGGTCTCTTCCTCGTCGACGTGTCCCCCGCCAGCCCGGGGAGCGGAAGGATCTCGGACAACCTCAACCTCGGCATGGTGACCCACCTCGTCTACAACATCGCCTGCGCGCCCGACGCGCTGGGCTGGGAGGGCGAGCAGGACTTCGTCATCGCGGGCCTGCAGGACAACGGCACGCGGCTGCGAAACAGCCTTTCCGCGCCGGGCACCTTCGACCAGGTGCTCGGGGGCGACGGGATCGGGGTCGCGGTGAGCACGGCGATCAGCGGCGGAGTGCCGGTGGCCATCCTCGCCTCCCAGCCCCTGCACACGATCCGGCGCAGCGCGCGGGGTGGCCTTCCCGGCACCTGGGCCGTGTTCATGAACGGGCTGCCACCGCCCGACAGCGACTCGATCCCGTTCTTCATCCGGCTCGTCTCGGATCCCACTGCTCCCGGCGGGCAGACGTTCCTGACCTTCACCTTCCGCCCCGACCGGCACGTCTACCGCTCGCGCTTCGGCGGCCCCTGGGCGCGCATCGACCTCGGCCTCATCCACCATACGGACAGCACTACCCATGCGGACGGTGCCACCACCAGCTCGTTCACGGACTACGCCGGCAACCTGGTCGACTTCCGGTACCTGGCGGCGCACGACACGAAGAGCGGGGTCTACGCGATCGCAGCGTCGGGCGGGTCCATCTTCGTGACGTCGGACAACGGCGCAAGCTGGTGGGGCAGCGCGATCCTCGGCACCTCGCTGCAGCAAAACGCGATCGGCCTCAAGAGCGCCACTGGCGTGGCCTTCGATCCCAGCGACCCGACCGGCAACCGGTACTGGGTGGGCAGCGAGGCGACGACTGCCTTCGACACCACGCTCTCGGCCGCGGCGAATCCGCCCGCGCAGCCGGTCCCGGACAGCCTGGGTCACCTCTTCCGGACCGACGACCGCGGCCTGAGCTGGACGCCCGTCCTGGGAACCGGCCCGGCGGGCACCGGCCCCCCGACGCTGCCCAACGTGCCGATCGCCTCGCTGAAGGCGGATCCGAACGACCCGAACACGCTCTACGTCGGCACCTACGTCGGGCTCTACAAGACGACCGATGGGGGACAGACCTTCACTCGCGATCCCGGGTTGCCGCTGGTGAAGGTCACCGACATCTGCGTGGCTCCGGGCAGCTCGAACATGAAGGTCGCCACCTACGGCCGCGGCAT
>DASWGQ010000173.1:0-1594 GCA_036393595.1 Myxococcales bacterium | reverse complement strand
GCGGCTCGCAAAGGCACGCGCGCATGCCTGCCACGCTCCAGTGCGCCGCGCTGCTCGGCGCGACGGCCCTGCCCGTCTCGGTGCAGGTCGACCTGGCGCTCGGGCTGCCGGGGTTCTTCCTGGTGGGCTTGCCCGACGCGGCCTGTATCGACGCCAGGGTCCGGGTCGCGACCGCCGTGCGCAACGGCGGCTGGGAGCTCCCGCACAAGCGCGTCACGGTGAACCTCGCGCCCGGGGACCTGCGCAAGGAGGGCGCGGGGTTCGACCTGGCCATCGCCCTCGGCGTGCTGGAAGCGTCGGGGCGCGTCGTACCGTCCGAGGGGGCCACCCTCGCCGTGGGAGAGCTGTCCCTCTCCGGCGACGTGCTCCCCGTCCGGGGCGTCCTCCCCATCGCGCTCCTTGCGCGCAAGATGGGCATCGACCGGGTCATCGTCCCGGAGCAGAACGGCCCCGAGGCGGCGCTCGCGCAGGACCTGCGGGTGCACGCCGTGCGCACCCTGGTCGAGGCGGCGCAGGTGCTCTCGGGAGACCTCTCGCTGCCGCCCGCGCCGCCTTCGCCGCAGGCCGGCGCCGAGGCGACGCTCGACCTCTCCGACGTGCGCGGTCAGGACAGCTGCAAGCGCGCGCTGGAGATCGCGGCCGCGGGCGGGCACAGCGCGCTCCTGGTGGGCCCGCCGGGCGCGGGCAAGACCATGCTGGCCCGCCGCGTCCCGGGGCTCCTGCCCGCTCCCACCTTCGAGGAGGCGGTCGAGGCCACCTCCATCTGGTCCATCGCCGGACGGCTGCGGACCGGACAGGGGTTGCTCACGGAGCGGCCCTTCCGCGCGCCGCACCACACGATCTCCGTCGCGGGGCTCGTCGGGGGTGGTTCGCCGCCCCGCCCGGGTGAGGTCTCACTCGCACATAGAGGCGTCTTATTCATGGATGAGCTCCCCGAGTTCGGCCGCGCGGCGCTGGAGGCGCTGCGCCAGCCGCTCGAGGACGGCGAGGTGGCGGTGGTCCGCGCCCGCGGCGCGGCGTTGCTGCCCTCGCGCTTCATGCTGATCGCCGCCATGAACCCGTGCCCCTGCGGGTACGAGGGCCAGCCGCGCTGCCAGTGCCGCATCCCGACCAAGCAGCTCTACCGGCGGCGGGTCTCGGGTCCCATCCTCGACAGGCTCGACTTGCACGTCGAGGCGCGCGCGCTCAAGCCGGCGGAGCTGGCCGGCATGCCCACCGGGCAGACCACGGCACAGGTGCGGGAACGGGTGGAGAAGGCGCGCGCGCTGCAGCTGCAGCGCTTCCGCGGGCTCTCCGGCGTGTACGCCAACGCGCAGCTGCGGGGGCGGACGCTGCGGGAGCTGTGCCGCCCCTCGAGCGAGGCGCGCGCGGCGCTGGCCGCGTCGATGGAGCACCTGCAGCTGTCGGCGCGAGCGCACGACCGGATCCTCAAGCTCGCGAGCACCATCGCCGACCTCGACGATCATCCGCGCATCGAGGCCAGGCACGTGCTGGAAGCGGTGCAGTACCGCTGCCTGGACCGGCCGGTCGAAGGACGCGAAGGGCCGGCGATCCCCAGCATCCATCGCGCGCGCGGCGCGGCGTTGCAGGCAGG
>DASWGQ010000172.1:0-1662 GCA_036393595.1 Myxococcales bacterium | reverse complement strand
CGCGTACCTCGTCCCCCTCTCGGGCGGAGCCGCGCGCCAGGTGGCCGCGCCGGGCGAGAACGGAGAGCCGGTCTTCGATCCGCGCCTCTCGCCCGACGGCAAGAGCGTCGGATTCGTGCGCGGTGGCGAGCTGTGGGTGGCAAAGGTGGACGGCGGGTCCGAGCTGCAGATCACCGACGGCGCCACCGCGCTCGTCACCCACGCCGCAGCCGAGTTCGTCGCCCAGGAGGAGCTGCGCAGGTACACCGGCTGGTGGTGGTCCGGGGATTCTCGCTGGCTGGTCTGGGAGGAGGCCGACTCGACGGAGGTGGAGAAGCTCTGGATCGGCGACCCCGCGCACCCGGAGAAGCCGGTCGTTGCCAGTCCGTACCCGCGGCCGGGGAAGCCGAACGCGGTGACCCGCTTCGGCGTCACCAGCGCCCAGGGAGGGCCGACAACCTGGATCAACGTGGACAAGAAGTGGGAGTACGTCGCCCGGGTCGAGTGGCCGCCCGGCGCTCCCCTGACGCTCGAGCTCCTGTCGCGCGATCAGAAGGACCTGGCGCTCGTCTCGGCGGACCCGAAGAGCGGCAAGACCCGCGAGCTGCTGCGCGAGCACGACGACGCCTGGGTGGAGTCGGTGCGCGACTACCACTGGCTGGCGGGCGGCAGGGGATTCTTGTGGAGCACCGAGGCGGGCGGCGAGTGGCAGCTCGAGCTGCGCAAGGCGGACGGCGCGGTGCTGCGCACGCTGACCCCGCTCGACTTCGGCTACGCGGGCCTCCAGCACGTCGACGAGCGCACCGGCGTCGCCGTGGTCGCGCGCAGCCCCGATCCGCAGGACCGCCAGCTCTATGAGGTGCCGCTCGGCGGGGGCGCACCGCGCCCCGTCACGGGCGGTCCCGACCTGCACTCCGGAGAGTTCTCGCGCGACTCGACCGTCTGGGTGCGGATCGCCTCCTCCCGCACCGGGCAGGTGCGCCACGAGGTGCTGCGCGGCGGCGCCTCCCTCGGCGAGCTTCCCGCGATCAACGAACCCTACCCGTTCCTGCCGCGCGTCGAGATCAAGAAGGTGGGTCCCGCTCCGGGCTTCTTCGCCTCGGTGGTGCGGCCGCGCGAGTTCGACCCGCGCAAGAAGTACCCAGTCTGGGTCCAGGTCTACGGCGGGCCCACGGGACCGCTGGTGGTCCCCTTCGCCGCGCGCTACCTCGTCGACCAGTGGATCGCCGATCACGGCTACCTGGTGGTCCGGATCGACAACCGCGGCACCACCGGCCGCGGCCACGCGTGGGAGCGCGCCATCCTGGGCCGCTTCGCCGAGGTACCCCTCGACGACCAGGTCGCGGCGCTGCAGGCGCTGGTCAAGCTGGAGCCGGCGATGGACCTGGGGCGCGTCGGCATCTACGGCCACAGCTTCGGCGGTTTCATGTCCGCGCTCGCGGTCGCGCGCCGCCCCGACGTGTTCCGGGTGGGCGTCGCCAGCGCGCCGGTGGTGGACTGGATGAACTACGACACCGCGTACACCGAGCGCTACCTGGGGGTTCCGCCTCCCGCCGGCACCGCGGACGACTACCCCCGCAACGGCGTCCTGGCCTACGCGAAGGACCTCTCCCGGCCGCTCCTCGTCATCCACGGCACCGCCGACGACAACGTCCACTTCAGTGAGTCGCTGCTGCTCGCCGA
>DASWGQ010000171.1:0-1577 GCA_036393595.1 Myxococcales bacterium | reverse complement strand
TCGGTGGTGCCGGACACGCGCACCAACAGCCTCCTTCTCCGCTCGGACAATCCGGGGCGCATCGCGCAGCTGCGCTCGCTCATTGAAAAGCTCGACGTTCCGGCGCGCGCCATGGGCAGCACGCGCGTCATTTACCTCAGGCACGCCGAGGCCCTGAAGCTGGTCGAGGTGCTGCGCGGCATGCTCTCCGCCGCGGCGGCCCCGGCCGGAGCGCAGCCGGGAGTCGGCACCCGGCCGCCCGGCGCGGCGGCTCCCTCGCTCATCCAGGCGGACGAGGCGACCAATTCGATCATCATCAACGCCTCCGATACCGTGTACAACAACCTGCGCACGGTGATCGAGCAGCTCGACGTCCGGCGCGCTCAGGTCTATGTGGAAGCCCTCATCGTGGAGATGACCGAAGACGCGGCCAACGAGCTCGGTATCCAGTGGGCCGCGGGGACGCAGCGCGGCTCAAGCACCATCGGCGCGGCCACCAATTTCTCCAAGGCGAATCCCAGCCTCGGCGCAGTGGCTGCTGCCCCGGCGACCGCGGTGGCCGGCGCGGGAGGGCTATCGATCGCGGTGCTCGGCAGGAACATCAACCTGCCCGACGGCACCACCGTCAGGAGCCTCGGTGCGCTTGCGCGGGCGCTCCAGACGAACAGCCTCAACAATATTCTCTCCACGCCGACTCTGCTCACGCTCGACAACTATCAGGCGAAAATCGTGGTCGGGCAGAACGTGCCCTTCATCACCGGAAGCTTCGCGCAAGCGACCGCCGCGGTGGCGTCCGGAACCACGACCGGAGCGGTGGTCAACCCGTTCCAGACGATCGAACGCCGCGACGTGGGCCTCACGTTGCGCATCAAGCCGCAAATCTCCGAAGGCGGAGCCATCCGCCTGGAGATCTTTCAGGAAGTCTCGCGCATCGATCTGACCTCTCAGGGGGTCGCGAGCGACGTGGTCACGACCAAGCGCTCGCTCGAGACCAAAGTGGTGGTGGATGACGGCAGCACCATCGTGCTCGGCGGCCTGATCGACAACACGATCAAGGAAACCCAGGAGGCGGTTCCGCTGCTCAGCAGCATTCCCATCCTCGGCGCGCTGTTCCGCTTCAAGCAGGCGATCCGCTCGCGCACCAACCTGATGGTCTTCCTGCGCCCGGTGATCATCCGCTCCGCCGACGACAGTTACCGCGTCACCGCCGATCGCTACGATTACCTGCGCGCCTTCACGCGCGGCGAGGGCGAGGAGCGCGAGGCCATATTCGACCGCATGGAACCCGCGCAGCCTGGGCCTCCCGCCGCGCCGCCGCCGCAGGCACCCGAGCAGAATCCCCCGGGGCCTCCTTCCTCGCCTCCGGCAGCTCCGGGCGTGCCCTCGGCGCGAACACCCAAGCCGGATTCTCCGGAGGCGGTCCCACGCGAGCCCGACGGGAGTGCGGCGCCCGCGCCGGCCCAATAAAGCCATGGACATGTCCTCGAGCGCCCTTTCGCCCGATGCGCGCTGCGTCGAGCGCCTGCCGTACGCCTTTGCCAAGCGCCACGGCGTGATCAGCGCGCGGCAGCTCGAGCAGGGTTTCGAGATCTGGGTGT
>DASWGQ010000170.1:0-33208 GCA_036393595.1 Myxococcales bacterium | reverse complement strand
CCCCTCGCCGGGAGGTCCGATGGCGCGCCCCGCGCTCCAGATCGGGTACCACGACCACTGCTTCGACGGAGTCGCGTCCTCGGCGACCTTCCTCCGCTTCTACCGGGAGAAGGCGCGGCCCGGGCTCCCCATGGACCAGGTCGCTTTCCGCGGCCTCGCGCACCGCGCCGGGCAGCTCTTCGGCGAGGAGGCATTCGCCGGCGAGGAGAACGCGGTGCTCGATTTCCGCTACACGCGGGACCCACGCCTCACCTGGTGGTTCGACCATCACCAGAGCGCGTTCGAGTCGCCGGACGACGAAGCGCATTTCCGGGCCGATCCCACGGGGCGCAAGTTCTGGGACCCCAGCGCGAAGAGCTGCACCCGTTTCCTGGCGCGCGTCTGCCGGGATCGGTTCGGCTGGGACTTCTCTCCGCTCGCCGAGCTCGTCGACTGGGCGGAGGTGATCGACGGAGCGCAGTTTCCGGATGCGAAGACCGCCGTCGAGCTGACGCAGCCGGCGATGCAGCTCATGCTCCTGATCGAAGCCAGCAAGGACCCGGAGCTGTGCCCACGCCTCATCCGCGAGCTCTCGCAGCGGCCGCTCTCGGAAGTGCTCCGCGAACCGTGGGTGCTGCAGCCGCTCGCGCCGCTGCTCGCCAGGCACCGCGAGGTCGTGCACACCGTGACCCAACGGCTGCGCGTGGATGGCGGGGTGGCGGAATACGACCTCGCCGACCTCGGCGTCGACAACGTGAACAAGTTCATCGCCTACGCGGCGGATCCATCCACCCTGTACACGGTCGCGGTCACGCGCGGCACGAATCGCAGCAAGGTGTCCTTGGGCTCCAACCCCTGGAAGCAGGACCTGCGCCGCCACAACCTGGCCCGCATCGCGGAGCGCTACGGCGGCGGCGGCCACCCCGCGGTGGCCGCGATCAGCTTCAAGCCAGACCAGCTCGAAGAGGCGCGCGCGGCCGCCCGGACCATCGCCGCCGAGCTGCGCACCGGCTGAGCCGTGGCCGGAGCTACGCTTGGTCAGCCGGTCGCGACCACCGGCCAGCGGGCGAGCGCGGGGAGGCGCAGCCGGCCGTCCGGCGGGCGCGCGGCGGGAACGGGCCGCACCTCGCGCTCGGCGAAGGCGCGCTTCCAGGAGGCGAAGGAGCCTCCCGCGCGCCAGGCCTGCTCGGCCGCGAGCCCCGCCTCGGCGCCGCCTTGCGCGAGCATGTACTCGACCCACGCCCAGCGCGCGCTGGTGGGCCGGACCTCCGCCCTCCCGCGCAGCCGCGCGCGGAGGAAGGCGAGCTTCGCCTCCACCTCGGCGACGCCGGCGTACGGCGCTCCGTCCATGGGCGTGTTGCGCTTCGCCACGAACGGCGCGCAGCCGAACGAGAGCGGCACGATGCGCGAGATCTCTTCCGAGAGCCGCGCGAGCTCGGCGAGGTCGTCCTCCGTCTCTCCGGGCAAGCCGACCATCAGGTACAGCTTGAGCTTGTGGAACCCCGCCGCGCGCGCCAGCTCCGCGACCCGCAGCAGCTGCGCCGAGGTGGTGCGCCGGTCGAGGGCCTTGCGCAGGCGCTCGCTCGCGCCGTCCGCCGCGGTGGTCAGCGTCCTCGCTCCGGCGCGCTTGAGGAGCGAGACCAGCTCCGGCCGCGCGCAGAGGCGGTCCGCCCGCAAGCTGGAGATGCCCACCTCCCGCCCGCCGTCGACCAGCGTCCGCACCAGCTCCACGATGCGCGGGTGGTCGGTGACCGCCGCGCCCACCAGGCCCACGCGCCGCGCCCCCTCGGGGATCAGCTCCAGCACCCGCTCCGGCGTCACCGTGCGCATGCCGCCGTTGGTGGTGCGGCGCATGACGCAGTAGGTGCACCCGCGCGAGCACCCCCGCTCCGGCTCGATGAGGAACATGTTCCGCAGCTCGGTGTGCGGGGTGACGATCTGCGAGCGAGCCGGGAGCCGGCCGTCGTCCGCCTTGACCACCGGCGGGGGCGACGGAGCGAGCGCCGGGGCCCAGAAGCCCGGCCGGCGCGCGAGACGCTCGACCAGCTCGCGCTTGCTCCGCGCGGCGCCCAGGGCGTCGCACAGCTCGTGGACCAGGTCCTCCGACTCGCCCATCGCCACCAGGTCGGCGAACGAAGCGAGCGGAACGGGGTTCGAGAAGGTGAGCGGCCCGCCGCAGACGACGATCGGATGGGAGTCCGCGCGGTCCGCGGCGCGCACCGGTAACCCGGACAGGTCGAGCATCTCGAGCAGGCCGGTCAGCTCCAGCTCGTAGCTGATCGAGAATGCGAGGGCGGCGAACTCCCCGATCGGCCGCTGCGTCTCGACCGTGCACACGGGGACGCGGGCGGCGCGATGGCCCTCCACGTCCTCGGGCAGGAAGGCCCGCTCGGCCGCGCAGCCTCGGTGCCCGTTGAGCTCCCGGTAGATGGTCTGGAACCCCAGCGAGCTCATCCCCACGTGGTACGGGCTCGGATAGCAGAGGGCCACCCGCGTCGCCCCCGGGCTCGAGAGGGTCCCCTGCTCGTCGGCGAGGCGGGCCCGCAAGGGTTCGAGGAGGGCCCATCGGCTCTGCATGCGCGCTGGAGGTAACACGCGAGGGGCGGGGAAGCCATCCGGCCGGCCGGATGGTACAGATCCCCGCATGCGGCCCGGCCTGGCGTGGTGCGTGCTGTTGTGTGCTTGCGCCGAGTGGGGACGGCCGCCGCTGACCGCGCCTTATCGCGCGGGCGAGCCGCTGCTGCAGGAGCAGGCGCTCGTCGGCCTGGCGCCCGACGGCACCGCCGCGGCGGTGCAGCTGATCGACGCGGAGGGGGTGGCGCCCCGGCTCGAGCTGCTCGCGCTCGACGCCCGCGGCGGGGAGACGCGGCGCCTCGCGGCCGCTCCGGAAGGAGCCGCCCGAGCCGCCGCGCGGAAGCTGCGCGCCCAAGGGCGGCGCCCCGTACCGCTCCTCGCCCGCATCGTCGCCGAGGAATGGCCGGAGGCGCAGGCCGCGGCCGCCGCGTCCGGGTTCTCTCTCCGGGCGCCGGCAGCGCCCGAGCCCGGCAAGCGCCGGTGGCCGGTCACCGGCGCGCCCGGAGCGGGATCGTTGCCTCTGGTCCTGCGCACGGAGTTGACCGCCGGCGATCCTCCCGCGTTCGTGCTGCTGCTCGGCGAGCGCCCCGGCGGAGAGGTGGGCGGGCACGAGGTGGAGCTGGTCCGGCAGCCCATCGCGGGAACGCCGGCGGAGGGAGAGCTGTGGCTGTGGGAACGCACGGCGTGGCTCCTCTCGGGGTCCGTCGGCGACGGCGAGCCGCTGCGGCGGGCGGTGGGCCTGCGGCGCGGGTCGCTGGCGCGCGGGGAGTCGCAGATCCACAACGCGCACGGTTTCTCCGACTACTCCGAAGGCGATCTCGATGCCGCCCGCCGAGAGTTCGAACGGGCCATCGCCGCGGATCCCGGCTTCGTCGACGCGCTCTACAACGCGGCCTCGACGGCGGCCCTCGCCGACCGCCCGGCCGAGGCGGTCGCGTACCTCCGCCGCGCCGTCGAGGTGGATGCGCGGCGCGTGCAGGTCCTGGGCAGGGACGACGACGACCTGTCTCTGCTCCGCCGGCGCCCGGACGTGCAGGCGCTCCTCGGGTTGAAGCGGCCGCCGCCCGAAGCGTCAGACGAGGGGAAGGACCGCTGAGGCCAGGTCCGGTTATGGTACCGTCCGCCACCCCGGAAGAAGGAAGCAAGCCGCGATGCGTACTCCCACCCACCCGCACCTCCGTGGCGCACGCCGCTCCGCTGCCACGGCCCTCTCCGCATCCTGCGCGTTCCTGCTGGCCAGTGCCGGTCTGCGGGCCGCGGCGCAGGCCGCCCCGCAGGCGCAGCCCGCGCCTTCCGCCGGGCGGGGTCTTTCCGAGGAGCAGGCGCGCCGCGTCGTCCCGCGCGCCGATCTCTCGGGCTTGAGCGACGAGCAGCGCGCCCAGTTCCTCGAGGTGGCCGGCGACGTGTTCGACTACGCCGGCTGCAAGGACACCCTGGCGAAGTGCCTGGGCGCGAACGCGCAGGACGTGCACGCGGTGCGCATGGCCGAGCTGGTCAAGGCGCTGCTCCTCGAAGGCGGCACGCCGTCGCGCGTGGTCGAGACGGTGGAGAGCTATTACGCCTCGTTCGACGCCTCCAAGCGCCAGGCGCTCAAGACGAACGACTGCCCCGTGCTGGGCGACGCGAAGGCTCCGGTCGCGGTGGTCGAGTTCAGCGACTACGAGTGCCCGCATTGCGCGGTCGCCAACAAGCCGCTGCACGACCTCGTCACCGGCGCCGAGAAGGGCAAGGCGAGATTGTGCTCGAAGTTCTTCCCGCTCCCCGGCCACGCGCGCGCGCGCATCGCCGCCGGCTGCGCCGAGTACGCCCGCCGCCAGGGCAAGTTCTGGCCGATGAACGACCTGCTCTTCGCCCACCAGGACGAGCTGGACGACGACAGCCTCAAGGGCTACGCCAAGCAGCTCGGGCTCGACGGCGCGCAGATGCTCAAGGAGGTCTACGCCGGCCGCTTCGAAGGCACGATCGAGGCCCAGCTGCAGGAGGGGATCGGCGCGCGGGTGCAGGCGACCCCCACCGTGTTCGTCAACGGCCGCCAGCACCTGCTGCCCATGAAGCTGCAGTTCCTCCAGCGGTCCGTCGAGGACGAGCTGGAGTGGCAGCAGAACAAGGCGTTCGTGTACGAGGGACGCGACGGCCGGGAGAAGAAGGGTTGACACAGGTCCCGGCGGCAAGCGCCGGGCGCTCCGCGAGGGTTCCGCGGTGACGCGCAGGAGATCGCCGGCCGCCCCCGCGCCGTCGGTCGAGCGCGGCGGCGCGAGCTTCGCGGTGCTCGACTCCGTCCCCGATCTGCTCATCGCGCTGCAAGAAGGAGCGCCGGGCCTGCTGGCCGACGTGCGCTCGCTGGGGACCGCGGGCGTGGTTCTGGCCGGCGACCTGGCCACCTTTCCCCCCGCCGACCTGCTGAACTTCCTCCACAACGGGCGGCGCGACGGCGTGCTGCTCGCGCGGAGCGGCGGGACGGAGCGCGCGGTGGCGCTGATCGAGGGCAACGTGGCCTGGGCGTGCTCCGCCAGCCCGGCCGAGCGGCTGGGGGAAGTCGCCTGCCGCATGGGCCTCGCCGACCGCGCGCGCGTGCACGATCTCCTGAAGACGCAGCGGGAGGCCGCTGCCGTTCGGCGCATCGGGCAGCTCCTGGTCCAGTCGGGCTCGATGGCGGAAGAGGACCTGCCGCGCGCCATGCGCCACCAGGTGATCGAGATCTTCCTCGGCCTGCTCGTCGCCCAGAGCGGCGCGTTCCTCTTCCTGCGCGGGTGCGATCGCGCCCGGCTGCCCAACGACTTCGCGCTGGACACCGAGGCGCTGCTGCTCGACGGCCTGCGCAGGCTGGACGAGATGGAGCTGTTTCGCGGGCGCGTGTCCGGGCTGCACGTGCGCCCCCGCCGGTCCGGGAAACCCGCGCTCGAGGAACTGCCCGCGGACGCGCAGATCGTGCTCGGCATGGCCGAGGGCGCCCTCACGCTGGGGCAGATCGCCGCCGCGAGCGCGCTCGGCGAGTTCGAGACCACGCGGGTCGTGTACCGGCTGGCCGTCGCCGGCCTGGTGGTGCTGGACGAGTGACCGATCTGCTCAGTCCGCGCGAGGTGCCGCTGCTCACGCCCCATCTGCCGGGGACCTCGGGCTCGGTGCGCGTGTCCGAGCAGGACTTCCGCGTCGAGGAGCTGCCGCTCTACCAGGCGCGAGGCGAGGGCGGGCACCTTCTCCTCCTGGTCGAGAAGTCGGGCCGGACCACGCCCGAGGTCGCGCGCGAGCTGGCGATCGCGCTCGCCCTCCGCGAGCGCGAGGTGGGCTACGCGGGGCTGAAGGACAAGCGCGCCGTCGCCGTCCAGCGGTTCAGTGTTCCGGTGCCGCCGCGCAGCCCGGACTTCGCGCGGCGCGGCGCTGCCGCGGCGGGGACGGGCTGGCGCGTGCTGTCGGCCGCGCTCCACGAGAACAAGCTGCGGCCCGGGCACCTGCGCGGGAACCGTTTCCGGATCGTGGTCCGCGGCGTGGTGGAGGGCGCGCTGGAGCGGGCCGAGCGCGTCTGTGCCGAGCTGCGGGCGCGCGGGGCGCCCAACCTGTACGGCGCGCAGCGGTTCGGGCAGCGCGGCGACAACGCCGCTCTGGGCGCGGCCATCCTCCGGCGCGAGGCGGCGCCGCGCGATCGGTTCCTCCGCCGGCTCGCGCTCTCCGCGTTGCAGGCGGAGCTGTTCAACCGCTGCCTGTCGGCGCGGCTGCGCGACGGCCTGTTCGAGGTCGCCATCCCGGGGGACGTGCTGCGCAAGCGGCAGACGGGCGGTCTGTTCGTGTGCGAGGACGCCTCCGCGGACACGCCGCGCGTCAAGGCAGGCGAGGTCGATCCCACGGGCCCTCTCCCCGGCCATTCCCTGTTCGCCGCCCGCGCCGACGCTCTCGCCCGCGAAGCCGCCGTCGTGTCCGAGGCAGGCGTGGATCCCCGTTCCTTCGCCGCCGGCGGCGGCGAGATGGAGGGGTCGAGACGCCCCTACCGCGTGCCGGTGGAAGACCTCCGCGTCGAGGCAGCGGGCGCGGACGCGCTGGTGCTGGAGCTCGCGCTTCCCCGGGGCAGCTATGCAGCGTGCGTCCTGCGGGAGGTGATGAAGGAGGGCCCTCCCGGGGAGGAGGACTGATTGCGAAGGCCGGCGGGGACGCCGTCCGCTGGCCGCGATTGAACCTTTGACCGGTTCCGCCGCACGAGGTAGCACATTGGTTCCAATGACGCGTACGCGGTTCTGGACTCTCGCTGCGCTGGTCGCGGTGGCCCTGGTGGCGAATCTGGCGCTGGTCTCGGCCCGGTTTGCGCAGACGATCGAGGAAGGGTTGGGCTCGCGCCTGACGGTCGCGTCGGGCGGGCTGCGCACCCAGATCGAGCTGGTCGACCTGCGCAGCTCGCCCCGCATCGCTGCGTTCAACCCGGAGCTGATCGAGGCGACCAAGCCGGGCGCCGACGGATCGCAACAGCCGTCCCGCCCGGACGAGCGCGCCCTGCGCGCGGCGGCTGCCGCGCTCCAGCCCGAGCCCGATCTGCTGGTGGTCGCGACCGCTCACGCCGCCGCGGTCTCGCGCCGGGGCAAGGCTGCCTCGCTTTCCGAGGACCAGGCCCGGCTGCCGCTGATCCGGATCGCGCTGGAGGGCGGAGGCGCGCCGGCCCAGTTCGTCTCCTTCGACGGCAAGCTGTACCGGGCCGCGGCGGCGCGCATCCCGGGCAACGCCGCGGTGGTGTTGACCGGGACGCTGATCGACGACCGCTTCGCCGCACAGCTCCGCAGCCTGGTCGACGCGGACGTGATCTTCCTCCAGCAGGGCGCGGTGGTGGCCAGCTCGCTCCCTCCCGACGAGCGCGCCGCGCTGGCTTCGTGGGCGAAGGCGCCGGCCGGCGCCGGGTTCGGAGCGCTGCGCGTCGCGCTGCCCTTCGTCGGGACGCGCTTCTCGGAGCAGCTCCCGCTCGGCGCTCCTCGCGCCGCGACCCGGGCCGGGCTGGTCCCGCTCGCCCAGGGCGTCCAGGGCGCGGTCTCCGTTCCCGCCGCCCCGCACCTCTCCTGGCTCGCCCGTTATCAGGCCTTCTACGCGGCGGGCTGGGCGCTCTTCGTCCTCGCCGCCTTCGTCTCGGGCCTCTTCGCCGGCAGCGCCCCCCGCGCCCAGGTCGCGGGCCGGCCGGCCCCGGCTCCTTCTCCGGCGCGGGGGAGGAAGGAGGGAGCCGCGGCACGCGCCGAGCCCGCGGCTTCGGGAGCCCCCTGGAGCGACGAGCCGGTCTCCGCGACGCGGCCGGCGGCCCGCGGGGGGCACGAGCCGCTCGATCCGGAGCTGTCGCCGGTTCCCGCCAGGGACGAGGAGCCGCAGTTCGGCCAGCTTCCGGCGTCCGCGGGCGCCGATCCGACCTGGAGCGACGATTCCTTTTCGCCACCCGGAGGCGCGCAGGCCGAGCAGGCGCCGAGCGGGCTGGAGCTCGCGAGCGAACCGCCCGCCCGGAACGCCCCCGGCGAACAGGACGGGGAGCAGCCCGGCGCCGAGCCCGCGGCGCTCGGCGCGGGCTGGTCGGATGCCCCGGCCGCCGCCGCGCCGGCTCCGGCAGGATGGGGAGCAGCGGATCCGGGCACAGCGGAGCCCTGGCCGCCGCCGGAGCCGGAAGCTCCGGCCGGCCGGGAAGCTCCTGCCAGCGACGAAGACCCGGACGAGGCGCATTTCCGCGAGACGTTCGACAGGTTCATGGCTCTGCGCGCCGAGACCGGCGAGACGGGGAACCTCACCTACGACAAGTTCGCCGCCAAGCTCCGTCAGAACCGCGAGCAGATGCTTTCGCGAGGCTCGGCGCGGACGGTGCGGTTCACCGTCTACAAGAAGGACGGCCGGGCGGCGATCAAGGCGAGCGGGCTGCGCTGAGCGCGGGGACGCCGCCCGCGACTACTTCGGCTCCTGGTAGAAGTCGTCCGGAGTCGGCGCCGGCGCGTCCAGCTGCTGCTGGGTCGGCTCGGTGCCCGCCAGGAAGCACTCCCGCACCGCGAACGGATCGTTCTCCCCCGCCAGCGCGCCCGAGCTGCGGTTCACCCTGAGGCAGCTCACTCCCGGCGCCGGCTGCGGCCACTCCTCGACCTCCGTCCCCGAGGTCGCCGCCCGCATCCACGACAGCCAGATGGGACCGGCGCAGTGCCCTCCCGTCTCGTAGTTGCCCATCATCCGGTGGTCGTCGAACCCGACCCAGGCTCCGGCGATGATCGACGGCGTGAACCCGATGAACCACCCGTCGCGGTGCTCGTTGGCGGTCCCCGTCTTGCCGGCGATCGGCCGCCCGAGCGCGGTCAGCGAGTGCGCGGTGCCCTCCGGGTCCTCGATGACCGAGCGCATGAGGTCGGCGGTGAGGTAGGCCACGTCCGGGCGCATGCTCTGCTGCAGGTCCGGCTGCGCCGCCTGCAGCGTGGCGCCGTCTCGCGAGACGATGCGCCGGACGAGCACCGGCGCGGCCCTGCGTCCCTGCGAGGCGATGGTCGCGTACGCGTTGACCATCTCCAGCACGCCCACCTCGCCCGTGCCGAGCGCCGCCGTGTAGCTCTGCGGGATCTCGCTGGAGAGCCCCGCCGCCATCGCCTCGGAGCGCACCTTGTCGAGCCCGACGCTGAGCAGGAGCTTCACCGCGACCGTGTTCTTCGACTCCGCCAGCGCCTTGCGCAGGGTCAGCGGGCCGGCGAACTCGTCCTTCTCGAAGTTCTGCGGCTTCCAGGGCTTGCCGGTCCAGGGGTCGACGATCACCTCCGGCGAGTCGTCGACCTTGGTGACCGGAGTGTACTTCCCGCTCTCCAGCGCGGCGGCGTAGAGAAAAGGCTTGAAGCCCGAGCCAGGCTGCCGCCGCGCCTGGGTGGCGCGGTTGAACGAGCTGAGAGCCTCGTCGTACCCGCCGACCAGGGCCAAGACCTGACGACTGTGCAGGTCCATGCCGATGAACGCGCCTTGCACCGCGGGCGTCTGCTCCAGCGCGAGATCGAGCCGCGTGACCCGCAGCCGGTTCGGCGCGTCGCGCGTGGCCGAGAACCGCAGCACGCGCACCGGCACCACGTCGCCGACGGCGAGCACGTCGAGCGCGCTGCGCGGCGGCGGCGTCGGGTGCTCGGGTTGGAACTCGCGCGCCCACGACATGGTCGAGAAGGGGACGGTGCCCTGCGCGGAGGGAGCCAGCTCCACCCGCGCCTCGCGCGCGCTCACCGAGACCACGATGCCGCCGTAGATCGCGTTCTGCTCCAGCGTACGGGTGCGCGCCGCGCGCGCGAACGAGTCGGGCTGCAGCGCTTCCTTCTCGGAGATGCCCTCCAGGTCGAAGGCCTCCACCGCGTCCGGACCCCTGGCGATCTGCGCGTACCTTCGCGCCAGCGCGGCGCGGAAGTCGTCCACGCGCGAGGCGTCGAGGCGGATGGGCGCGCCGCGCCAGCCCTGCCGCTTGTCCACCGCGCGCAGCCCCTCCTGCACCGCCTGCTCGGCCGCCGCCTGCACCCGCGGGTCCATCGCCACTTCCACGGTCATCCCGCTGGTCTCGACGGCCGTGTCGCCGTACTGCGCGATGAGCTGCCTGCGCACCTCCTCGAGGTACCACCCGCCGGGCGGGTCGGGAGGGAGGGCGGGCAGCGAGATCGCCTTCTCCACCTCGGCGTCGCGGTCCGCGCGCGAGATGTAGTGGTTCGCCAGCATGCGATCGAGCACGTAGATCTGGCGCCGCTTGGCGCGGTCCGGGTGCCGCCGCGGATTGATGCGCGCCGGGTTCTGCGGCAGCCCGGCGAGGATCGCCGCCTCGCCCAGGTCGATGTCCCAGACGTGCTTGTTGAAATAGTAGAGCGACGCCTCCTCCACTCCGTAGCGCGCCCGGCCGAAGTTGATCTGGTTCAAGTACAGGAAGAGGATGTCGTCCTTGGAGAGGTTCTTCTCCAGGCGCATCGAGAGGAGGATCTCCTTCAGCTTGCGCCGCCAGCGCTTCTCGCTGCCGAGGAAGAAGTTCTTCACCACCTGCTGCGTGATGGTGGACGCGCCCAGGCGCTTCTGCCCGCTGAGCGCGTCGACGGCGGCGGCGCGGACCAGCGAGAACGGGTTGAAGCCGGGGTGCCTGTAGAAGTCCTTGTCCTCCGCCGAGACCACCGCCTGCACGAGCACGCGCGGGATCTTGTCCATCGAGACGACGGTGCGGCGCTCCCGGTAGAACTGCCCGACCACGGTGCCATCCTGCGCGACCACCTTGGTGGACACCATCGGGTGGTAGTCCTTCACGCTGTCGAAGGTGGGGATCTCGCGCGCGAGGTACAGGTAGCCGGCGACGAGCCCCAGCAGCAGGAGGGCCGAGCCCGCGCCAGAGGTCCAGGCGGCGCGTCGCAACCAGATCTTCCAGCGCGGCGGCCCGGCCGGGACGTGGCCTTGGTAGTCGTCCGCCGGCACCGGATGGTAGGGCTCCACCTCGGGCTCGGGAGCCTCGGCCGGCGGCGGGGGTTTCGGGGCCGGGCGCGAGCGCAGGAACGCCGTCGCTCCCGGAGAGTCGTCCTCCGGCGGAACGGGCTCCGGCTCGGGCGGCGGCTCGGGCTCCGGCTCTGGCTCGTCCGGGATCTCCGCGGCTTGCTCGTCCCACCAGGCGCCGCGGCGGCCCTTCTTCTGCGCCGGGGCGGGCGGCGCCACGACGCGCTTGGGAGGAGGAGGCGGGGCCGGCTCCTCGTCGGGGAGCGAGACCTGCAGCCCCTTGCGGGGCGCGAGCGGCGCTTGCTCCTTGCGGGGGCGCTGCTGCCCACCCGGGCCGTCGAGGCGCACGAACGCGGTCCCGCCCGGCACGTCGTCGGCGGCGGGAGCGGGTTGCGCGCGCATCGCGACGGTGCTCCCGGGCGACTGCTCCGCCGCGGGCGGAGGCGCGGCCGGCCGGCGCGGGGGCGGCGCGCGCAGGAATGCCGTCGCGCCGTCGCTTCCGGGGTCGTCGGCGGTGACCTCCACCGTGTCCGGCGAGTCGCCTCGCGGCTCCTCCTCGCTGGCCGGCCCGGTGACGAGCGTGGAGGTGGCGGAGTCGGGCGGGCTCGCCGGTCGCTTCGGGGCGGACATCGCGGAGCGAAGGATGCCTCACTTCGCCTCGGCGGGCTACCCGATCCGCGGGACGGGTCGAGGTGACAGAGGAGGGGACACCATGTCCTTATGGTGTCCCCTAATGGCCTGGGTCGAAGTCGAAAAGACGCGCACCGCGCGGTTTCCGGTACAACTGGCCCGTGTCGTCCGCGCCGAGTTGGTACGTCTACCTTCTGCGCTGTGGGGACGGCAGCCTCTACGCCGGCGCAACCACGGACGTGGAATCGCGGGTCGCCGCGCACCGGGCGGGGAAGGGCGCCCGATACACGCGCGGGCGCGGACCGCTCTCGCTCGTGTTCTGCGAGCCTCACCTGGACAGGTCGGCAGCGCTGCGGCGGGAGCGCGAGCTGAAGCGGCTCCGCCGGGCGGACAAGCTGGCGCTCCTCCGCGCCGGGAGGCCACCCCGTTCCGCTCAGGGCACCTGTCCTCCGGCTCCTGCCGTAGCCCCCGCCAGGCGCACCAGGGGCCCCACCGCCTCGGCAACGGCCCGGACGCGCGCTTCGTGCTCGGAGGGAAAGCGGCCGGCTTCGCGCGAATCGACGTCGATCTGCCCGACGATCTCCCCGCGATCGCGCACCAGGACGATCAGCTCGGAGCGCACGTCGGCGCTGCAGGCCAGGTACTCGGGCTGGCTGGCCACGTCGCCGACGTTCAGGTCCTTCTCCTCGCGCACGGCCCGGCCGCACAGCCCGCGCCCGCGCGGGATCCGCACGTGCTCGGTGGGCGGTCCCACGAAGGGCCCCAGCACCAGCTCGTCGCCGCGGAGGAAGTAGATTCCGGTCCAGGAATGCCGCGCAAATGCGCCGTGAAGAGCTTCCATCGCCGCCTGCAACGCCGCCGTCGCGACCTGCGCCTCGATCGGCACCATGCCCGGCACAGTACCATTCGAGGGCGGGGTGGAGGTCGGGGCCGAGGTGATTCGCCGCGCCCAAGCTTGCTTGACAGCCCCTCAGGCCGTGGTAAGCGCGCGCACATGCGCCGTCTCGCCCCCCTGGCCCTGGCCCTGCTGTTCGGCTGTCCCAAGCCTCCCGCATACCCGGAGTGCCGCAACGACGACGACTGCAGCGGGCGCGCCGAGGTGTGCATCAACGGAGTCTGCCGCGAGTGCCGCGACGACGCGCAGTGCGCGAAGAAGCCCGGCACCGCCTGCGTGAACAACGCCTGCCAGCCCAAGGCGCAGTGCCAGCAGAACCAGGACTGCCCGCAGGCGCAGAAGTGCGCGCAGAACAAGTGCGTGCCGGAGTGCACCGAGGCCACTGCGCAGCAGGACTGCGGGGCGGGGAAGAAGTGCCTCTCCGGCCGCTGCGCGGCGCCCGACGCGTGCAACGTGGACGCTGACTGCGGCTCGGGCCAGGCCTGCGTCCAGAACCGCTGCGCGGCGGCGCAGGCTTCTTGCCGGCTGGATACCGTCTACTTCGGGTTCGACGACTCCAGCCTGACGCCGGAAGCGCGCAGCACGCTGGACAGCGACTACCAGTGCCTGCGGCAGCGCGGCAATCCGCCCGCGACCATCGCCGGGCACACCGACGAGCGAGGCACCACCGAGTACAACCTCGCCCTCGGCCAGCGCCGAGCGGAGTCGGTGCGGAAATACCTGGCCGGGTTGGGCGCCGACGCGAGCAAGATGAAGGTGGTGAGCCACGGCGAGGAGCGCCCCGCCGACCCCGGGCATGACGAGACTGCGTGGGCCAAGAACCGCCGCGCCGAGATCACCGCCGGGGCCGGGCAGTGAGGAGGCTCCTGCCGGTCTGGCTCGTCCTCTGCGCGGCTTGCGTCACCACCAAGCAGGAAGGCGACGAGATGCGCAAGCGCATCGACGCCCTGGAGAAGGACGCGAAGGCGCAGAAGGAGGCCACCGCCGCCGACCGGCAGAAGCTCCAGGCCGAGCAGGTGGCGAAGCTCAAGGAAGTGCAGGACGCGATGGACGCGTTGAACCGGGCGGCGCGGAAGAGCGGCGCGGACCTCGCCGTCGACCTGGAGAAGGCGCAGAACGAGCTGGCGCAGAACCGCGGCATGCTCGAGGTCTCGCAGCACCGCCTCGACCAGATGGACCAGGCCAACGCCGAGCGCGACCGGAGGATCGACGAGAACGCCCGGTTCGTCGCAAACCGCCAGAGGGAGCTGGAGCACCCCAGCGACAAGGCGGGCCTGTACGCGGCGGCGCGCAAGAAGCTGGACGCGGGCGACACCGGCGCCGCGCGCCAGTTCCTCACCGAGTTCCTCGCCAAGTACAAGAGCGACGAGCTGGCGGGGAACGCGCAGTACTGGCTGGGCGAGACGTACTACGGGGAGAAGCGGTGGAACGACGCCATCGTCGAGTTCCAGAAGGTCCTCAAGGACCACCGCGGCAGCGAGAAGACGCCCGACGCGCTGCTCAAGATCGGCATGGCCTTCCAGAACCAGAAGGACTGCAAGAACGCGCTGCTCTTCTTCGACGAGGTCGAGCAGGCCTACAAGTCGTCGCCCTCGGCCAAGGTGGCGCGCGAGCAGGAAGCGCAGTGCAAGCACCCGAAGAAGAAGGCCGCCGGGAAGCCTTCGCGCTGAAAACCCGCGCTCCGCTCAGGGCATCGTGACCACGGTCAGGTCGCGGAGCGGGACGCACTGGCAAGCGAGGCGCTTTCCGCCCTTCACCAGCCGGCGGTGGAAGAGCTTCTCCTTCCAGGTGGGTGGGCTCACGGCGGCGGGGTCCTTGCCGCGCAGGAAGATGCCGCAAGCCATCCCCGAGCACCGTCCCTTCCCGCCGCACGGATGGATCGCCGCGAAGCCGCGCTGCAACACGATGCCGGCCTGCGAGGCCGCGTCGTGGACGGTCGACCCTTGCGGGATGTCGACCGTGACCGACTCCATCTCGAACGTGACCTTGGGCACGGGCCTGCCGGTTTACAGGCGGAAGCAGTGCCCTTGCAACAATCTGTCCTCGATCTTCTCGAGCAGCGCCACCAGGTCGCTGCGCGCGAACTTGCCCTGGGCCAGCTCCTGGAAGGCGAGCGCGGCGTCGACCAGGTACTGGATGACGAAGTGCGCCGTCGTTTCCTCCAGCTCGTCGGAGAGCAGCTCCCGGTGCGGGCCGCTGCGCCAGAACTGGTCGATCAGGTCGTAATCGCGGAGCAGCTCGCGCCGGGCCATCTCGCAGGCAACCCGCAGCGTCGAAACGCCGGGCGCCGAGGGCCGGTCGATGGCCGCGCGGAAACGGCGCCGGGCCGACTCGTCCAGCCACTCGTCGAGCGCCGGCGGCCAGGAGCGCAGCTCGGCGGCCACGCGGTCCGCGACCTGGTCGAGCACGTAGTCCTTGAGCTCCTGCGGCTTGCGGTCGACGAGGTGGTCCCAGCGTCCCATCACGGCGCTCCCGGCAGTCCCGGCCGAGCATAGACGACGACCTGGGGCGTCTCGTCCAGGTAGAGGCCGGTCGCCGGCGTCCGGGTCCCGAAAGCGCTCCAGGTCTCGGGCTCGCGGTCGCGGAACTCCCGGTGCCACTGCAGCGCCGCGTACTGCGCGTCCCACGGTCCCGACGCGTACTGGATGTCCGCCCGGAGCAGGCCGGCCTGCTGGTAGGCGCGGTAGCTCTCGACATTGACCTCGTGGAAGAACACGCGCGCGCCCTTGGGCGCGTGGGCGTTGAGCCACGGCAGCACGCCGGTCACGTTGTTCGACCAGTATTGGCGCTGCATCCCGAGGCTGGCGGCACCCGGGATCCCGAAGGCCAGCTCGCCGTACGCGCTCGTCCCGTAGGGATGCACGTGCGCGATCTGCCACAAGCCCGGAAGCAGCGCGGCGGCGGCCGCGACGAGAAGGCCGCGCGATCGCAAAAGGCCAGCCCTCTGCGCCAGCTCGGCGCTGCGTTCGAGGAGGTGCGCCGCCTCGGGCGAAAGCAGCGCCAGGAACGCCAGCCAGTGCTTGATGCCGCCGAAGATGGGCGTGGTGCGCAGCATGAAAGGCAGCAGCGCGGCGCCGGCGAGGCCCAGCTCGAGCAGCCGGACCGGCGAGAGCGCGCGGTGGGCGAAGTCCCAGAGGAGCTTCGCCCCGGCGGCCGCGCAGAGCGCCACCTGGGGGAGCGGGAGCACCAGCGCGAGCAGCACCAGCGGATAGAAGATGGGGAAGGGCGGCCCCCGCAGCTCGCGCCCCAGGTAGTACCAGGCGTAGTGCACGTGGTGGGTGTGGAAGGAGATCCACCCGGAGAGGTGCCGCAGCGGCTCGTGCCACAAGAGCGGCCAGCCCGCGAAGAGGACCACCGGCCCGAGCAGCAGCCACGGCAACGTCCGCAGCGCGCGCCGCCGGAGCGCGCTGGGGAGCAGCAGCGCGTGGACGAGCAGGACGGGCGGCAGGAGCCAGGCGTTGTGCTTCACTCCCAGGGCGCAGCCGAAGAGGAATCCGAGGAAGAGGCCGTGCCGGCTCGGGGTCGGGGTCGAGGTCGGCAGAATGCCGATCGCCCGCGCCCACGCCACTCCGACGCCGGCCGTGAGCGCGCAGATGGGCACGTCGAAGCACGCCAGGTGCCCGTGGAAAAACGTCCGCTCCGCGCACCAGAAGAGCGCCGGCGCGAGCACGGCCGCCGCGCGCGAGCGCTGCGCGCCGAGGACGGCGAGCCAGTACGTGAGCAGGGCGCCGAAGGCGAACGCCGGCAACCGCCAGGCGAGCGCGTCGGGCAGCCATCCCAGCCAGGTGGTGAAGACCAGGTGCGACAGCGCGAAGAGCAGCTTGGCGAGGCCCGGGTGCTCGAAATTGACGCTCCAGTACCGCCCGGTATCGCGCAGCGCGGTGGCGGGCGCCCGCAAGAGCAGCGCCAGCCACTGCTCGTAGCTCTTCGCCGCCTCGAAGTAGTAGCCCTCGTCGCGCACGAACCCGACGCCCGATTGCGTGGCGAAGAGCGCCGCGAAGGTCAGCGCGGCGAGCGCGAGCGGCAGGCGGCGGTTCATGGCGCGGTCATCCATGCAGAAAGGCAGAAGGGCCGGTCCAGGTCGCGCGCGCTGACCAGGAAGGTGAAGGCGTGCTCGCCCGCGGGCGCCGCCGCGTCCAGCCGGCGCCAGCCCGGTTCGGGAGGCGCGGTGGGCGGCACGGTCAGCGCCGCGAGCGGCGCGCCGTCGACCTGCACGTCCACGCGCACCGGGCCGCGAAAGCCCTGGTACGCGCGCTCGCCGACGATGCCGGCGCGCACGTGCAGGATCCCGCCCTCGCTGCGGGCCTGAAACCGCCCGGGATCGGCGGGCCGCCCGATGCGCACCAGCGTGCACTGGCGTGGCACGTAGTCGACCTCGTGCTCCTCGAGCGGGCTGGTGAGGAACGAGAGCACGCGCGGGCCGTGCAGCTCCCACGGCTGCAGCGACAGGGCGCCGAAGCGCACCTCGTCGCCCGGGGTGGCGCCCCGCTCGCGCAGCGCCGCGCGTGCGCGCGCCAGGTGGGCGAGCGGCACGCGGGGCAGCGCCAAAAGCCACAGCCGCTCGACGCCGGGGTAGTCCGCCGCGCGCAGGTCCTCCTCGGTGCGCACCGGCAGCGACCGGACGAACAGGCGCGCCCGCTCCGCCCAGGGCGGCCAGAGCTGGACGGCGTCGGCGGGACCGGCGCGCACCCGCAGCGCCGCCGCCGCCTCGGCCCAGTCGCCGTTCCCGGGCAGGCGCAGGGGCAAGGTGAGGTCGAACAGCAGCGCGGACGCGCCCACCGCGGCGATCGCCAGGAGCGGAGCGGACCACGCCCGATCGCTCCGGCGCCGGGCCGGCGCGGAGGGGCCCTCCACTACGATTGCCCGAGCTTGATCTTCCGCTCGCTCTTCTCCCGGTCGTACAGGCAGAGCGCGACCTCCGGGTACTGCGTGAATCCCGGCGACCACTCCGGGTGCATCGCGCACCGCGAATCGAAGCAGTGGTGCAGTTCCCAGAGGTGTCCGACGTGGTGCGCGGCGCGCTTGGCGAGCCCCACGTCGAGCGGCAGCTCGCCCTTCGCGCCCAGGCCGTGGCTGGTGACCACCGCGCGCCCCCCGCCGAACTGGGGGAAGCCCGTCATCGGGCCCTTGCCCATCGGTCCTTCGGGCGCGGTCAGCGGCGCGCTGGTCAAGTAGACGATCTTGTCGTCCGCGTAGAGCTGCGTGTCGTCGTCGATCTCCTCCAGCAGCTTGGGTGCCTGGTACGATTCCTGGTCGTCGGCGAGCGCCGACTCGGGCAGCTCCGCCTCGCCTTCGATCTCGCAGCCCATCCCGTAGGCGGCGTGGAGCCGGCGGGCGACGTGCTCCAGCACTTCCGAAGGGAACTCTCCCAGCGTGACCAGCCGGATCATCGCTTGCCCTTTCCGGCCGGCTTCCTCGCCGGCGCCTTCTTGGCGGGCCTCTTCGCGGCCGCCTTCTTCGCGGCGGGCTTCTTCGACTTCGCGGCCGGCTTGGCGACCTTCTTCGGAGGCGCGGGCCTAGCCTTCGACGGCGGGGGCCTGCCCGGCGATCTGGCCGCGGGCTTCGCGGGCGCGAGCACCTTGGCCGCGACTTCCAGCGCCTTGGCGGCGATCGATCGGGCGACGCCGTGTGCCTCATCGCCGCCGGCCGGGCGCGCGTCGGCGCGTTTCGGCTCGCCTCCCGCGGGCGGGCCCGCCTTGGGCGCGGCCGCGGGCGCGGGTCCGCGCTTGGCCTGTGGCCTGGTCGTCCCGGGCGGAGCGTGCAGCTTCGCGCTCGGCTGCGCCGCCGCGTCCTCGTGGGTGGCCTCGAGAGCGTCCGCCGCCAGCTCGTCCAGCGCCTCGGGCTCCTCCTCCCCGGCCGTGACGCGCATCGCCCGCTGCCGCACCAGGTCCTTCGTCTCGGACGGATCGGCGATGTCCGACTCCTCGGTATCCGCCGCCTGGGCGGCCTTCGGCTCGCCGCTGCCTTCCACGTCGACCTCGCCCAAATCCATCTCGTCGTCCGTCTCGTCGTCGGCGGCGCGCGAGGCCGGCCGCGCCACGCCGACGCTCGAGCCGGGCACCGCAAGCGCGGCGGGCTGCAGCGGCTTGCCCTTGCGCTTCATGCCCGGAGGGGGCCAGAGCGCGTAGTCCAGGTTGTCCTCGGCGACGTGCAGGGGGAGGTTCGTCGCGGCGGCGATCTCGCCGACCAGGAGGTGCCGCGCGCTGTCGTACAGCTCGCGCTCCTTCTGCGGGAGAGGACGCACCCGGCTCAGCGCGTGCAGGCCCTTGAGCACGTCGAGCGTGCCCTGCAGCCCGCCGCCCGTCATCCGGTCCGCGTTCTCCCGGTGCCGCACCTTCCAGTCGAGCTGCGGATCGTCCCCGGGCGCGGCGAGCTGGTCGAACATGTCGTCGATGGCGGCGACGCTCGCCACCTTGCGCAGCCCGATGCCCATCACCTTGGCGCGCGGGACCATCACCGTGGCGCCGTCCTCCTCGCGGGAGAGGGTGACGACCTCCCAGTCTCGCCCGGCGATCTGCTTCACCTCCACGCCCGTGATGCGGCAGATGCCCTGGTTCGGGTACACGACGCGGTCGCCGATGTGCAGGCTGCCGTCGCCGATCTGGATCTCGGTGCCCTTGTTCGCCATTGCGCCCGATTCGGTACACCGCGCGCCCCGAGCGGTCAACGCGCGAACGGCTCATCCAACCCGAGGTAGCGGAGCATCCGCTGGAGCTCGGACTCGAGCTCCGCCTGCGGCACGCGCAGCGAGCCCTGCAGGGGCTTGCCGCTGACTTCTTGCGGAAGGCCGGGTCCGGGTGCTGCGCGGCGAACAGGTGCAGGGCCCGCAGCATGCCGGCCTTGCTGCGGCGGTGACGAGCCCTCGATCGTCCGGCCCGCGAGCGCGGCGGCGGGAAGGCCGGCGCAGAGCTTCGGCTGCAGCGCGAGCTCGTTCGCCGCGTCCACGCGTTCGAGGAACCGCTCGCAGACGGCGCGCAGCCATCGGCTGATTTCCTCGCCGGCCGGGCGGGCTGTGGGTGCTGCTCTACAGGCGGGCAGTTGCGCGGCGCGTCCAGAGACACTAACTTCCGACATGACGCCGAGCGTCATCCACTGTAAGCGACGGTGCGTCAGGAGTGTACATGGCGGAGTCAGTCCAGCACGTAGCGCCCAGCGCCGACGAGCCGCGCGGCGGAGACTTCCTCTTCGCGCCGGTCGGGTCGGCCCCGTTCATGACTCCCGAGCGGTTCACCGAGGAGCAGCGCCAGTTCTTCGCCACCGGCGCCGACTTCGTCAACCGCGAGGTCCTGCCCGCCGCCGGCCGGATCGAGCAGAAGGACAACGCCCTCCTCCGCCAGCTCCTGGCCAAGGCCGGGGAGCTGGGCCTTCTGGGCGTCGACGTCGCCGAGGACCTCGGCGGCCTCGGCTTGGGCAAGACCACCTCGATGCTGGTGGCCGAATCGCAGGCGGGCTACGGCTCGTGGGCGACCACCTTCGGCGCGCACACCGGGATCGGCACCCTGCCCATCGTCTTCTTCGGGACGAAGGAGCAGAAGGCGAAGTACCTCCCGGACCTGGCCAGCGGCCGCAAGGTGGCGGCCTACGCGCTTTCCGAGGCCGGCAGCGGCTCCGACGCGCTGGGCGCGAAGACGGTCGCGCGCCTCACGCCGGACGGGAAGCACTACGTCGTGAACGGCGGGAAGATGTGGATCACCAACGGCGGCTTCGCCGACGTCTACGTCGTCTTCCTCAAGATCGACGGGACGAAGTTCACCGCGATGATCGTCGAGCGCGGGACGCCCGGGTTCACGCAAGGGCGCGAGGAGCACAAGCTCGGCATCCGAGGCAGCTCGACGACCCCGCTCATCTTCGAGGACTGCAAGGTCCCGGCCGGGAACGTGCTGGGCGAGATCGGCAAGGGGCACAAGATCGCCTTCAACATCCTCAACGTCGGCCGCCTGAAGCTCGCCGCGTTCGGCGTGGGCGGCATGAAGTACGTGCTCAAGGGAGGGATCGACTACGCGGCCCAGCGGAAGCAGTTCGGCCGCCCCATCGCCGACTTCGGCCTCGTCCGCGAGAAGCTCGCCCGCGCCGCCGCCCAGATCTACGCCGCCGAGGCGATGACGTACCGCGCCGCCGGGGCCATCGACGCCGCCATTGCCCAGTCGGACGGCTCCCCGGCCAAGGTGATGGAGGCCATCGAGGAGTACGCCATCGAGGCCTCGATCCTGAAGGTGACCGGCTCGGAGTGGCTCTTCCAGATCATCGACGAGGTCCTGCAGATCCACGGGGGCAACGGGTTCGTCGAGGACTATCCGATCGAGCGCGCGTACCGCGACAACCGGGTGAACCGGATCTTCGAGGGCACCAACGAGATCAACCGGCTGCTGATCCCCGGGATGATCTTCAAGCGCGCGGTGAAGGGCGCGATGCCGCTCATGGCCGCGGTGCAGCAGCTCGACGAGGAGCTGACCGACCCCCGTCACTTCCCTCCGTATGCCTCCGCCTTCGGCTCCGGCCCGGGTGCCGGCAAAGCCCTCACCCTCCTGCCCGTGGGCCGGCTCGCCGCCGAGCGTCGTGGCGCCGAGATGGCCAAGCGGCAGTTCATCTTCGCGGCGAAGTGGGCCGCCTCGCTGGGGACCGCGCTCGAGGAGCGGCAGGAGGTGCTGGCCGCGCTCGCCGACGTCGCCATCGAGGTCTACGCGATGGACTCGGTGCTGGGCCGCACGCTGGCGACCGACCATCGGGGTCAGCTGCGCGACGCGCTGTGCCGCTTCTACTGCATGGAGAGCCGCGAGCGCGCCTTCGATCGCGCGCGCACCGCGGTCGCCGCCGTGGTCCCGCCCGAGGAGTTGGACGCGCAGCTCGATCAGCTCGCCCGCCTGCACAAGTACACACCAGTCAACAGTGCCGAGGCGCGCGAAGGGATCGTTCCGTCGCTGCTGGAAGCCGCTGGATATCCGCTGTCGTACTGAACCCGCCTCTTACCTCTCCCGACACCCGTGCGCAGATTCGCGCGGGGACAGGACGAGGGCGAGGGGGGAGTGTGCGCAATTCGGAGCTGGGGCGGTCGGGAGCAGTCAGGCCGCTGTGGTCGGAGGCGGACAGCCTGCGGGAGCGGGTCGCGGACGCGCCCGCGCTGTTCGGGTTCTTCTCGTTCGACGCGGCGCTCTCGCAGCGCGCGTCGCACGGCCACCTGCGCACCAATCCCGCGGCGCGCGCGGCGCTCATCCGGTTGTGTGCGGCGCCGAACACCCGCGGAGCCGTGATCTCCGGCCGCCGCGTCGACACGCTCCAGCGCCGCCTGCGGCTGCACCGGCTCGGCTACGTCGGCGTCCACGGAGCCGAGGTGCAGAACTTCGGCCTGCGGCTCGTCACCGAGCCCGACCTCGAGGACGCCGAGCAGGCGATCTGCCGGCTGCGCAAGGCGTGCGCGAGGGCCCCCGCCCTGCAGGCGCCGGGCATCGCCATCGAGGATCGCGTCTGGGCGCTCGTGCTGCACCTGCGCCATGCCGCCACCGCGGACCAGATCGCGGCGGCCGAGCACTTCGGCCAGCTCACCGCCGCGGAGGGCCTGCGCCTGCGGCGCGGCAACGATTCCGTGCAGGCGTGCACGCAGGGGACGAGCGTCGGACGCGCGGCGCTCGGGTTCGTCGCCGGCCTTCGCGCCGCGCTGCCCGTCTACGTGGGCGCCGGCGACGCCGACGAGGAAGGCTTCGCGGCCGTCCAGCGCTTCGGCGGGATCACCGTGCACGTCGGACCGCCCCCGCGGACGGGGACCGCCGCCCGCTGGCACGTCGCCGACTGCGGCGAGGTCATCCGGCTGATCCACTGGCTGGCCGACGCCCGCCGCCGCGGCCAGAGGTAGCCGCGGCGCGATCAACCCCCAGCGGTCCGTTCGGATTCAGGATGATCTCTTGGGGGGTCGAGGGGGGAGCGAGCTCCCCCCTTGTGGAGGCGCCGAAGGCGCCGGATCGAAGAGCGTCGCGTCTGTGGCGCGGCGGGTCAACCCAAGGCGAACCGTCGATGGAGCTATGGTAGGACACGCCTCTGTGGCGCGCCTGGATCCGCACAGCTACGCCGACTCCGAGCAGCCCGTCACCGAGCGGATCGACCTGGCGCTCAGGGTGGACTTCGCCCAGCGGGTGCTCTCCGGCGAGGCGCTGCTGACGCTGCGCGAGGCTTCCACAGGGCCCCTCGACCTGGACACGCGCGACCTGCGCATCGGCGCGGTGGAGACGCCCGACAAGAAGCCGCTCCGGTACGAGCTGGCCGCGCCCGAGCGCATCCTGGGCACCCGGCTGCGCGTGCACCTGCCTTCCGGCACGCGCGCGATCCGCGTCCGCTACGCGACCTCGCCCGAGGCCTCGGCGCTGCAGTGGCTCGGGCCTTCGCAGACCGCGGGCGGGCAGCATCCCTACCTGTACAGCCAGTGCCAGCCCATCCACGCGCGGTCGCTGGCGCCGCTGCAGGACACCGCGCGCATCCGCATCCGCGCCGGAGCGCGGTTCACCGTTCCTGGGCACCTGCGCGCGCTGATGGCCGCGGCCCCGCTCGGCCGCGAGTCGGCGGGCGAGGGCGAGATGGTCGACCTGTTCGAGATGCCTCAACAGATTCCGCCGTACCTGCTCGCGTTCGCCGTCGGGGACCTGTCGCCCCGGCAGCTCTCGCAGCGGTCGGCGGTGTGGGCGGAGCGCAGCGTCGCCGATGCGGCGGCGTGGGAGCTGGACGGCGTGGAGACCATGCTGCAGGTCGCGGAGGACCTGTTCGGCCCGTACGAATGGGAGCGCTACGACGTCCTGGTGATGCCGCCCTCGTTTCCGTTCGGCGGCATGGAGAACCCGCGGCTCACCTTCGCCACGCCCTCGCTGCTCGCCGGCGATCGCTCGCTGGTCAACGTCATCGCCCACGAGCTGGCCCACGCCTGGACCGGCAATCTGGTCTCCAACGCCACGCTCGAGCACTTCTGGCTGAACGAGGGCTTCACCGTCTACGCCGAGCGCCGCATCCTCGAGGCGCTGGAAGGCACCGAGGCCGCCGAGCTGCACGCCGCGGTCGGGCTGCACGAGCTGGAGGTGTCGCTGCAGCGCTTCGCCCAGCGGCCCGAGCTGACGCGGCTGCGCACCGAGATGCAGGGCGTGGATCCCGACGAGGCGTACTCCACGGTCCCGTACGAGAAGGGCTACCTGTTCCTGCGGCGCCTCGAGGAGCTGGCCGGCCGCGACCGCTGGGACCGCTTCCTGCGCGCCTACCTGGAGCGGTTCCGGTTCCAGTCGATCGTCACCGACGACTTCCTGCGGTTCCTCGACGAGCGCCTGCCGGGCGTTTCGGCGCGAGCGGGCGCGACGCGCTGGATCGACGGTCCGGGGTTGCCCCCCGACGCGCCGCGGCCCCAGTCGCGCCGGCTGGACGAGCTGCGCGAGATGGCGCGGCGGGTGGGGGAGGGCGTGCTGCCGGACGAGAACGCGGCGGTCCGCCTGCAGCCCACCGAGCTGCTCGTCTTCCTGCAGTCGCTTCCGGAGCTGCCTCCGGAGGTGTGCGATCAGCTCGACTCGCTGCTCGGCCTCTCCCGCCGCCGCAGCCTCGAGCTGCGGCACACCTTCGTGCTGGTGCAGCTGCGCGCCGGGGCCTTGGCGGGGCGCGAGGCCGCGCGCCGGGTGCTGCGCGAGACCGGCCGGATGAAGTACCTGCGGCCCGTCTACACCGAGCTGGCCCGCCGCCCGCAGACGCGCGCCCTGGCCCGGGAGATCTACGACGAGGCGCGCGCCTCGTACCACCCGATCGCGCGGACCGTGGTGGAATCGATCCTGGGGTGAATCCCCCCGATCAGTGGTGCTCGGGCGCGTGGTCCAGCCCGGCCAGGCGCGTCAGGGACGCGATGCGGGCGCCGGCCTTGCGCAGGCGGCGGACGAGCTCGCGGTTGATGTTCTGCAGGACCAGCACGTAGGCCTTCAGGTCCTGCTTGTAGAGCTGGTAGAGGTCCCTGCTGTCCAGCTCGAGCAGCTTGGTGTCCTTCTCCGCGGTGATGGTGAACGGCCGCGGCTCCATCTCGATCAGCGTGGTCACGCCGACGAAGTCCCCCGGCCGGAAGAGCAGCATCCGGACGTCGCTTCCATCCTCGCACTTGCGCGTCGCGTAGAGGGCGCCCGAGAGCACGATGTACATCGAGTTGCCGGTGTCCCCCTCGCGCAGGACCACCTCTCCCTTCTTCACCTCGCGCTCGCGCAACATGTCGGCGAGGCGATCGAAGACCGGCGTTCCCGCCAGCCCGCCGAAGAACGGCGTCTTGGCGAGGAACTCTCTCAGGGCCGCCTCGGCCATGCGCCCATCGTACGCCTGCGCCGCAGGCGCAGTTAGATGGCGCCGACCGGGTGGCCAAACCAATTGCACCACGGAGAGCACGGAGCTCACGGAGCTGGTTTTGAAACAACCAAACTCCGTGTCCTCCGTGTGCTCCGTGGTGCAATCGCTTGGTCGAGGTCGAGGTCGAGAGTTTCTCCCACACCGTCCCACCCGCCCCGCCCGACCCGCAGGGGCGCGGCCCCCGCTGATGCCCCACCTGTCGCGCTGCTCGGCAGTTCAGGCGAGAGCTTGCTTGACAGCTCGGGGACCTTCGCCGAGTCTGCGCATGCGGTGGATCGAAGTGGGAAGAAATGGAAAGCAGGACCCCACCGCGGATCGAGGAGCCACGGGTCGTGTCCTTCACCGGCGTCTACCAGCACCAGATCGACGCGAAGGGGCGGACCAGCCTCCCTTCGCGCTTTCGCGAGGTGCTCGCGGCGCAGGGCGCGGACAAGCTGTTCGTGACCACCGACCTGTTCGACGCTTGCCTGCAGGCGTACGGGCCCGCGCAGTGGACGGCCTTCACCCAGAAGGTGGCCGCGCTCTCCCAGTTCGATCCCTCGGTGCGCCTGCTGGTGCGCAGCTTCGTCGCGCCCGCGCAGGAGTGCCCGGTCGACAAGGTGGGCCGGATCCTCATCCCGCCGCCGCTGCGCGAGCACGCCGGTCTCGCCGACGAGGTCACCTGGGCGGGCACGGTGGAGCGCATCGAGATCTGGTCGCCCGCGCGCTGGCTGGAGACGCAGAAGGCGGCGCGCGCACCCGAGGCCCAGGCGCAGCTCGCGGCGCGCCTCCACCAGCTTCTCTAGGAGACGACGATGAGTGAACGGACGCGCATCCGGGGAATCGCACAGCGGGAGGCGCCGCGCCCGCGCAGGGTGGAAGGCGCGGCGGTGCTCGCCCTTACGCCCGCGCCGGGTCCGCGGCCGGCCGGCCAGAAGTGGGAGGCGTCGCAGGCCACCGTGGCGGTGCGGGGCGAGCTGGACCGCGACGCCCTCTGGGCCATCGACTATACCATCGGCCGCGCGTCCCTCGAGGCGGGCCGCATCGTGCTCGACCTGCGCGAGGTCACCCACCTCGACTACGCGGGCGTCCCGGAGCTGGTGGCGCGGCGCCGCGAGCTGCGCGTCCGCGGCGGCGAGCTGGTTGTGGCGGTGCGCAATCCCTACCTGGCGAACATCCTCAAGGCGGCGGGCGGCGCGGAGCTGCCCGTCTGCCGCACTCCGGACGAGGCGTTCGCCGACGTGGCCGTGGCGCGCTCGAACGCCTTGCGCCGCAGGCAGCAGTAGGAACCTAAGGCGGGTGGAGACCTCTTCGTGCAGCCTTTCGAGCATCGGACCGTGCTGCGCCGCGAGGCCGTGGACCTTCTCGCGCCCGCTCCCGGCAAGGTGTTCCTCGACGGCACCCTCGGCGGCGGAGGGCACGCCGAGGCGCTGCTCGACGCCGGCGCGCGCGTGATCGGCCTCGACCAGGACCCGGCCGCGCTCCGCGCGGCGCGCGTGCGCCTCGCCGCCCGCGGCGAGCGGTTCGTCGCCGAGCAGGCCAATTTCCGCGACGCCCGTTCCGTGCTCGACCGGCTCGGGGTCCGCGAGGTGGACGGCGCGCTGGTCGATCTCGGCGTCTCCAGCCCGCAGCTGGACGATCCGGAGCGCGGCTTCTCCTTCCGCGCCGGGGGCCCGCTCGACATGCGGATGGACCCGACCCGCGGGGAGCCGCTCGTAGCGCTGCTCGCGCGCTGGGACGAGAAGGCGCTGGCGCGCATCGTGGGCACCCACGGAGAGGAGCGCTTCGCGCGCCCCATCGCGCGCGCCATCCACCGCGCGCACCGCGAGGGGAAGCTTACGGACACCGCTCAGCTCGCCGAGGTCGTCGCGCGGTCGATCCCCCGCAAGGTGTGGCCCAGGGACCTCCACCCGGCCACCCGCACCTTCCAGGCGCTGCGCATCGCGGTGAACGACGAGCTGGGCGCCCTCTCCGACTTCGTCGGCGACCTGCCGCGCATCGTGGCCCGCGGCGGGCGCGCGGCGGCGATCAGCTTCCACTCCCTGGAGGACCGCATCGTGAAGCAGGGATTCGCGCAGCTCGCGACCGGCTGCATCTGCCCGCCACGGCTGCCGGTGTGCGCCTGCGGGCGGGTCGCGCAGTGGAAGGTCCTGACCCGGAAGGCGGTGCAGACGAGCGAGGCCGAGCAGCGCGAGAACCCGCGCTCGCGCAGCGCGCGCCTGCGCGCGGTGGAGAGGCTGGCATGAGCTGCGCAGTCCGCAAGAAGGGGCTTCGCGGCGGGCGCGTCGCCTGCGGGCTGCGCCAGCTCGGGGCGGCGACCCTCGCCTGCGCGCTGCTCGCCGCCGCGGCGCTGCTGCAGATCTGGGTGCGCACCCGCGTGACCGAGCAGGGCTACCGCCTCTCGCGCCTCTCCGCCGAGCGCCAGCAGCTCGTCCGCGATCACGAACGGCTGCAGCTCGCCGCCGCGCGGCTGGGCGGCGCGCAACGCATCGAGGACCTGGCGCGCGCGCGCCTCGGCATGGGCCCTCCCCCGGCGGATCGGGTCATCGTCCTGGTCGGCGGCGCGCTGCGCTCGAGCGCTTCGACGGTCGCGTCCAAGTAGGAGGGGCGGTGTACCAGCGCGGGCGCAACGCCAGAGGAGAGGCCGGCCGCTGGATGCGGGTGCGCGCGGCGCTGGCCGGCGCTGCGGTCCTGCTCGGCTTCGGCGTGGTCCTCGCCCGCGCCGCCAAGGTGCAACTCTTCGATCGCGGCCGGCTGTCCCGGCTGGCGCGCGACCAGACCCGCCGCGAGATCGAATGGGCTCCGCGGCGGGGACCCATCGCCGACCGCCGCGGGACCACCCTGGCGGTCACCCAGGACGTGGACTCGATCTTCGCCGATCCGGCCGCGTTCACCACGCACAGGGAGCGCGCCGCCGCGGCGGACCTCCTCTCCCGCGCGCTCCGCGCCGATCGCGCCAGGGTGCTCGGCCGCCTCGCCGGGGAGAAGCGGTTCGTGTGGCTCAAGCGGCGGGTGGACGAGGACACCGCGGCGCGCGTCGCCGGGCTCGGGCTCGACGGCGTCGAGCTGGTCAAGGAGCCGAAGCGCTTCTATCCGCAGCGGGCGCTGGCGGGGCACGTGCTCGGCTTCGTCGGGGAAGAAGGCGGCCAGGAAGGGCTGGAGCGCGAGCTGGACGCCTCGCTGCGCGGCAAGCCGGTCTCGGTGCAGGCCGTGCGCGACGCCCGGGGGGCCACGGTGCTGGCGCAGGGCGCGCCGGATCCGGCCGACTTGACCGGCGCGACCGTCACCCTGACCCTCGACTCGGCCATCCAGCTCACGGCCGAGCGCGAGCTCTCGCGGGCCGTCGCCTCGTCGCGCGCGTCCGCGGGATGGGCGGCGGTGATCGACGTGCAGAGCGGCGCCGTGCTCGCGCTGGCCTCGAACCCGGCGTTCGACGCGAACAAGCCCGGCCGCGATCCGGCGGTCTGGCGCAATCGCGCCGTGCAGGACCAGCTGGAGCCGGGGTCGACCCTCAAGAGCTTCGTGGTGGCGGCGGCGCTCGACGCCGGGGTGCTCGATCCCGGAAAGCCGCTCTACTGCGAGAACGGCGTCTGGGAACGCAACGGCCACCTGCTCCACGACAGCCACGAGGTCGGCTGGGCCACGCCCACCGCGGTGCTGCGCGAGTCGTCCAACATCTGCGCCGCCAAGATCGGCGAGGCGCTCGGCAAGCAGCGGCTCGTCGCCGCACTCCGCGCCTTCGGGTTCGGCGAGCGCACCTTCGTGGGGCTCCCCGGCGAGGCGCGGGGGGCGCTGCCCGATCCGGGCCGCATGCCGATGATCGCGGTGGACACCGTCTCCTTCGGCCAGGGCCTGTCCGCGACCGGCCTGCAGACGGTGATGGCGATGGCGGCCATCGCCAATGGCGGGCTCCTGCTCAAGCCGTTCATCGTCTCCAAGGTGGCGGCGCCGGACGGAAAGGTCCTCTTGCAACGCCAGCGCGAGGAGGTGCGGCGGGTGTTGCGTCCGGCCACCGCGCGCGAGATCACCGCGATGCTCGAGCAAGTGGTGGAGAAGGGCACCGGGATGAAGGCCCGCGTGAGCGGCTTCCGCGTCGCCGGCAAGACCGGCACGGCGCAAAAGGTCGACCCGGTCCGCGGCGGGTACGGCGACAAGCGGCTGGCCAGCTTTCTCGGCTTCTTGCCCGCGGACGAGCCGCGGCTGGCGATCCTGGTCGCGATCGACGAGCCCGAGGGAGACGTCTTCGGCGGCTCGGTGGCCGCGCCTGCGTGGAGCGCGATCGCGGCGGAGGCGCTGCGCCAGATCGGCGTCGCCCCCGACAGCGCGCGCGAAGAGATCGCGTTCGCCTCCGTCGCGCAGACGCCCGATGACGAGGCGAGCACCGAGGAGCTCGAGCTGGACGGCGAGCCGCGACCCGCGAGCCGCAAGCCGGATCGGTCCGTGGTCCCCGATCTGACCGGCCTGCCCGCGCGGTCCGCCGTCCGCAGGCTCGCCGAGGCCGCGCTCGAGCCGGAGCTGCGGGGCAGCGGCCGCACGGTCGCCCAGTCGCCTCGGCCGGGCGTCATTGTCAAGCGCGGTGCACGCGTGCGCGTCACGCTGGCGCCGTCGGGATGAGCGGCGTACACCATGGGGCTCGAAGTGAGGCTTCCTGAGCTCTTCACAGGGATCGATGTCCGCCTGCCGCCGCGCGCGGAAGAGGTCGATGTGCGCGCTCTGGCGGTCGATTCGCGAAAGGTGGGTGCGGGTGCGCTCTTCGCGGCGCTCCAGGGCGCCGTGGCCGACGGCGCGGAGTTCGCGCCCGAGGCGGTCGAGCGCGGCGCGGCGGCGGTGCTGAGCGATCGCGAGCTCGACGTCGCGCCCGCCGCGCTGATCGTCGCGCCCGATGCGCGGCGCGCGTTCTCTCAAGCGGCATCGCGGTTCCACGGCGAGCCGTCGAAGCGGATGCGGCTGGTCGGCGTGACCGGCACCAACGGGAAGACGACCACCGCATACCTCGTCGAGCAGCTCGCGGCCGCGCGCGGCCTGCGGACCGGGCTGATCGGCACCGTCGAGTCCCGCTGGCCGGGCGGCCGCGAAGGCGCGACCCACACCACGCCCGAGTCCCACGACCTCCAGGAGCTGCTCGCGCGCATGGCCCAGGCGGGCGCGCAGCTCGTCGCCCTGGAAGTGTCGAGCCACGCCCTGGCGCAGGAGCGGGTCTCCGGGTGCACCTTCGCGGCGGCGGCGTTCACCAACTTGACCCGCGACCACCTCGACTACCACGGCACCCTGGAGGCGTACTTCGAGGCCAAGGCGCGCCTGTTCCGCGAGCTGTTGCCGGAGGGCGCGCCCGCGGTGCTGAACCTCGACGACCCCCGCTGCGCCCAGCTCGCGCAAGCGCTTTCCGGCTCGATCGGGTTCACCACGCGCGGCGCCGCCGGCGCGCGCCTCGAGGCCCGAGACCTGCAGAGCGACCTGGAAGGGATCCGCTTCGATCTGCGCGGCGGATTCGGCGAGGCGCGGATCGAGAGCCCCCTGGTCGGCGCGCACAACGCGGAGAACCTGCTCGCCGCGCTCGGCCTGCTCCTCGGGCTGGGCATGCCGCTCGCGGAGCTGGCGCAGGCGGCGGCGCAGGCGCGCGGCGCTCCGGGGCGGCTGGAGCGCGTACCCGATGAGGGCGGCCGGGTCGTGCTGGTCGACTACGCGCACACCGACGACGCGCTCGCGCGCGTGCTCGACGCCGTCCGCGCGGCCGCGGGGAGCAAGGCGCGCGTGATCTGCGTCTTCGGGTGCGGCGGCGATCGCGACCGCGGCAAGCGGCCGCTGATGGGTCAAGCGGCGGCGCGGCGAGCCGACCTGGTGGTGGCGACCAGCGACAACCCGCGGACCGAGGATCCCCTCGCCATCCTGGCGGACATCGAGCCCGGCCTGTCCAAGCACAAGCGAAAGATGGGGATGTCGGACGCGCGCGCGGGGCGCGACGGCTACTGCATCATCCCCGACCGGGCGGCGGCCATCGAGCTGGCGCTGCGCAGCGCGCGGGCCGGCGACGCGGTGGTCATCGCGGGCAAGGGCCACGAGGACTACCAGATCGTCGGCACCGAGAAGCGCAGCTTCGACGACCGCGTGGAAGCGCGGCGGGCGCTGGAGGCGCTGCGATGAGCGCCCGGTTCACCGCCGGGCAGGCCGCGTGGGCCGCGGGCGCGCAGCTCGTCTCGGGCGCCCCGGATCGGATGTTCGAGGGAGCGTTCACCGATTCGCGCAGCCCGGTCCGCGGCGCGCTCTTCGTGGCGCTGGTGGGAGAGCGGCACGACGGCAGCCGCTTCGCCGCCGCCGCCGCCCAGGCCGGGGCGGCGGGCGTCCTGGTCCCCTCCGCGGCCGCGCCGCGCGTGCGCGAAGAGCTGGCCGCGCAGGGCCTGGGGCCCGCGCTCCTCGCCGCGCCGGACACCGGCCGCGCGCTGGGCGGGCTCGCGCACGCCTGGCGCGAGAGCCTGCACGCGGTGCGCGTGGTGTGCGTCACCGGCTCCACCGGCAAGACCTCCACCAAGGAGCTGATCGCGGCGGTACTCGAGACGGCGGGCCCGACGCTCAAGACGGAAGGCAACCTGAACAACGAGGTGGGCGTGCCGCTCACCTTGCTGCGCCTCTCGCCCGAGCACCGCTACGCGGTCGTCGAGGCGGGCATGAACCACCTGGGCGAGATCGCCCGGCTCGCCGCCTGGGCCGACCCGGACGTGGGGCTGGTCACCACCGTGGGCCCGGTGCACCTCGAAGGGACCGGCTCGATCGAGGGCGTGGCGCACGCCAAGGGCGAGCTGTTCCACGCCCTGCGGGAGAGCGCCACCGCGGTGGCCAACGCGGACGACCCGCCCGTGCTCCTCCAGGCGCGGCTCTCGCGCCGGCGCCTGATTACTTTTGGAGCCTCCACCGCCGCCCACGTCCGCCTCGTCTCCGCCCACCACGGCGGGCCCGGCTTGCGCGTCGAGCTGGCGTTCCCGGACGGGAAGATGCGCAGGGCCGAGCTGCACCTGATCGGCACGCACAACGGCCACAACGCGGTCGCGGCCGCGGCGGTCGGGTTCGGGCTGGGGCTCGATCCGGAGCAGATCGTCCGCGGCCTCGGCGATGCCCGCACGCCCGGCCGCCGGATGCGGCCGGTCCGGCTGCCCGGCGGGGGAATGCTGATCGACGACTGCTACAACGCCAACCCGCAGAGCACCAAGGCGGCGCTGCTCACCTTGACGCACCTGGTGCGCGGCAAGGGGCGCGCCATCGCCGTGCTGGGCGACATGCTGGAGCTGGGTCCGACCGAGCTGGACCTGCACCGCGACGTGGGACGTTTCGCCGCGGGCGCCGGGCTCGCTCTCCTGGTCTGTTTCGGCCAGCGGGCGCGCGCGATCGGCGAAGGGGCGATGGAAGCGAGAATCGCCCCCGAGCACGTCGAGTTCGCCGAGGACCCGGCGCAGGCCGTCGAGATCGTGCGCCGCCACGCGCGGCCGGAGGACGTGATTCTAGTGAAGGGATCGCGAGGCATGAAGATGGAGCGGATCAGCGATCCGCTCGCGGGCGCTTTGCCCGGGCAGGGAGCGCACTGATGCTCTACCTGCTCCTCTATCCCTTCGCCGACCGCGTCGCCGCCTTCAACGTGCTCCGGTACCCCTCGTTCCGCATGATCATGGCGGGGCTGGTCTCGCTGCTCGTCGGCCTCTTGCTCGGCCCCACCTACATCGAGGCGATGCGGCTCAAGCAGTACGGCGCATCGAACGTCCGCGAGGACACGCCCGCGGCGCACCAGAAGAAGAGCGGCACTCCGTCGATGGGCGGCGGTCTGATCCTCTGGGCCCTCCTGGTCGGGACGCTGCTCTTCGCCGATCTGACCAACCGGCTGGTCTGGGCCGCCCTGATCTTCACCCTCGGCTACGGGCTGATCGGGTTCGCCGACGACTGGCTGAAGCTCACCAAGCGCAACTCGAAGGGGCTGGCCGGCCGGAAGAAGCTCTTCTGGCAAACGGTGATCTTCCTCGCCGTGGTGGCGGTGCTGTTCGTCGACTGGAAGGGCGGGCTGCTCCATCCCCGCCTGCTCCTGGACACGCGCCTGTCGATCCCGTTCATCAAGGTGCGCACCTTCAGCCCGGTCCTGCCCTGGTGGCTGTACCTGCCGTTCGCCTTCATCGTCATCGTGGGCACCAGCAACGCGGTCAACCTGACCGACGGGCTGGACGGGCTCGCCATCGGTCCCACCATCGTCAGCTCGCTCACCTTCCTCCTGCTCGCGTACCTCGCCGGCCTGGTGATCAAGGGATTCAACGTCGCCGACTACCTGCTCATCCCGCACATCGAGGGCGCCAGCGAGCTGGCGGTGTTCTGCGCCGCGATGGCCGGAGCGGGCATCAGCTTCCTCTGGTTCAACAC
>DASWGQ010000169.1:0-16235 GCA_036393595.1 Myxococcales bacterium | reverse complement strand
CAATGCGTTGGAGATGACCAGGCGCTGGATCTCGCTGGTCCCCTCGTAGATCTCGGTGATGCGCGCGTCGCGGAAGTGCCGCTCCACGTCGAGCTCCTTCGAGTACCCCATCCCGCCGTGGATCTGGACGGCCTTGTCGGCCACGCGGTTGGCAGCCTCGGAGGCGAACAGCTTGGCCATGCTCGACTCGCGCGTGTAGCGCGCCCCGCGGTCCTTGAGGCTGGCGGCGCGCAGGGTGAGCAGCCGCGCGGCCTCCAGCTCGGTGGACATGTCCGCCAGCATGAACTGGATGGCCTGGTGCTGCGCGATGGGCACGTCGAAGGTCTTGCGGACCTTGGCGTAGTCGCGCGCTTCCTCGAAGGCGGCCCGGGCGATGCCGATGGCCTGCGCGGCGATGCCGATGCGCCCCCCGTCGAGGGTGCTCATGGCGATCTTGAAGCCCTCGCCCTCGGCGCCCAGCCGCTGGGCGACCGGGACCTCCATGTTCTCGAAGAAGATGGTACAGGAGGGGCTGGCGCAGATGCCGAGCTTCTCGTCGGCCTTCTGCCGCAGGAACCCCGGCGTGCTGCTGTCGACCACGAAGGCGGTGATGCCCTTGGTCCCCTTCGCGAGGTCGGTCATGGTGAAGAGGACGATGGCGTCGGCGACGGGGCCGTTGGTGATCCAGTTCTTCGTGCCGTTGATGACGTACTTGTCTCCGTATGCCTCCGCCGTGACCGGCTCCGGCCCGGGCAAAGGCGTTGCCGTCGCCCTCCGCTTGCGCACCGCGGTCGTGCGCTGCTCGGCCGCGTCGCTGCCCGCCTGCGGCTCGGTGAGCCCGAAACAGCCCAGCTTGTCGCCGCTCGCGAACGGCTTCAGCCACCGCTCCTTCTGCTCGGCGGTGCCGTACTTGAGCACCGGGTCGCAGTAGAGCGAGTTGTTCACGCTCAGGGTCACTCCCACCGAGGCGCAGCCGCGGGAGATCTCCTCGATCGCCAGGGCGTAGGCCACGTTGTCCATGCCCGCGCCGCCCTGCTCGGCCGGCACCGCCACGCCCGCCAGGCCCAGCTCGACCGCCTTCTTCACCGCCTCGGCGGGGTAGCGATGCTCGCGGTCCCACCGCTTGGCGTTCGGCCGCAGCTCCTTGTCCGCGAAATCGCGGCAGGTGTCTCGCAGCAGCTTCTGCTCTTCGGTCAAATCGATCTGCATGAAGGGATCGAGGCGGAAAGCTGGGGCGATGTGGGACTTCCCATATTACACGGGTGCCCGGCTTCCGCCAACCGGGTCGGTCAACCGGAGGATGTGCGATCCAGGATGCCGCAGTGCGGCACCCGCGAACGGCGCCCTCAGCCGGCCTGGGCGAGCAGGTTCCTCGCGATCACCATGCGCTGGATTTGCGAGGTGCCCTCGTAGATCTGCAGGAGCTTCGCGTCCCGCATCAGTTTTTCCACCGGGTACTCCTTGGTGTAGCCGTACCCGCCGAAGATCTGGACAGCGTCCGTGGCCACCGCCATCGCGCTGTCGGCGCCGAACGCCTTGGCGTAGCTCGACTCGATGGCGTCGAGCTTCCCCTGGGCGATGCTCCACGCGGCCTTGAGCATCAGCAGGCGGGTGGCTTCGTACTTCATCGCCATCTCGGCCAGCATGAACTGTATCGCCTGGAACTGCGCGATGGGCTGGCCGAACGCCTTGCGCTCGAGCGCGTAGCGCCGGGACTCGTCGAGCGCGCGCCGCATGATGCCGGTCGCGCTGGCGGCGATCCACGGCCGGGAGCGGTCGAAGGTCTTCATCGCGATCTTGAATCCCTCGCCCTCGGCGCCCACCAGGTTCGCGCGCGTCAGCTTCACGTCCTCGAAGAGCACGTCGGTGGTGTTGGAGGCGCGTTGCCCGAGCTTGTCCTCCTTCTTGCCGACCGAAACGCCGGGCGTATCGCGCGGCAGCACGAAGCAGGTGATGCCCTTGTGCCGGTCCTTCGGGTCACCGATGCGCGCGAAGGTCGTGTACCAACTGGCGTAACCGCCGTTGGTGATCCAGCGCTTCTGGCCGTTCAGTACGTACTCGTCGCCGACCTTCCGGGCGTTGGTGCGCATGCCGGCCACGTCCGAGCCCGCGTCCGGCTCGCTGCAGGCGTAGGCGGCGAAGATCGGCGCCTCGGTCAGCGCCCCGAGGTACCGCTTCTTCTGCTCCTCGCTGCCGGCGAGGATGAGCGGCATGGCGGCGAGGTTGTTGCCGGCCAGCGTGGTCCCGACGCCCGCGCAGCCGTAGTTGATCTCCTCCATCATGAGCACGTGGTCGGTGCAGGAGAGCCCCAGGCCTCCGTACTCGGTGGGGATCTCGACGTTCATCAACCCGAGGGCCCAGCCATCATTGCAGATTTCGCTGGGGAAGGTGCCGTGCTCGTCCAGCTTCTGTGCGACCGGGATGATGCGCTCGCGGGTGAACTTGCGCGCCGTGTCCACCAGCCGCTGCTGCTCGTCGGTGAGTGAGAAGTCCATGGTGCACCTCACCCTACTTCATTTTCCCACGAACCTGGCGGGCCTCTTTTCCAGGAACGCGCGCATCCCCTCGGCGCGGTCCTGGGTGTCGAAGAGCAGCGCGAAGGTCTCCGCCTCCTGGCGGTTCGCCGCCCGGAGCGGGATGTCGTAGCCGCGCTCCACCAGGCGCTTCGCGCGGGCGACGGCGAGCGGCCCGCGGGTGGCGATCTTCTCCGCCACCTTCCGGCAATGCGCCATCAACTCCCCGCGCGGGAGGACCGCGTTGACCAGGCCGATCTCCAGGGCCTGCTTCGCATCCACCATGTCGCCCGTGAAGATGATCTCCTTCGCGCGCAGCTTGCCCACCAGGCGCACCAGGCGCTGCGTGCCCCCGAACCCGGGGGTGATCCCCAGCGTGACCTCGGGGAAACCGACCTTCGCGTTCTCGCTGGCGTAGATCATGTCGCAGGCCACCGCCAGCTCGAGACCGCCGCCCAGCGCGTACCCGTTCACCGCCGCGATGGTCGCGCAGGGGATGTCCTCCAGCATGGCGGTGAGCACGTGGCCCAACTCGCTGAACTCGCGCGCGGTCCAGGGCGTCATCGGCGCCATCTCGGAGATGTCGGCCCCGGCCACGAACGCCTTGTCGCCCGCGCCGGTGAGGATGAGGGCACGGCTCGACTCGGCCGCTTCGCGGACGGCCTGCAAGAGCTCGCGGAGCGTGGCGCTGTTCAAGGCGTTGAGCGCTTTCGGCCGGTTCACGGTGAGGGTCGCGATCGGCCCTTCGCGCGACACCTGGATGTTCTCGTAGGCCATCGGGGACCTCAGTAGGAGTAGAAGCCGCGCTTGGCCTTGCGGCCCAGCCAGCCCGCGTCCACGTACTGGCGTAGCAGGGGAGCGGGCCGGTACTTGTCGTCGCCCAGCCCCTCGTGCAGCACCTCGGCGATGGAGAGGCAGGTGTCCAGGCCGATGAAGTCCGCCAGAGTGAGCGGCCCCATCGGCACGTTGGTGCCCAGCTTCATGGCGGTGTCGATGTCCTCGGCGGAGGCGAGGCCCTCTTGCAGCGCGAAGCAGGCCTCGTTGAGCATGGGGATGAGGATCCGGTTGACGATGAACCCGGGCATGTCCTTCGAGAGGACGGTGGTCTTGCCCATCTTCTCCGCCAGCGCGCGGGTCGCCGCGTAGGTCCCGTCGCTCGTCTGCGCCCCGCGGATGATCTCCACCAGCTGCATCACCGGCACCGGGTTCATGAAGTGCATGCCGATGACGCGCTCCGGCCGCTCGACGCTGGCAGCGATGCGGGTGATCGGGATCGACGAGGTGTTCGTCGCCAGGATCGCATCCTGCCGCAGCGCGCGCGAAAGGTCCTGGAAGACCTTCTTCTTCACCGTTTCGTTCTCGGTCACCGCCTCGACCGCGAAGTCGGCGTGCGACGCGTCCTGGGCGGAGGAGGCCCCCTTGATCCGCGCGACCGCCGCCTGCGCCTCCTCGGGCTTCAGCTTGCCCTTGCCGACCGCGCGATCGAGCTGGGCGCGGATGCCGGCCAGGGCCTTCTGCACGAGGTCCGGGTTCACGTCCAGGAGCACCACCGAGAGGCCGCTCTGCGCGGCGACCTGCGCGATCCCCGCTCCCATCTGCCCTGCGCCGACCACCGCCAGCGTCTTCACGTCCACGGCGTCGCTCTCCTGTGAATCGTCGCCGCCGATAGGGGCGGCGCTACGCTTTTCACAGCGCGGCACTGTAGGCCCGGGTCGCCGGGAGTCAATCGCCGCGATCCGGCACTTCCACGCCCGCCGTCCGCTCCTGTACGCTCCCGACGTGGAGCCGCGCGTCTTCCAGGGCATCGTCGACGACGCGGCGGCGATCTGCGGCGCCCTGCTCGCCGAGCTGCGCGTGCGCCGCGACCTGTTGGGCGAAGACGGCGTGGAGCTGGGCCTCGCCGCGCTCGGCGGTACGCTCGCCACCGGCAAGGCGCGCCGCGAGCAGACGGCGAAACGGCTGCGCGAGCTGGCCGACCGCGCGCCGGTCGTCGAGGCGACCGACGAGAAGTCGCTCCGGCTGTCGCGCGTCGCGGCCGAGGTCTCGGAGACGCTGGAAGTGGGGTCGAAGATCGCCCCGGTCGAGCTGTGGTGCGCGGACGTCCCCCTGCTCCTCGACGGCGAGCGCGCCGGAGCGCTGCGCTTGTGGATGGATCGCGAGCCCCGGCGGTCGCTCTTGCGCGCCCTGCGCGGGCTCGGGCACGAGGCGGCCGCGCAGCTCGGGCAGGAGCGGGAGCGGCTGCGGGCGCTGCGCGACCTGGCCGCGGCCCGGCAGCACCAGGCCATGCTCGCCGCCGGCGCAGCCCGGCTGCGGCGCGAGACCGAGATGCCCGAGGTCATGCGCACCGTCGGCGAGGAGCTGCGCAGGCTCGGCTTCGAAAGCGCGCTGCTCCTGTCGGAGGCGCGGGGCCTGGTGATCGCCCACCTCTCGCTGCGCGGTCCGGCCGCCTCCAAGGCCCTGGAGCTGCTCGGGTTCAAGCGCATGAGCGAGCTGCGGGCGGTGCCGGTGGATCCGGCGCGCTCGCCCATGCTCGCGTCTCTGGTGTCTTCCCCGGAGCCCGTCATCGAGGTGCAGCCCGGCCCGCTCTTGCGCGCGCTGCTCGGGCGCCGCGCGCCGCGGGCGGTTCGCGAGAAGCTGATCGACGCGCTGGGCGCCCACGACGTGCTCGCGCTGCCGCTCCGCGGCGCCGCCGACGCGGCGCTGGGGATCCTCATCGCGTGGCCGCAGCACGACGGCGAGCCCGACCTTGGGGCCCTGAGCGCCTTCTCCTTGCAAGCGTCGCTCGCGCTGGAGCGGGCGCGCATGCGCGAGAAGGTGCGCGAGCAGGCGCAGATCATCGAGCGCGCGGTGGAGGAGCGCACCGGCGCGCTGCGCGACGCGAACGAGCGGCTGCGCGAGGCCGACCGGCGCAAGGACAACTTCCTCGCCAACGTCTCCCACGAGCTGCGCTCGCCCCTGGTCACCATCCTCGGCTACACGGACCTGCTCCTCGGCGACAAGCTGGGGCCCATCTCCGACCGGCAGCGCCAGTGCCTGCAGATCGCCCGCAACTCGGGCCGGCGCCTGCGCGCCTTCATCGAGGAGCTGCTCGACTTCTCGCGCTTCGAGCTGACGCGCGACACGATGACGCTGCACCCCTTCTCCATCAAGGAAGCCGTGGCCCAGGCGGTCGCCGGATTCGCGCCGCGCTTCCTCGAGCGGCGGATCAGCGTGCGCCAGCGCGTCGCCCGCAACACGCCGCCGGTGCTGGGCGATCGCGAGCGCGTGCTGCAGGTGCTCACCAATCTGATCGCGAACGCGGAGCGCCACCTGCCCGACGGCGGCCGCATCGTGGTCTCCGCCGAGCCGAAGCCGGGGTTCCTGCTGGTCTCGGTCCACGACAACGGGACCGGCATCGCGCCCGAGCACCTGGAGAAGATCTTCGACCGCCTCTACCAGGTGGGCGACGTGAAGACGAGCCGCGCTGCGCGCGAGGCGGGCCTCGGGCTGGGCCTGAACATCGTCAAGTCCATCGTCGACGCGCACGGCGGCGAGGTGGGCGTGCAGAGCACGGTCGGGAAGGGCTCGACCTTCTCCTTCACCCTGCCGCTCGCCGACGTGAAGAACCTGCCGGAGATCACGCCAGCACCTGTTCCACCACGGAGTTGAGTCGACGACTTTACCTGCGATGCGAGGCTCTTCGATCCGGCGCCTTCGGCGCCTCTACAAGGGGGGAGCTCGCTCCCCCCTCGACCCCCCAACAGATCACGGTCAACCGAACGGTGCTCAGCGCGCTGCCACCACCGCATTGCCGTCCTTGCGCAGCTCTACCGTGACCCGGGTGCGGCGCGCGGTTCCACCGGTGTCGATCAACATGACGTCCACCTCGACGGGGCCCGGCTGCGCGCGCACCGTCAGATGGAGCGTGGCGGGTGCGCCGGCGGGGCCGTACTTCTGGTCGAAGCGCATCAGCGGGTGGCCGTCGCGCGCGACGGTGACGTCCACCTCGACGATCTGCCCGGGGAGCGCGCCGGTGAGGTCCAGGTCGAGCCCCAGATCGCGCGGCCGGCGCAGCTCGGACCAGAGGAGCAGCCCGCCGGCCAGCAGCAGCAGGAACCCGAGCCGCAGGAGCAGCCCGCCCCGTCCCCGGGGCCCGGTCACGCTCCCTCGTCCTCCTTCTCGTCCTTCTTCTCGTCCTTCTTGCGCGGCCTGACCCGGGCCTTGATGTGAGGCCCGCCGCTCGGCTTGAGCTGCACGGTGGCGTTCACCTCCAGCGTGACGCTGGTCAAGAGCTTCCAGATCTCCCGGCTGAGCGTCTCGCTCTCCAGGAAGCGGCGGACCTCCTGGGTCACGATGCGCGTCACCTCCGAGCGGGTCTTGTCCGCCTGAGCGGCGAGGAACGCCAGCGCGTCCTTGGGCAGCTTCATCTCGCCGACCAGGTTGCGGATGCCCTCCTCGGTCATGAACAGCGCGCCCACGCCGGTCAGGACCGCGCGCCGCACGATGTCCGGCACGAACCCCTTGGCCTGCTCGTCGGGCGGGTCGCCTTCTCCCACTCTTCGCCCTCCCAGGAGTCAGTTCCGTTTGCCGAGCTGGATCAGCGGCTTGTGCCCCCGCGGCACGGCTTGCAGGTTGGCGACGGCCACCCGGTCCGCGACGTTCTGCGCGATGCGCACCAGCGCCTGCGATTCGGCGAGCTCGGGGTGGTCGGCGACGACGGGACGTCCTTCGTCGCCGCCGGTGCGCACCGCGAGGTTGATCGGCACCCGCCCGAGGAAGGGCACCGCGAGCTTCTGCGCCGCCGCCTCCGCGCCGCCCTTCGAGAAGATGTCCGTCTCCTGCCGGCAATGCGGGCAGATGAACCCGCTCATGTTCTCGACGAACCCGAGCACCGGGATGCTGACCTTGTCGAACATCGTCTTCGCCTTGATCGCGTCGGACAGGGCCACGTCTTGCGGAGTGGTCACCACCACCGCGCCCGAGACCGAAACTTGTTGGGCGATGGTGAGCTGAATGTCGCCGGTGCCCGGCGGCAGATCGAGGATGAGGTAGTCGAGCTCGCCCCAGCGCACGTCCCGGAGCAGCTGCACCAGCGCGCCGTGCAGCATGGGACCGCGCCAGATCATCGCCTGGTCCGGGTCGACGAAGAAGCCGATGGAGATGACCTTCACTCCGTACGCGGTGAGCGGCTCGACGCTCTTGCCGTCGGCAGAGCTCGGGCGCGCTCCGTACAGCCCCATCATCAGGGGAATGCTGGGCCCGTAGATGTCCGCGTCGAGCAGGCCCACCCGGCACCCGAGCTCCGCCAGCGCGACCGCGAGGTTCACCGAAACGGTGCTCTTGCCCACCCCGCCCTTGCCGCTGCCCACCAGGATGACGTTGCGCACGCCCGGCACCAGGTCGGTGCCCCCGCGCCCGGGCGCCCGGGGCACGTCCGCGGTGAAGGCCACCTCGACGCGGGAGAGCTGCAGGGGGGAGAGCACCGCCCGGACCGCCTCCTCCAGCCGCGCCTTGTGCGGCGAGGCGGGCGTGGGGAGCTCGAGGCGCACGCGCGCCGCGTTGCCCTCCAGCATGTCGACGTTCTTCACCATCCCCAGCTCGCCCAGCGTGCGGCCGGTCGAGGGGTCCTTCACCGCGTGCAGGGCGGCGAGGATGGCGTCGGAGCTGGCCAAGGTGTCCTCCGGAAGGAAGGGCCGGAGTAGATGCTTGCCCGGCCCGGCAGTGTCAAGGCGCGCGCAAGAGGGGCCTGCCGGGGCGTTCTGGCGTGCGCTTTCCCTGGTGGAGCACCACCCGGCCGTTGACCACCACCGTCTCGACGCCGGGCGGGTACTTCTGCGGCTGCTCGAAGGTGGCGGTGTCCTCGATCCGGTCCGGGTCGAAGACGACCAGGTCGGCGTACGCGCCGGGCCGCAGCACGCCGCGGTCCCAGACGCCCATCCGCCGGGCGGGCAAGGAGGTGATCTTGCGGACCGCCTCCTCCAGCGTGAACAGCTTCACGTCCCGCACGTAGTGACCCAGGATCCGCGCCATGGTGCCGAAGGCGCGAGGATGCGCCCCCTCGCCGCCGAAGGGACCGTCCGCCGCCCGCGCCCCGTAGTCCGTGTCCGCCGCCACCCAGGGCTGCCGCAGCGCGGTCTGCACGTCCTCCTCCTTCATGCTGAAGCGGGCGACGCCCACCTTGCCCCGGTCCTGCAAAACCAGTTGCATCAGCGCCAGCTCCGGCGAGAGCTCCATCTCCCGCGCCACCTCCGAGAGGCGCTTGCCCATGAGCTTCTTCAGCCCGGGATCGACGCACGAGACGAGCAGGATGCTCTCCGCGTCGAGGTCCCTCCCCGTCTCGCTGGCGATCCGATCGCGCAGTGCCGGGTCGCGCAGCCGCGCCACGAGGTCGTCCACCCCGCCCGCGTTCACCCAGTCGGGCAGCGAAGCGTGCAGGCCGTTGGCGGAGGCGACGTACGGGTAGGCGTCGGCGGTCACGTCGATGCCGCTCGCCCGGGCCCGCTCGATCCGCGCGACCACCTCCTGCATGTGACCCCAGTGGGATCGGCCGACCTTGAGGTGCCAGATCTCCACCGGGATCGAGGCGGCCCGGGCGATCGCGAACGCCTCGTCCAGCGCTTCGAAGATCCTCGCTCCCTCGCTGCGCAGGTGGGTCGCGTAGAACCCTCCGTGCTTCGCGGCTGCCTGCGCGAGCGCGATCAGCTCGTCGGTCTTCGCGAACGAGCCCGGCTGGTAGATGAGGCCGGTCGACAGGCCCAGCGCGCCCTGCTCCATCGCCTCTTCGACGAGCTGCTGCATCCGCGCGAGCTGCTGCGCGTCGGGCTGCACGTCGCCGAAGCCCAGCACGACGCCCCGGACCTGCGCCGCGCCCACCATGACGCCGACGTTGATCGCGGGCCGCGCCCTGCGCAGCCTGCGGAAGTAGCCACGCAGATCCGTCCAGTCGACCTTCAGGCGGTACTTGCGCAGCCAGTCTTCCTTCTCGTGCACCCAGGCGTCGTTCATGGGCGCGGGAGAGATGCCCTCGCCGGTCAGCTCGCTGGTGATGCCCTGCCGGATCTTCGACTCGGCGCGCGGGTCGACCAGCACGCTCAGCTCGCTCTGACCGAGCAGATCGATGAAGCCGGGCGCCACGGCCAGGCCTCGCGCTTCGACGCGCTTCTTCGCCTGGGCTGCCGACAGGTCCCCGATCGCGGCGATGCGGTCGCGGCGGATCCCCACGTCGGCGCGCACCCACGGCGCGCCCGTGCCGTCGATCACGCGGCCGCCCGAGACGACCAGGTCGTAGCGCGGCGCGGCGGCGAAGAGGACGAGGAGCAGCGCGATCATGTCGCCGGCGCCACCACCACCACGCCCTCCTCGCCCACTGCGCCGTCCACCACCGCCTTGACCGGCAGCATGCGCCGGGCCAGCGTGGCCAACGAGACCAGCCCTTCGGTGACGTTGCTGGTGGTGAAGTGGCAGGTCGGCGCGGTGCCCGCGCGCGCGCCCAGCCCGGCCGCGCACAGGATGGCCGGCACGAGCAGCCGCTCCGCCATGCGTCCTTCCAGAGCGCCGCCCGCGGCGAGGAACCGCCCGAGCCGCTCCGCGACGCGCTCGCCCGCCTCTTCGGGAGGCGGCGTCGGCTGGGGTCCGAGGAGCGCCGGACGCTCGCGGCGGGCGCCGAGCGCCGAGGCGGTGAAGATCGAGTTCTCGAACTCGGCCACGGCGGTGAGCGCCCAGCGGCCACCCCGCGAGCCCTGCGGATGCGGCAGGGGCACGCGCTCGGGTTCGGCGATCACGCCGTGCGCGCGCAGCTTGCGGGCCGCCGCCTGCGCCGCGCGGAGCGGGTCGTCGTCCCGGCCCTGCGCCGTCGCCGCCACCACGCTCACCTGGCGCAGGATGCCCCGGTGCACCAGCTGCAGGGGCGTCAGCGCCGGCGCGGGATCGAAAGAGGCGATCACCTCGCCGTTCTCTCCGTCGAAACCCGCCAGCGGCAGCTCGAGCGAGACCTTGAGGCCGAACCGGGCCGCGAGAGGGACCCAGCCCAGGCGCAGGTCATGGAACGTCGCCTGCCCCTCGCAGTGGTTGGGCCCCGACAGGCGCAGCTCGCTCGGCCTGCCGAGCAGCGCCAGCGGCCAGGCGAGCGCCCAGATGGCGCGCGGCACGGCGCCGTCTTCTCGCAGGTCGAGCACGTGCACGCCCGCGCGGGCGTGGCCGAGCGTCAGCTCGACGGGCCCGGTGCGCCCGAGCGCGGCGCGCGTGGCATCGACCGTCGCGGCGTCGCCGATGCGCGCCGCGGCAATGACCAGCGCGGCGTCCGCTCCGTTGAGCGGGCCCACCAGCCGCAGCGGCGCGCCGGTGGCGAGCGCGAGCGCAAGGGCGCCGTCCAGCAGCGACGGCGCGGTGGCCTCGCCGAGCTCCACGGGGGGCCGCATGGCGCGGCACTCTAACAGGCTTCGGGGGGGCGGCTGGCCGCGGCCGGCTGCCGGTTGGCGGTTTGCCGACACCCGTCGACGAGCACGTTGCGCAAGCCCGCCGCCAGCGCCGCGTCCACCGCGGAGCGCACCTCGTCGGCGCGGACCGTGCGAGCGACGATCGGGAATCGCCGGGCTTCGTGGACGGGACGATACTGGGAGAGCACGTTCACCCAGAGGTCCGGCGAGATTGCGGCCACGATGCGCATCACCTTCTCCGGGGCCGCCATGCCGTCCGGCAGCACCAGGTGGCGGACCAGCACGCCCGAGGTGGCGAGACCGCCGTTGCCGATGCACAGCGTCCCCGCCTGCCGGTGCATCTCGCGCAGGGATTCGCCGAGCGCGGCTACGTAGCCGGCGCACCCGGAAAGCTGGAGCGCGGCCACGTCGTCGCCGTACTTCGCGTCGGGGAGGTAGACGTCGACGATGCCGTCGAGGAGCCGAAGCGCTTCGAGGCTCTCGTACCCGCCGCAGTTCCAGACCACCGGCAAGGTGAATCCGTGCTCCGCCGCCCGCGCCAGGCCCGAGAGCAGCGCGGGCAACACGTGCGTCGGCGTGACCAGGTTCAGGTTGGCCGCGCCGCGCCGCTGCAGATCGAGGAACAGGGCGGCGAGCTGGTCCTCGCGAAACTCGGTGACCCTCCGCCGCAGCAGGCTGAACTCCGCGGTCTCGCACGCGGAGCAGGCCAGGTTGCACCCCGCGACGAGGACCAGGCCCGACCCGCGCGCGCCGACCAGCGGCGGCTCCTCTCCGAAATGGAGGCCGGCGCCGGCGAGGAACACCGAGCTGCCTTCGCGGCACCGTCCCGCCGGACCGCCCGTCCGGTCGACCCCGCACCGGTGCGCGCAGAGCAGGCAGTGGCGATACTGCTCCGCCGCCTCCCGCGCCCGGGCGCGCAGCTCACGGGGCCCGAGCCTCATCGCGGCTGCAGCTGCCCGCGCGGCACCACCAGCAAGGCGCCTCCCGAGACGCTGAGGTTCTCCCCCAGCAGGTGCGACGACGCGTCGGAGGAGAGGTACAGGACCGCGTTCACCACGTCCTCGATCTCGCCCAGGCGGCGGTTCGGCAGCGTCGAGGCGACCAGCGGCCCGATGATGCGCAGCGCCGCCTCCGCCATGGGCGTGCGGATCCATCCCGGCGAGACCACGTTGGTGCGGATCCGCGGCGCCAGCTCGACCGCGAGGGACAGGGCGAACGATTGCAACGCCCCCTTCGAGGCCGCGTAGTGCGAGTGCTCCTGTTCGCCGCGCTGCCCCGCGGTGCTGCCGATGAGGACGATGCTGCCGTGCCCCGAGGCCCGCAGCGCAGCCGCAAGCTCCCGTACCAGGTAGAAGGCGCTGAAGACGTTGACGCGGAACATCTCCTCCAGCCGCTCCGCTTCGATCTGCTCGATCGGGCCGGCGTTCCACATGCCCGCCGAGTGGACGAGCAGGTCCGCTCCACCGAGCCTCTCGACTGCCTCGCGCGCCAGATTCACGCATCCGCGCTCGCTGCCCAGGTCCGCCTGCACGGCGAACGCGCGGCCCGGGTGCTCCGCGCAGACCGCCTCCGCCGCCTCGCGCCCGCCGCGGTAGTGCACCGCAACCCGCATCCCCTGCGCGAGCAGCGCCTGCGCGATGCCGAGCCCGATCCCGCTCGAGGCCCCGGTCACGATCGCGGCGCGTGCCTCCAAGTCCGGGTAGACAGGCAGCATGCTACAAGTCTAGCAGGCTCGCCGACTTGATCGCCGCGCTGATCATCTTCCTCGCGACCTACCTGTTCCTCGCCGGGACGGAGCTGCCGTTCCTCAAGCTGGACCGCCCGGGCGGGGCGCTGGCCGGCGCGGTGGCGATGGTCGCCGCCGGCGTCCTCACGCCCGAGCAGGTCTACCGCGAGGCGATCAGCTGGGACACCCTCGTGCTGCTGCTCGGGATGATGATCCTGAGCTCGCTCCTGGCGCGGGCGGGGATCTTCCGCTGGGTGAGCTGGGCAGCGCTCCAGCGCGCCCACGGGCCGCGGACGTTGCTCCTCGCCATCGTAGCGGTGGCGGGCGGGCTCTCCGCGGTGCTGGTCAACGACACGGTGTGCCTGATGTGCACGCCGGTCGTGCTGGCGCTGGTGGAAGAAGCGCGCCTGCCGCCGCTGCCGTACCTGCTCGCGCTCGCCTTCGCTTCCAACGCCGGCAGCGTCGCGACGCTCACCGGCAATCCGCAGAACATGCTCGTCGGCACCCTGAGCGGGATCGGATACGCGCACTTCGCGAAGGCGCTCATCCTGCCCGCCCTCCTCTCGATGGGCTGCGTGTACCTGGTCCTGCGGATCGCCTTCCGGCGCGAGCTTGCCCAGGCGCCCCGGCTGGACCCGCACCTTCCCGAGCCGCCGCTCCGGCGCGGCCACGCGGCGCTCTGCGTCTTGGCCCTGATCTTCGTCGTGGCGGGCTTCCTCGCCGGCTACAACCTGGCCTGGACGGCGATGGTCGGCGCCGCATTGCTGCTCATCGTGACCCGCGGCGATCCGCGCGAGATCTTCGCGCAAGTCGACGGCACCCTGCTGCTCTTCTTCGCCGCGCTCTTCGTCGTCACCCACGGGGTCGCCCAGGCCGGGATTGCCGAGCGACTCTACGGCTGGCTCCAGCCGGCGTTCGGGGGTGACGCGGTGCACCAGACGTTCCGTTTCGGCGCCTTCACCGTGGCCGCCTGCCAGCTGGTCAGCAACGTTCCTTTCGTGCTGCTGGCGGGGCATTGGGTCCCGAACATGGCCGACCCGCACCTCGCCTGGCTCTCGCTGGCTCTGGTCAGCACGCTGGCGGGGAACCTCACCCCGGTCGCGTCGGTGGCGAACCTGATCGTGCTGGAACTGGCCGGAAGCAAAGGGAAGATCCCGTTCCTCCGGTTCCTCCTGGTGGGTGCGGGTGCGACCTTCCTGCCCCTGGTGCTGGGGCTCGCTACCCTCCTCGCCGAGCGGCGCCTGGGGCTTCTTTCCCGCTGACGTGAAATAGTGGCGACCTCCCTGCGTGGTCCCAAGACGTGGACACAGCCCTCGCGCTCCCCTTTCCCTTGACCCGACCGCACGAGACGGCGCGTCCAGGTTGCCCCCCTGAAGAGGTGGACTGGGCGCGCGCGGCCGCGGCCGGGGACAAGGCCTCCTTTTCGCGCCTGGTCGAGAAGCACAAGACCTCGGTTTTCGGCCTGTGCTACCGGCTGGTCGGGTCCACGGACGAGGCCCGCGACGCCGCCCAGGAGGCGTTCGTCCGCGCCTACACCGGCATCCGCGACTTCGACGCGCGCCAGCCGTTCGGCGCCTGGGTGCTGCGCATCGCCCGCAACCACTGCATCGACCTGCTGCGGCGCCGGCGCCCGACGCTGGCGCTGGTCTCCGAGACGCGCGGCGAGGACCCGGAGCCCGGCGCGGCGCCCGAGCCTGCCGACCAGTTCGCCGTCGGCGGCGAGCAGGCCGTCCAGGAGAGCGAGGCGCAGCGCGACCTCGACGCGGCGGTCGCTTCCCTGCCGCCTCGCTACCGCGAGGTGATCGCCCTCTTCCACGTGCAGCACAAGAGCTATGCTGAGATCGCCATGGCGCTGAACGTCCCGATGGGCACCGTCATGACCTGGCTGCACCGCGCCCGCAAGGAGCTGAAGTCGAAGCTCGCGGAGCACCTGCCATGAGCGCCTTCGTCCACCTCAGCGAGGAGCAGATCCAGGGCCTGGCCGACGGCACGCTGCGCGGACCCGAGGGCATGGCCGCGCGCGAGCACGCCGATTCCTGCGCGGAGTGCGGCGCCGAGCTGTCCATGTACGGCGCGCTGGTACACCGCCTCGCCACGCTGCAGGACCCCGTGCTCCCGCCCGACTTCACCTCGGGCGTGCTGCAGGCGGTGGAGCACCGCGAGCACGCGCTCGCGCAGCGCCGGCACACCGTGCTGGCCGCCATCCCCGCGGCCGCGGTCGGCATCTTCGCCATCCTGGGCTGGGCCCTGTCCGCCGCCCCGACGGCGCACGTCAACGGGTTCCTGGAGATGTGGACGGTGGGGCGGCACGTCGTCTCGGCGGCGGCCCCGGTGCTCGAGGCCGCGCGCCTTCCGCTCGGACTGGGCGCGTTCGTCTTCGCCGCAGCCATCCTCCTGGTCCTGATTCGCGCGCTGCGCGCCGGCACCGACCCCGCCGCCGCGAGCTCGTAGCCATGATCTCGTTCCTCGAGCTGCTCCTCGCCTTCAGTGTATCCGGCACGGTGCGCTCGGGCGCCCACGCGATCGTCGACCACTTCGCCGAGGGCGGCGGCAGCGCCCGGATCTCCGAGAAGGTGCGCGCGATCGTGCAGCGGCACGAGCAGCAGGCGCAGGACGACGACGCGGACGCCGACGCCGACGCGGACGCGGACTCCGACCTCGAGGCGGTGCCACCCCCGCCCACGCCGCCCAAGATCCCGCGCATCCAGATCAAGATCGGCGACGAGCAGGCGCGCGACCTTCCGCCCTTCTCCGAGACGGCCCGGAACGTGCCCGCCGTGGGCGTCCTGCACCGCATCGCCCGCACCGCCGGCTGGTCGCTGACCCTGGTGGGGGTGGCGAAGGAGCGCATCGACGTCGACGTGAAGGAAGCCGACCCGCGCGAGGCCCTGCGGGAGGTGCTCAAGGCGAGCGGCTCGATGGGCGTCCTGCACCGCGGCAAGCTGGTGGTGGTGCCCGCTCCGGGACCCGGCAGCGCCGGCATGTTCGTCGAGCACACCCGCCGGCGCGAGCGCCGCATGCAAGGCACGCGCTCCGCCCGCGGGCACGACATGGTCCGCGTCTTCCAGGGCGATCTGGTGGTGCCCGCCGGAACGGTGGTGCAGGGAGACGTAGTCAACGTGGGCGGCTCGATCGAGCTGGAGCCGAACAGCGTGGTCCAGGGCGACGCGGTGAGCATCCTGGGCAGCACCGTGATCGACCCGGGCGCGGTGGTGCTGGGCGACACGGCGGCGATCCTGGGCGAAGTGGAGGTGCAGCGCGGCGGCCAGGTGATGGGCGAGCACGTGCAGATCGGCCTGGGCAAGCTGTTCCGCCGCCCCGCGCGCCGGCACTCGATCCTGTCCTCGCTGGGGCCGTTCGGCTTCTTCCCCACGCTGGCGCTGTTCGCGGTGGTCTACCTGATCGGCCTGCTCGCGCTGCGGCTGTGGCCCGAGCGCGTCCGCCAGGTGGGGCACGCGATGTTCGAGCAGCCGCTGAAGAGCTTCCTGGTCGGGTTCCTCTGCTGGCTGCTCTTGCTCCCGCTGGCCCTGCTGCTGCTCATCTCGGTGGTCGGGATCCCTCTGGTGCCGCTCCTCCCCGTGATGATCTTCCTCGCCATCACCT
>DASWGQ010000168.1:0-6021 GCA_036393595.1 Myxococcales bacterium | reverse complement strand
TCCGGCCGAGGTCGTGGTCACCATCTTCTCCGACGGGACGCCGCCCCGGGGATGATGCGCTCAGCAGGAGACGAAGGAATTGGTGCGCCCTGCTGGGATCGAACCAGCGACCCCCACCGTGTCAAGGTGGTGCTCTACCGCTGAGCTAAGGACGCAGTCGGGTTGCGGGATTTAGCAGGGGCCTCCGACACGGTCAAGCGCGGCGCCGGGCCAGCCAGTCGAGGATGCAGGCGTCCACGCCCGAGGGCGCGACCAGCACCTCGTCCACCCCGGAGCGTCCCTGGAGGGTGGCGTCGGGGCAGGGGCGCTCCTTGACCGGCAACGGGGTGCCCGGGACTGCCTTCACCGACTCGGCGCGGACGCGCCGGAGCGAGCGGTCGCGCACGCTGCCCTGCACGACGCGGGCGGAGAAGCGCGGCACGCGGTTGAGGCGGGCCGCCTCCTTGCGCGAGACGGGCATGCGCAGCTCGATCGCCACCTGGCCGCGCCAGGCGCGCAGCTCACGGACGGCGGTCTCCGAGAGCAGGTTGCTGCTGCCCGGGCGCACCACCACGCGCACCTGGTCGGGGTCCAGCTTGCGGAGGTCTCCGCGCGCGACGGCCTGTTGTCCGAGGAGCAGCACGACCAGCGCGAGGATCACGTCTGTACCCTCTGCGGCGGGAGCCGCATGAGCCGCACGAACAGCCAGAGGTACTGCGCCCAGCTCACCAGCACGCACTCGGCCGCGACGAGCACCAGCGCGACCAAGAGCGGCCGGGTCGGCGCCGCCACCTCGGTGGCGCCCTGGACCAGCGCCAGCACGGTCGTGGCGGTGAGCGCCGCGGTCGCGTACTTGCCGAACCGGGTCGGCCGCACCGTGTAGCTGTGCCCGGTCCGCTCCAGCAGCCAGATCGCGGTGAAGATGCAGACGTCGCGGAAGAGCGTGATGCCCAGGAGCCACCAAGGCAGCGCCCGGGACCAGCAGAGCAACACCAGGGCGGCGAGGCCCAGCACCTTGTCGGCGACCGGATCGAGCAGCGCGCCGATGCGGGTGAACTGCTTGAGCGCGCGCGCCAGGATGCCGTCCAGCGCGTCCGTGATCATCGCGCCCACGAAAACGGCCAGCGCCGCCTTCCGGTCGCCGCGCAGGAAGAGCCCGACGAACACGGGGACCGCGACGAGCCTTGCGCCGGTCAGGAGGTTGGGGACGTTCACTTCGCCTGCTCGTCGCGCTTCCGGTTCCAGGCAGACCAGTCGTCCCCCGCCTCGTCGGCCTCGGTGAACGGGGCCGGGACGCCGGGCGTGCCGTCCGCCGAGATCAGGATCTGCATCTGCCTGCCGACCAGCTTCTCCCAGGCGTCGCGGCTGACCTCCTCCGGCCCCGGCACCTCGCGGCGCCCGCCGTCCCCGGGCCGGGCGTCGCCGGGCGCGTTGCGCCGGACTGCCACGGTGCCCGAGTACACGCGGACGAGCACGCTGCGGTCCTCGTGCGCGTCGACCCTGAACGTCGTGCCGCGCACGCCGGCCACCGCGTTCTCGGTCTCGATCTGGAACCTCTGCTCGCCGCCCGCCACCGAGGTCACCTTCGCCCAGACCTGGCCGAAGAAGAGCCTGACCGAGAGCTGCCGCCGGGCGGGGCCTCGCTCGAAGTGCGCCGCGGCGAGCGCCAGGCGCGCGCGGGGGCCGAGGCGCAGCGCGCTCGCGTCAGGGAGCTTGAGCTCGAGACGCGAGTCGTCGCCCGTCTCCACCAGGTCGCCCTGCTGCACGCTCGACCCTCGCCGCAGGTCCTGGGAGACGCCCGGCCCACGCCGCACCTGGGCGGTCCCCTCCAGGAGGGACACGGTCGCAGCCCGGACCCGCGCCTGCGCCCCGATGGGCGGGGCGCCGCAGAGCGCGCCGGCGACCACCCAGGGCAGCAGGCGGCCCGTCACGGGCCCAGCTCGACGTCCACCGTGTTCGCGGTCACGCCGGTGACGCGGACGGTGAAGCGGCCCAGCTTCTTCGACTCCAGCTCCTGCGCGAACTGCTCGGTGGAGCCGACCAGTGTGACGTCGAGCTCCTGCGTGCCGCCGGAGTAGCTGCGCTGCGCGACCGCGCGGACGCCGCGGACCTGCTGGGTGAGGGCCCCCTTGAAGTCGCTGGCGGCGCGCAGCGAGCCGACCTTCCGCACCGTGACGTGCACGGCGTTCCCGCCCGAGACGTCCTCCGACCATCGCGCGCCGACCTTCTGGACCACCTGCTCGGCGAGCTTCTGCGCGGCCTTCTTGATGGCCTGCTTGCCGCAGGAGAGATCGTCGAGGGCCGCCGCGTTCTGGGTCGACTCGACCGTCGCGAGGACGTTTCCGTCGTCCGTGTTCACCGCGCGCGCGGACAGGTTGGCGCTGCAGGAGTGCCAGTCGGGGCCCAGCTCGGCGAGCGGCGCGCGCTGGCTCACGATCACCTGGCCGAGGAGGATCACCTCCGCGCGGGTCAGCGAGCCCAGCTTGCGCGCCTGCGCCGCCGTGAGGGTGGTGGTGAAGCCGCCCACCGAGGCGGCCTTCTGCTCGGCGATCTCGGCGTCGACCAGCTGCCGGAAGCCGCGCTGGCGCAGCTCGTCGAGGACCACGTTCTCCGCCACGCGGAGGTCCGCCGAGACCTGCTCGCTGCGCAGCCACGGTCGGGCGGGAGCGGTCATCCCGATGTTCTGCTCGGCGATCAGCACCATCGTGCGCGGGAAGTTCTTGCGCGCCATCAACAGGCCGAGCGCCTCCAGGTCCTTGTCGAGCGCCAGAAGGCTCACCTGCGCGCGGACCGTGACCTGGACCACCTCCCCGTCCATCCCTTCCTTGAGGATCTCGTAACGCTTCACGTACCCGGTGGAGTGCTCCAGGACGGTGTCCATCTTGGTCTGGAACTCCTGCACCTCGGTCACGCTCTGCACCTGCGTGCCGACGGCCATCTTCACCGCCTGCCGGAGCGCATCGTCGATCGCCTTCTCGCGCGCCGCCGGCTTGTCGCCGCTCAGCACGGCGGCCTGGCCGGTCGCTTCCTGGACCTGGACGTCCTCGGCGGCGGACGCGGCGAGCGGGAGGGCGGCGGCCAGCGCCAGGACCCCGAGCGTGCGCATCACTTGGCTCCAGCGTCGGGTGCAGGGGCCGAGGGCGCGGTCGCATTCGAGGGCGAGGGCGAGGCGGGTTTGGTCGCACCACCCGCCGGCGCCTTCAGGTTCTGCGCGATCTCCGCCGGCAGCTGGTCGAGCGGCACCTCGACGTCCAGCGAGACGCCGCCGTCCGAGTAGTAGTGGGTCTTCACCGCGCGCACGCCGCGCAACTTGCCCTGCACCTTGGTGCGCAGCGCGCTGTCGTTCTGCAGCAACGTGCCGACCGTGCCGCCGCTCTCGAGCGTCGTCCCCTTCAGCGTCTCGAGCGCGTTGCGCTGGGCGGTCGCCATCGCGGCGCGCTCCGCCCCCAGGCGCGCAACGGCGATGGAGGGCGCGTTCAAGTCGGGCGCGCCCTGCCCCGTCGCCTTGAGGACGCGCCGCTGCCAGTCGATCTCACCGGTGGCATCGGCGCGCGCCGTGAGCGGAACGAGGACGAGCAAGGCGAACGGCAGCAGGCGCAGCACGGGGAACCCTCCTTCGCGCGTCAGGCGTGCGCGGCCTTGCGCTTCTTCTCCACCAGCGCCTCGACCGTCTGGCCGATGCGCTGGCTCAAGATGAGCATCTCGCCCACGTCGGTCGGCGCCTGCTGCTTGTGGCCGTTGTCCAGGTAGAGCAGGTGCGAGACCCGGCCGCGGTGCAGGATGGGCACGATCATCGACGAGAGCGGCACCTTCTTGCCCAGCTGCGCGAGGAACCGGATGTTGAGCGGCGTCCTCTGCAGCGGACCGAGGAAGTGGCTGCGCGTGTTCACCACCAGCTGGAACGCGCTGGGCGCCGAGAGGGGGATGGCGACGATCTGCGCCGCCTGCTCCAGTCCCTGGCCCAGCCCGTCCCAGCCGAGCGCCACGCCACCCTGGACCTGGAGGAGCAGAGCGCGTTTCGCCTTGCTCAGCGAGGCCCGCAGCACCAGGTGCGCGATCGCCTTGCGGTCCGAGACGCCCTCGAGGAGCCGCAGCGCTTCCTTGAAATCGATCGGCGCGTCCTCGGTCTTCGCCTGCGGCGGCGGTGCCGGTTCCTCCCAGGGCGCCGCCGGCTGCGGCGGCGCCGCGACGGGCGTCTCAAGCGCGGCCGGCTCGGGAGCAACCTCGCCCAGGATCGCGTCCTCCGGCAGCGCCTCGATCGCCTCGGCCGGCGGAGGGACGATCTGCGCGCGCGGTGCCACGGGTGCCGTCCCCTCCGGCGGCGTGGGGGCGCGGCCCTGGACGACGCGGTTGTAGATGTCGTTGAAAGCCGTCTCGTCGATCAGTTCGCCCACGGCCTGGGGCGCGGCCTCCTGCTGCTTCTTGCGCCGGCGTCCTTCGGTCGGCACCACCCCGAAGTCGAGCGCGCGCATCTGCCGGGTGGCGCCGTAGTTGGCGCGCAGCAGCTGGAAGATGCGGAACTCGGGCGCGATCACCGGCAGGCAGGCGCGGCCCAGCTTGTACCCGAGCTGGTCCAGCTTCTCGAGGTGGATCTCGGTGCACAGCACCTTGAGGCGCCGCTTCTCCATCTTCCAGGGCACCATCTCGTCGCGGTCGGCGACGTGCTTGGGAAAGAGCGGGACCACGTCGTGCTGCGGCTGCAGCTCGCCCCAGGCGACCTCGCACCCGAGCTGTTTGCCGAGCGCGCGCGCGACCTGCTCCTCCTCCACGAGCTTCAGCTCGAGCAGATTGGTCCCCAGCCGGCCGCCGTAGAGCACCTGCCAGTCGAGCGCTTCCTCGAGCCCGTCCTGCGTGAGGTGGCCCTCGCGAATGAGGATCTCGCCGATGCGCATGCGCGACCTCTTTTCTAGCACAGCGCGCCCGCCTGCTCGCGGACCGTGAATCCTCTTGCACAGATGCCTCGGGGGAGGGAAAAGGCGGCGCGCTCTGTTGGAAGGCCCGAGATGAGAGCTTGCGTCCAACCCCTGGCAGGGCTGCTGTGTTTGAGCGCCTGCGCACATTCGCTCACCCCCGACCAGGAAGCGATGCTGCGGCGCGCGGATTGCGCCGAGCTGCTGCGCGCCGCCGACGCCGCGCGCGCGCAGGAGCGCGGCGGGCTGGCCGCGACGCTCGCCGGCGCGTGCCCTCAGGACAAGCTCAACGCCCTGGTCGCGTCTGCCTCGGACCCGGCGCAAGCGATGCTCTGGTGCGGCCGGGCCCGGGCGGCTTCGGCGCCGTCCACGTGCGATGCGGCGACGGTCGCCTCGCTCGCGGGCCAGCTGCGGCCGCGCCTCACCATCGGTCCGCCCGAATCGGGCATGTCCGCGGAACCCTCGCTCGCCGCTGCCCTGGCGGAACTGGGGCCCGCCTACAACCTCGGATGGGACACGGACGACCCGGACGTCATCGTCGGGCGCATGCTGATCACGGTCGAGCATGCGACCAACAGCACCGTCACCCAGGTGTCCGACGCCAAGGGCGGCAAGCAGCGCGTGGCGGCTGTGCAGCACCGGTTCATCGCGCGGGCCCAGGGTGAGGTCGAGCTGGCGGGCAAGACGCGCGTTCTCCGGGCGGCCGAGGAGGCGCGCGACGTGACCTGGGCCGCGGCGCCCAGGATGTCGGTGGGCGCCAAGTTCGATCCGCAAGTCCCTGCGGAGGCGGAGCTGAAGCGGCGCGCCGCCCTGGCCTGGGTGAAGGCCCTGGCCAAGGCGCTCGCTGCCGCGCCGCCGGAGGCGGTGGACGTGAGCGACGCGCGCGGCTGCGTGGCCTACGGGCTCTCCCTCAATCTCCTTTCCGGCGACCCCGTGGCCGCGGCCAACGGGCTCGGCGATCCCGCCAAGGTGGGCGCCTGCGAAAAGCTCCTGGACGAGCCGGCCGGCGCCGGCATCCCCGTGCCCTGATGAAGAGGACTTCCATGATCCACAAACACGACTGGCGACTCACGGGCAACCAGGCCAACTACCTGCACGGGGAGCTGTTGCGCTACGCGCCCTACCGGCCGCC
>DASWGQ010000167.1:0-6332 GCA_036393595.1 Myxococcales bacterium | reverse complement strand
GCGAAAGCCGTCGCCGGGGCCGGGTCGGTGAGGTCGTCGGCCGGCACGTAGATCGCCTGCACCGACGTGATCGCACCCTTCTTGGTGGAAGTGATGCGCTCCTGCAAGCCGCCCATCTCGGTGGACAACGTCGGCTGGTATCCGACCGCGCTCGGCATTCGGCCTAACAGCGCCGAGACTTCCGACCCGGCTTGCGTGAAGCGGAAGATGTTGTCGATGAAGAGGAGCATGTCGCGCCCCTCCTCGTCGCGGAAGTACTCGGCGATGGCCAGCGCGCTCAAGGCGACGCGTGCGCGCGCGCCGGGAGGCTCGTTCATCTGCCCGAAGACGAGCACCGCCAGGCTCTTCTCCAGGTCGTGGGGCTTGATGACGGCGTTCTCGCCGCCTTCCTGGAACTCGGCGTAGAGATCGTTGCCCTCGCGGGTGCGCTCGCCCACGCCGGCGAAGACGGAGAAGCCGCCCTTCGCCTTGGCCACGTTGTTGATCAATTCTTGTAGCAGCACGGTCTTGCCCACGCCGGCGCCGCCGAACAGCCCGATCTTGCCGCCGCGGGTGTAGGGCGCGAGCAGGTCGATCACCTTGATGCCGGTCTCGAACGCCTGCACCCGCACGTCCTGGTCCACGAAGGACGGGGGCGCGTGGTGGATGGGATTGCGGCGGGTGGCGTTGACCGGCCCACGCTCGTCGACCGGCTGACCGATCACGTTGAGGATGCGCCCCAGCGTCTCCTTGCCGACGGGCACCGAGATCGGCGCGCCCGAGCTCTTCGCCGGCTGGCCCCGCACCAGGCCCTCGGTCGAGTCCATGGCGATGCAGCGGGCGGTGTTCTCGCCCAGGTGCTGGGAGACCTCCACGGTCAGGTTGTCGGGCTCGCCGGAGATGCCCGGGTTCGAGAGCGTGAGCGCCGTGTAGATCTCCGGCAGCGCCCCGGGCGGGAACTCCACGTCCACCACCGGGCCGATCACCTGCGTGACCTTCCCCGTCTTCTGCATCTCGGTCATTGCGACTGCGGCCATGTCGTCTCCGGATCCTTACTTGAGCGCCTCGGCGCCGCTGACGATCTCCATCAGCTCCTTGGTGATCGCCGCCTGGCGCGCGCGGTTGTAGTCGAGGGTGAGCCGCCCGATCATCTCGGACGCGTTCTTGGTGGCGGAGTCCATCGCGGTCATGCGCGCGCCGTGCTCGCTCGCCTCGCTCTCCAGCAGGGCGCGCCAGATCTGCATGGCCAGGAAGCGCGGGATCAGCGCCTGCAGCACCTCGGGCCGGCTGGGCTCGTAGAGGTGCTCCGCCGTGATCGACCCCTTCTCCCCGGGCCCGCGCTGCGCCGTTGCGCGTGGCTGCAGCGGCAGGAGCTGCACCAGGCTGATCTGCTGCACGATGGCGCTCTTGAACTCGTTGTAGAGGAGGTAGACGGCGTCCAGCTCGTCCGTCTCGTACGCCTGGATGAGGTCGTGGGCGACCTCGCGCGCCTGCGCGTACCGGAGGCGCCCGAAGAACCCCACGTAGTCCTTGCGGGTCTCGATGCCCCGCTTGCGGGCGAAGTCGCGCCCGCGGCGTCCGACCGTGGAGAACTGGATCCGTTCGAACCGGGCGCCCTCCTCGACGAGGAAGCGCTGGCCGCGCCGGATGATGTTGGAGTTGAATCCGCCGCACAGGCCGCGGTCGGAGGTCATCAGCACGAGCTCCACCCGGCGGGGCGGGCGCACCGCCATCAGGGGGTGCGGCGGCAGATCGGCGTCGGCGCGCGCGCGGGCCAGCGAGGCGAGCATCTCGTCGATGAGCTGCGCGTAGGGTCGGGCGCGCAAGACCGCGTCCTGCGCCCGGCGCAGCTTCGCCGCGGCCACCATCTTCATGGCCTTGGTGATCTTCTGCGTGTTCCGCACCGACCGGATGCGGGTGCGGATGGTCCGGAGCGAGGCCACGTTCTCCTACCGCTGCGCCGGCGCGGAGGGCCGGAACACGTCCCTGAACTCCTCGAGCGCCCGGTCGAGGGTGGCGCGCACGTCGTCGGTCAGGTCCTTCTTCTCGCGGAGCAGCTTGAGCACCTCGGGGTGGCGCGTCTCGATGAACTCGACCAGCTCCTTCATGTAGCGGGGGACCTCGCTCACCTCGATGTTGCGGATCCAGACCACGCCGTTCTTGTCCTTCTGCGTGCCCGCGTAGATCTGGATGATCTGCTTCTCCACCGGCATCGGCTCGTACTGGCCCTGCTTCAAGAGCTCGGTGAGGCGCGCGCCGCGGGCGAGGATCTCCTGCGTGGACTTGTCCAGGTCGGACCCGAACTGCGAGAAGGCGGCCAGCTCGCGGTACTGCGCCAGCTCCAGCCGCAAGGACCCGGCGATCTTCTTCATCGCCTTGATCTGCGCGTTCCCGCCCACCCGCGAGACCGAGATGCCGACGTTGATCGCCGGCCGCTGGCCCGCGTAGAAGAGGTCGGTCTCGAGGAAGATCTGGCCGTCGGTGATGGAGATGACGTTGGTGGGGATGTACGCGGAGACGTCTCCTGCCTGCGTCTCGATGACGGGCAGGGCGGTCAGGCTGCCGCCGCCGCGCGCCTTGGACATCTTCGCCGCGCGCTCGAGCAGGCGGCTGTGCAGGTAGAACACGTCGCCCGGGTACGCCTCGCGGCCCGGAGGGCGGCGCAAGAGGAGCGAGAGCTGCCGGTAGGCGACGGCGTGCTTGGAGAGGTCGTCGTAGACGATCAGGGCGTGCTGCCCGTGATCGCGGAAGTACTCGCCGATGGTGACGCCGGTATAGGGCGCGAGGAACTGCAGCGGTGCCGGGTCGGAGGCGTTGGCCGCGACGACGGTGGTGTACTCCATCGAGCCGAACTTCTGCAGCTTGTTGACCACCTGCGCGACCGTGGACTGCTTCTGCCCGATCGCCACGTAGATGCAGAAGACGCCCTGGCCCCGCTGGTTGATGATGGTGTCGATCGCCACGGCGGTCTTGCCCGTCTGCCGGTCGCCGATGATCAGCTCGCGCTGCCCGCGGCCGATGGGGATCATCGCGTCGATCGCCTTGATGCCGGTCTGCAGCGGCTCCTTGACCCCTTCGCGCTGCACGATGCCGGGCGCCTTCACCTCGACCTTCCGGCTCTCCTTCGAGGCGACCGGGCCCTTGCCGTCGACCGGCTGGCCGAGCGCGTTCACCACCCGGCCCACCATCGCCGGGCCCACCGGCACCTCGGCGATGCGGCCGGTGCGCTTGACGACGTCGCCCTCGCGGATCTCCTGGCCCTCGCCCATCAGCGCGACGCCGACGTTGTCCTCCTCGAGGTTCAGCACCAGGCCCATCAGCTCGTGGGGGAACTCGACCAGCTCGCCCGCCATCACCCCGGAGAGGCCGTAGACGCGCGCGATGCCGTCGCCGGTGGACAGCACGGTGCCCGTCTCGCTGACCTCGATCTGCTTGCCGTACGTCTTGATCTGCTCGCGCAGGATGCGGCTGATCTCGTCGGCCCTGATCTGCATCTCGCCTTTTCTCCCGTCTGCCTACAGCGGCGCGCTCTTCAGCTCGCGCCGCATCCGCTCCAGCTGCGTGCGGATGCTGCCGTCCCACACCTTGGGACCCACGTGCGCCACCAGCCCCCCGACGATCTTCGGATCGCTCCGCGAGTCCAGGACGATGGTGCGCCGGGTGGCCGCGGAGAGCGCCTCGCGCACGCGCCGCAGCTCCTCGTCGGTCAGGGGCTTCGGGCTGATCACGGTGGCGCGGACGCGCCCCACCTTCTCATCGAGCATCTCTCCGTAGCTGCGCGCGATGGCGGCGATCTCCGCCAGCCGGTGGCGGTCGACCAGGATGCGCAGGAAGCTGGCGGCCAGCGGAGAGAGCGAGAGCTCCTGCACCAGGACGTCGACCAGGGCGTGGCGCTGCGCCGGCGTGTAGCCGGGGCTCTCCACCAGCGTGCGCGCCTCGCCGGAGGCGCGGATGGCCTGGGCCACCGATTCCAGCTCCGCGCCGATCCGCTCGTGCCCGCCCTCTTCCAGGGCGAGCGAGAACAGCGCGCGGGCGTAGCGGCGGGAAACGCTCGCTGAGATCACTTCAAACCCTCGATTTCCCTCGCGGGACGGGCGCGAAAGACGCGGTTCCGTAACACGGAGCCTTTGGTCGGTCAATGACGGGCTGGGGCGACCTTTGCACGCGCTTCGAGGCGGCGCCAGATTGCCCTGCATGAAGATCATCATCCAGGGAAAGCACCTGCGCCTGTCGCAGGGCCTGAAGAGTTACGCGCAGGAGCACGTGGTCGAGGCGCTCAACCGATTCTACGACAACGAGGCGGCCGAGCTGCGGGTCGAGCTGGGCGACGTGAACGGCGCCAAGGGCGGCGTCGACAAGGAGTGCCACCTGACGCTGCACATGCCGGGCGCGCGCACCATCCAGATCGAGGAGACCACACCCGACCCCTACGCGTCGATGGACTCGGCTTCGGATCGGCTGGTGCGCGCCGCCAAGAAGGAGCTGCAGCGGATGCGCCGGACCGGCCGGCGGCAGAAGGAGCACCCGCTCGCCACCGTGGTGACCGAAGGAGGGGTGCCCGGCGGACTGATCGAGGACCTGCCGAACGCGCGCCCGACCGGCGCGCAGCCGCGGCGAAAGCGCCGGTAGCCGCCGCGATCGGGCCGGGCTCTCACGGCGGGGCCGTCATGGACCGCAGTCTGGCCGCCGCCGGACTTGACCGACCCTTCGCGCTGGTTACGTTGGCTCCGTCGCAGGGAGGCCGGGAAAGGGCCCGGCTGCTGCGGCAGCTGGCGCCGGAGATCCGGCGAGCAAAAGCGCTTTACGCTTTTTCAAATTTCAAAGGAGGCATTGCCATGGCCATTACCCGGTACGACCCGTTCCGCGACCTGTTCCGCTTGCAGGACCAGTTGTTCAAGACATTCGGCGAGGCGTACGCGCCGCGCGAGGAGAGCGGCCTCACCGCCGCGTGGACGCCCGCGGTCGACGTGTTCGAGGACGCCGACGCGATCACCCTCAAGGTGGAGCTGCCCGAGGTGGACGCGAAGGACGTCGACATCCAGGTCGAGGCGAACCAGCTGACCATCCGCGGCGAGCGCAAGCTGGAGAAGGCGGAGGACCGCGAAGGCTACCACCGCATCGAGCGGACCTACGGCGCGTTCAGCCGCAGCTTCACGCTGCCCAGCACCGTCGACGCCGAGCACATCTCGGCCGAGAGCAGGGACGGCGTGCTGCGCATCGTGCTGCCGAAGCGTGCGGAGACCAAGCCGCGGCAGATCAGGGTGCAGGTCGAGGCCGCGCGGCCGAGCCAGATCGCGGCCCCCGCCAAGCAGTAACCGGCGCCCTTCGGGCGGACGCGTGAAAGGCAACGAGGCGGAGCTCCCCGGACGGGGGCTCCGCCTCGTTCATGGGAAGGGGGGCGGCGGCTAGTGAGCCGAGTCGGGCGGCGGCGTCGGCCGGCGCGGCGTTCCTGAGGCCGCGGGCGACGCGCCGCTCGTGTCCATCTTGCAGTTGCCCTCGAAGAAGACGCCGCGCTCGATGACGATCGACGCGGTGGTGAGCGTCCCGCGCACCTTCGCGGGCGCCTTGATCTCGATGCTCTTCGTCGCCTTCGCGTCGCCGTTGTAGTCGCCGACGATGATGAGCGAGCCCACCTGGATCTGGCCCTTCACCTCCGCGCCCTCGCCGATCATGAGCGTGTCGGTGGAGACGATCTCGCCGGTGAACTTGCCGTCGATGCGGACGGTGCCCTCGAACAGCAGCTTGCCCTCGAACGCGCTGCCCTTTCCGAGCAGGGCGTTCAACTCGCCCGGCGCACGTGCCGCGGCCGATCCGATCGCGGTCGGGCCCTTCTCCACTTCATCCCTGCGCATCGCCATGTGTGTCACCTCGTTCTGGGGCTGTTCTAGCATCTCCCCCGGAACCCGCGGCGACAAAGGTTTCTTCACGCACGAATGCCGAACACTGCCAGGATGGAGAAGATCAGCACCAGGAGCGCCTCTCCGGCGATGAAGCCCGAAGCGAGTGGGGTGCTGTAGGTCCGCTCGCTCTCCGGTGCGCGTTTCGCCCACCCGTATCCGGCGATGCCGCCCAGCACCATCGGCATGATCGAGTAGCCCGGGATCAGCATGCCCAGACCGACGCCGGTCGGGGAGGGCTCCTCAGCCTTCGCCCAGGATGGACTGCAGGATGCGGTCGAGCTCTGCGTGGCTATGGTAGCGGATCTCGACCGTGCCCGCGCCGTCCCGGTCGCGCAGCGCGACCTTCGCGCCGAGCTTGCGCTGCAGCTTCTCGACCACGTACCGGAGCTGCACGCTGCCGGCGCGCGCGCGCTCCTGCCGGATCACCTTCTTGCCCTTGAGGCGCTGGACCAG
>DASWGQ010000166.1:0-4624 GCA_036393595.1 Myxococcales bacterium | reverse complement strand
CGCGGCGTTCCCAGCGGCGGATCTGCGGGCATCGAACCTCCTCTCGGGTCCGTCCCACGGCGCCCGGCGTCAGTCAACCCGGGCTGGCGCGCTCCGGCTGGAGCCTCACAGCGTGACCCGGCGCAGGCGCAGAGCGTTTCCGATCACCGACACCGAGCTGAGGCTCATGGCCGCGCTCGCGAACATCGGGCTCAGCAACAGGCCGGTGAAGGGATGGAGCACGCCGGCGGCCACCGGCACTCCCAGCGTGTTGTACGCGAACGCCCAGAAGAGGTTCTGGCGGATGTTGCGGAGCGTAGCCTTGCTCAGCCGGCGCGCCCGGACGATGCCGCGCAGATCGCCTTTGATGAGGACGATGCCGGCGCTCTCCATCGCCACGTCCGTGCCGGTCCCCATGGCGATGCCTACGTCCGCGGCGGCGAGCGCGGGCGCGTCGTTGATGCCGTCGCCCGCCATTGCCACGAGGCGGCCCTGGCCGCGCAGCCGCTCCACCGCGGCTGCCTTGTCGGCGGGCAGCACCTCGGCGTGCACCTCCTCGATGCCCAGCTTGCGCGCGACCGCCTCGGCGGTGCCGCGGTCGTCGCCGGTCAGCATGACCACGCGCACGCCCTCGCCGCGCAGCGCGCCCAGCGCCTCGGGAGCCGACTCCTTGATCGGATCGGCCACTCCGAGCAGGCCGGCGAGCTGGCCGTCGATGGCGAGGAACACCACGGTCTGTCCGTCGGCCCGCAGCGCCTCGGCCTGGCCCTCCGCCTCCGAGAGATCGACGTCCAGCGTGGCGAGCAGCGAGGCGTTCCCCAGCGCGACCTTGCGGTCCTCGACGTTGCCCACCACCCCCTGGCCCGGGATCGCGCGGAAGGAAGATGCCGGCGGAGCTTCGATGCCGCGCTCGCGCGCTGCCTCGAGGATGGCCCCCGCCAGGGGATGCTCGCTGCCGCGCTCCAGGGCGGCTGCCAGGCGCAAGACCTCTCCCCAGGAGAATCCGGCGGCGGGCTCGACCGAGACCAGCCGCGGCTTGCCCTCGGTGAGTGTCCCGGTCTTGTCCACCAGCAAGGTGTCGACGCGTGCGAGCGTCTCCAGGGCCTCGGCGCTGCGCACCAGCACGCCCGCCTGCGCTCCGCGTCCGGTGGCGACCATGATGCTGATCGGAGTGGCCAGTCCGAGCGCGCAGGGGCAGGCGATGATCAGCACGGACACGGCGTTGACGAGCGCGTGCGCGAACCGCGGCTCCGGGCCCGCGACGAGCCAGACCACGAAGGTGAGCGCGGCCACCGCGATCACCGCGGGCACGAACCAGGCGGCGACGCGGTCCGCCAATCTCTGGATGGGCGCGCGGCTGCGCTGCGCCTCGGCCACCAGGCGCACGATCTGCGCGAGCAAGGTCTCGGAGCCCACCCGTTCGGCGCGCATCAGGAAGGTGCCGTCGACGTTCACCGTGCCCCCAGTGACCCTGCTGCCGGAGATCTTCTCCACCGGGAGCGGCTCGCCGGTGATCATCGATTCGTCGACGCTGCTGTGCCCTTCGATGACGACGCCGTCCACAGGCACCTTCTCGCCGGGCCTGACGCGCAGCACGTCCCCGGGGCGCACTTCCTCGAGCGGCACGTCGCGCTCCGCGCCGTCCTCCTCCTCCACCTTGCGCGCGGTCTTCGGAGCGAGGCCGAGCAGCGCCCGCAGCGCGCTGCGCGTCCGCGCCCGGGCGCGCAGCTCGAGCACCTGGCCCAACAGGACCAGCGTGACGATGGCGGCGGCGGGCTCGAAGTAGACCGGCACGGCCCCGTGCGCATCGCGGACGCTCGCCGGGAGGAGGCCCGGCGCGACCGTGGCCCCGACGCTGAAGAGGTACGCCACGCCCGTTCCCAGGGCGATGAGCGTGAACATGTTCAGGCTGCGGTTCGTGACCGACGCCCAGCCGCGCTCGAAGAACGGCCGCCCTCCCCAGAGCACCACGGGCGTCCCGAGCGCGAGCTCGATCCAGGCGACCAGCGCCGGAGAGAGCGCGTGCTGCACCGGCCGTCCGGGCAAGAGGTCCGACATGCCGAGCAGGAGCAGAGGCGCGGTCAAGGCGAGGCTCACCCAGAACCTGCGCAGCATGTCCCGCAGCTCGGGGTTTTCCTCCTGCTCCACCGAGACGGTGCGCGGCTCGAGCGCCATGCCGCAGATCGGGCAGGCTCCCGGGCCGTCGGCCTCTACCTCGGGGTGCATCGGGCAGGTCCACTTCGTTCCCGGAGGCGCGCCCGTGGCCGGCGGCGCGGCGGCAGGATCGAGGAAGCGTCGCGGGTCGGCCTGGAACCGCTCGCGGCAGCGCGCGCTGCAGAAGCCGTATTCGCGGCCGTCGTGGACCAGCGTCCCGCCCTTGGCGTGGTCCAGGTCCACGGACATCCCGCAGACCGGGTCGCGGCCCGTGCGTTCGGGGGGAGGCCCTGCGTGCTCTCGCGCTCTCAACGTGGCGCTCGGCTCAAAAGCGTACCGCGGCGACGGCGAGCGAGGGAAGTTGCCGGGGCGTCACATGGTTGCCACACGCTTCCGATAAATGGGATCGCCCATGGGGAGCCCCCAGCTGATCCTCATCGTCGAGGACGAGAAGGACCTGGTCGACCTGATGCAGTTCAACCTCCGGCAGGCAGGCTTCGAGACCGCCTCGGCGCGCGACGGCGAGCAGGCGCTCGCCCTCGTTCGGCACCGGACTCCGGATCTGGTGCTGCTCGACTTGATGCTGCCCGGCGTACCGGGGACCGAGGTCTGCCGGCAGCTGAAGACCTCGCCGCGCACCAGGAACGTCCCCGTGATCATGGTGACCGCGCGCGGCGAGGAGGTCGATCGCGTGGTGGGATTCGAGCTGGGCGCCGACGACTTCGTCACCAAGCCGTTCAGCATGCGGGAGCTGGTGCTGCGCGCGCGCGCCGTGCTGCGGCGCGGGGTCGACGGCGAGCCCGACGTTCCACAAGAGAGGGTGGGCCCGCTGCGCATCGACCTCCCGGCGCACCGCGCTTTCGTGGGGAGCGAGGAGATCGCGCTCACCGCGCTCGAGTTCAAGCTGCTCGCCACCTTCATGTCGCGGGTGGGCCGGCTGCAGACGCGCGGGACGTTGCTGCGCGACGTCTGGGGCCTCTCCGGAGAGCTGCAGACGCGCACCGTCGACACTCACGTGAAGCGGCTGCGTGAGAAGCTGGGCGCGGGGCGCGACCTGGTCGAGACGGTGCGCGGCAGTGGGTACCGGATGGTCGACCCGGAGGAGAAGTAGCGACGTGGCCCTCTTCTGGCGCAAGGTCACGCTCGACGAGGTGCTCGGCGCGGTCCGCGGGGAGCTGGCGGCGCGCCACCCGGGCGAGGCGCTGCCGCGCGAGGTGGTCGAGCTGTCGCGCCTGCTGCGCGCCGAAGAGGCCGGCCTCGTCGCCGGCGGGGCGCCGCCGGGCCCCCAGGAGATGGTCGACGGCATCCCGGACCCCGCGGGCATCCTCGACCCGCGCGGCCGGTTCGCGGTGGTCAACCCGGCGCTCGACGGGCTGGTCGGGACCGGGCGCGCCCTCGGGCGGACCCTGCTGGAGATCACCCGCAGCTCCGAGCTGGGCGAAGCCGCCGACCGCGCGATCGCGGGCACGCCGGTGCGCGGCGAGTTCAACGTGGTGTCCCTGGACAAGCTGCTGTTCGTGACGCTCTCGCCGCTCGCCGACCGGCGGGCCCTGGTGCTCTTTCGCGACCTCACCGAGGAGAAGCGGCTGGAGGGCGTGCGGCGCGATTTCATCGCCAACGCGAGCCACGAGCTGCGCACCCCCGTGGCGGCCATCACCGGAGCGGTCGAGACGCTGCTCTCGAGCGGCCAGATGCTCGATTCCGCCGCGCGCGGCTTCGTCGAGATGATCGCACGCCACGCGGACCGGCTCTCGCGGCTGACCCGCGAGCTGCTCGACCTGTCGCGGCTGGAGACGGGCGAGTTCCACCTCGAGATCGGCCCGGTCGAGCTGGCGCCCCTGGCGGCGGCCTCGCTGGAGCTGGTGCGAGGGCGCGCGGAAGGGAAGCGCATCAAGCTCGGCTTCGACGGGCCGTCCGGCCTGCGCGCGCTCGGGGACCGCCGCGCGCTGGAGCAGATCCTCATCAACCTGCTCGACAACGCCATGAAGTTCACTCCGGAGGGCGGGCGGGTCACCGTGCTGGGCGACGGCACCGGCCCTTCGGTCGTGCTCTCGGTGCTCGACTCCGGACCGGGCATCGAGCCGCGCCACCGCGACCGGATCTTCGAGCGCTTCTACCGCGCGGACGCGGGGCGCGCGCGAGAGAACGGGGGCACCGGCCTGGGTCTCGCGATCGTCAAGCACCTCGCGCAAGCGATGGGGGGCCAGGTGGGCGTGGAGAGTGGCCAGGGAGGGAGCCGCTTCTGGGTGAAGTTGCCTGCCGCGCCGTAGAAGCGCCACGCGCTTGTCACAAGTACGTCACACGAACCGACTAAAAGGAGGCCGCATGAAAATCAGCCGCGTAGCCCTGCTGTCCACCCTCGCCCTCGCCTCGGCGGCGCTCGCCGCCGACAAGATGCTGATCACCGGCGCGGGCGCGACGTTCCCGTTCCCGCTCTACTCGAAGTGGTTCAGCGACTACAACAAGCTGCACCCCGAGGTGCAGATCAACT
>DASWGQ010000165.1:0-8138 GCA_036393595.1 Myxococcales bacterium | reverse complement strand
GGCGGCGTTCGAGTTCCGCCACCAGAGCTGGTTCGGCGACGACACCTTCCGGGCCCTGCAGGACTCCGGCGCGGCACTGTGCCTCGCCGAGAGCGACGAGCTGGCCACCCCGCGCGTCCGCACCGCTCCGTTCGGGTACCTGCGGCTGCGCCGTACCGAGTACGACGAGGCGCGGCTCCGCGACTGGGCGGCCTGGGTGCGCGGCGCGGGATTCGAGCAGGACGTGTACTGCTACTTCAAGCACGAGGACGAGGCGCGAGGTCCGCTTTTCGCCCAGCAGTTCCAGGGTCTGCTCACTGCGTGAAGCGGTTACTTCTCCACGCCCGCGCCGATCTTGGCGCGCGCGTTCAGCTCGGCGATCGCCTTGCGGATGTCGCGGGCGTCGGGGGCGGCCGGGGCGAGCTGGAGGTATTTCTCGTAGGCCCTGCGGGCCGACTCCTCGTCGTGGCGCATCAGGTGCGCGATGCCGAGCCCGCGCCAGGCCACGGCGAGCGCGGCGTCGTTCGTGAGCGCCTGCTGGAACTCCTCGGCGGCGGCCTCGTAACGCCCCCGCTCCAGCTCGAGATCGCCGCGCTTGACCTGCGCCTCGGCGACTGCGCGGGCGAGGTCGGCGGGCGAGGGGCGGGCGGAGTGCGCGGGCGGGGTCGTGTTCGAGGCGGGGACGGGGGTCGGGGTCGCGTTCGAGGTCGAGGTCGGAATCGTGTTCGAGGCCGTGGTCGGTGCCGGCGCCGCCGCCGGCGCGACGCTCGCCACCGCCGGAGCCGGCCGCGGGTCGACCGCCGCGGGCGCGCGCTCGGCCGTCCGGTGCGCCGCGAGCGCACGGATGGCCGACGGATTCAAGAGCCCGGCCGCGAACAGCGCGCCGGCCGCGACCGCGGCGCCGAGGATGCCCCCAGCAAGCCCGCGGCAAATCCCGAGCCCGATCTCACCACGACCGACTGCCCGGGCCCCCGCGATTCCAGGATGCCGACTCGCGTGCTCACGTCCTGCTGGTCGCGCTGCACGTCGGCCATGCCGCTGCGCACCGCGTCGATCTGGCGGCCGAGGTGCGAGACGTGCTCGATCAGCTTGGCCAGCGCGGCGCGATCCATCTCGGGCACGCCCGCCCACTTCTCGCTCCGGCCCACCAGCGCCGCGAAGGCCTGGCGCTCGCTGTCCGCCCCGGCGGGCCGCTGCAACCCGTCGACCGCCTCGCGAAGCTGCTGCAGGTCGCCGAACCGCTCGCGCCGATCGCGCGCCATCGCGATCCGCACCAGGTCGGCGGCCGGACCCGTCAGCTCCGGACCGGGTCCCTTCCGCGGGTCCGGAGCAGGCTGCCCGGTGAGCAGCTCGTATCCGAGGGCGCCGGCGGCGTAGACCTGCACGCGCGGCTCCGTCTTCGCGGGAGCGCCGCGCTCCAGCAGCTCCGGCGCCAGGTAGCCCTGCTCGTCGTCGGCGCGCTTCTCGTCGAAGCGGGCGAGCTGGATCGATCCCGAAGGGTCCAGGTGCACGAGCCGCGAGCGCACGGTGGACTTCTGCGCCGCCGCCAGCCGGGTGACCGCGGCGAACAGCCACAGCGCCTCGCCCGCGGCCAGCTTCTGTCCGGCCGCGCGCGCGCGCTCGAGGATGTCGTGCAGCGTGATCAACGGGGAGCGCAGCCTCCGGGAAAATCAGTATGGCAGCCATCTGTGGTTATCGAAATTTCCGCAGGTGGCGCGACCCTGCGCGGAATTGCTCCGAAGTGGTCCGCGGTGAGGGCGTGACGCACCTCGACGTTGACGCCAGTCGCCGCCGTATTCGGCGGCGCTGCGCTTTTCACAGCGCGGCCTGTATGACATGCGCTCCGGCGCCGGCCGCGTTAGGTTCCACGGTGCGTGAGGCATGGTGCCCACGCGCCTGCAACACCCGCCGGGAGCGCACTGCCTCGGCGAGAGAGGAAAGACCATGTACCCAGGAATGCTGCATTGGTTGCGGAACGCGCGCCGTCGCGGCGCGTGCGGTGATCACGTCGGCCACGGTCCGTCCGGTGAAGGCTTCAGCTTCCACCGGGGCGACGGTGACGATCTCGGCGGCGGCGGCGCGTTCGGCGTCCGGCGCCCGCTGCGGTTCCTCGCCTACCGCCTGAACCTGAACGAGGCGCAGGTCGAGGAGCTGGCGAAGATCCTCGACGAGCTGAAGACCGAGCGCGCCCAGGCGGCCGTCGACGACCGCCGCGTCACCTCGGGCTTCGCGGACGCTCTCGGGCTCGAGCAGTTCGACCCCCTGAAGGCGGCCGACGCGGGCGCCCTGCGCGTCAAGAGCGCCGAGCGCTTGCGCGACGCGGTGCTCAAGGCGCTGGCCCGCATGCACGCGGTGCTGGACTCGCAACAGCGCGCCCAACTCGCCTACCTCATCCGGACCGGCACCCTGAGCATCTAGACGCCAAAGCAATCGCACCACGGAGGGCACGGAGCCCACGGAGTTTCGATTTTCAAAATACGACTCCGTGTCCTCTGTGTTCTCCGTGGTGACATTTGTTTGCCAACCGCGTCCTTACGCCGGCGGGAGTGGCTGGAGGCGGGTCAGCTCGTCGGCGAGGGCGGTGCAGCTGGGGTAGCGGAGTGAAGGATCCTTCGCCAGGAGACGGAGGATCACGCGTTCCAGGTCCTCGGGGACCGCCGGGTTCTTCCTGCGCGGCGGCTCCGGGGACTGGTTCACGTGCATCATCAGCAGTGGCACCAGCTCGGCATGCGTGAACGGCGGCGCCCCGGTGAACATCTCGTAAGCGCACGCGCCGAGCGCGTACAGGTCCGTCGCGTGGGTGACGGCGCTGAAGTTGCCGATCTGCTCGGGCGACATGTACTGCGGCGTTCCCGCGATCGACCCGGCCACCGTCACGCCGGGCGTCGCGTGGTGCTTGGCGATGCCGAAGTCCATCACCTTGAGCACGCCGCCGTCGGTGACGAAGAAGTTGTCGGGCTTCACGTCGCGGTGGATGACGCCGGCGTCGTGCGCCGCCTGCAACCCGCGGCAGGCCTGCACCAGGTAATCCACGGCTTCCGGGAACGGCATCGGCCGGCGCATCCGTTCCTTCAGGCTCTCCCCGCGCAGCAGCTCCATGCTGATGTAGCGGTGCGCCGCGTGCAGGCCGATGTCGTAGAGCCGGATGATGTTCGGGTGCACGAGCTGGCGCGACAGCTTCAGCTCCTGCTTGAATCGCGAGATGCCCGTTTCCGAGGTGGTGCGGAAGGTGAAGACCTTCAGGGCCACGTCTTCGTCCAGCTCGAGGTCGTGTGCCCGGAACACCACCGCCATGCCGCCCTGCCCGATCTTCTCCTCCAACCGATAGCGGCCCGCGATGGTCGCGCCGGGCGTGAACGCATCTCCGGGTGCCGGCCCGTCCTCGGCGCCCGCCTCGGCCGGCTCCAGCGTGGGAGAGCGCATGACCGTCGCAGGCGCCAGCGTCCCCGCCGCGTCCACCCCCGGCAGATCGCCCAGGTCGGGCAACCGGGGAAGCGCCTTGCGGTGGTGGTGGGCGGCATCCTGCAGCACCGCCGCCGCGACCATCGGGGTGGCGCGCGACTGCGCAGTGAGGCCCGCGAGCAGCTCCCGGACGTCCCGGTACGCCGGCGACCTGGCCTCGATCTTCTGCAGCGCCTCCTTGGCGTTCTCGGCGAAGTCGTGCCGCAGGTAGAGCCGCGCGAGCAGGTAGAACCCCTCCGTCTCGGCGTCGTCCTGCGGGCCCTTGGCGACGAAGGCTCCGACGAAGTGCTCGAGCTGGATCCCCAGCGCGTCGAGGCTGCTCGCCAGCTTCACGGCTCGCAGAGCGGCGGCGCGGTAGCGGGCATCCTCGCGCGGCACGCGGACCAGGTTGTCCAGCGCCTTCCCCGTATCGCCCACCTCGAGGTAGCACTCCGCCGCCTCGAGCGGGAGCCCGGCGTCGGCGTAGAGCCGGGCGGCGTCGGCGCCGCGCCCGAGCCGCGTCGCCACCCGCGCGGCGTCGGCGTTCCTGCGGAGCTGGACGTACGCTTCGAAGGCGAGGTCGAGCTTCCCTCCCGACTCGAGCTTCTGCGCCGCGAGCAGGTTGGTCGCGGCTCCGCCCACCGCGCCCTGCCGCGGCTGCGAAAGCAGCGAGGGCGCGGCCTCGAGCCGCTCGCCCGCCAGCACGCGGGCGGCTCCGATCTGGTCCCCGGCCCGCTGGAGCGTGTCGGCGGCGCGCTGCCGCTCGCCCAGCGCCACGAACAGCTCCACCGAGACCTGCGCCTCGCCTCCCTTGGCCAGCCAGATGGCCGCGCTCAGCGCGCGCTTCTTGAGCGACGGCTCCAGCTGCCCGGCCTGGGAGGGCCGCACTCCCAGCGAGCCGAACAGCACCTCGCCCGCCTCGCGGTGCCGCCGGGCGGCCGCGAGCAGCCGCCCCACGTCGTCCACCGCTCCGGCTTCGCGGAACGCGCGCAGCGCCTCCTCGCCCTTTCCCGCCTTCTCCAGCGCGCGGGCCTTCTCGTACGCGGCGCGGTCCACGCTAGCCGTCGTCCACCATCTGCGCCGCGAGCCCCTTGATGGACTCGGGCTGGTTGGCCACCTTGAGCCCCTCTTCCAGCGTGATCAGGCCCTCCCGGAGGTAGCGCACGATGCACGAGTCGAGGCTCTGCGCCCCGGAGCCGTCGTTGGAGGCGGTGTCCAGGTAGCCGTCGATCTGGAACACCTTGTTCTCGCGGATGAGGTGCGCGATCGCGTAGTTCTGCAGGAGGATCTCGAGGATCGCGACGCGCCCTTCGCCGCTCGCGTGCTTGACCAGGTGCTGCGAGATGACCCCGCGCACCAGCACGCTCAGCGTCGACCGCATCTGCTCGCGGCTCTCCTCCGGGATCACGTCGATGATGCGGTCGATCGCCTTCGAAGCCGAGTTCGCGTGCAGCGTGCCGATCACCAGGACGCCCGTCTCCGCCGCCTGGATGGCGAGGCCGATGGTCTCCAGGTCGCGCATCTCGCCGACGATGAGCACGTCGGGCGATTCGCGCAGGGCGCTGCGCAGCGCCGCCGCGAACGACTCCGCGTGCTTGCCTACCTGGCGTTGGGTGATGACCGCCTCGTGGTTGGTGTGCAGGTACTCGATCGGGTCCTCGATGCTGATCACGTGCTTCTGCGAGGTCTTGTTGATCTCGTCCACCATCGCCGCCAGGGTGGTCGACTTGCCCGACCCGGTCGGCCCGGTCACCAGGACCAGGCCGTTGTTGAGCTCGGTGAGCCGTTTCACCGCCGCGGGCATCCCCAGGTCGTCCAGGGTGGGAATCTCGTTCTTGATCACCCGGAACACCGAGCCGAAGCCCTGGCTCTGGACGAACACGTTGGCGCGGAATCGGGCCACGCCGGGCAGCTCGTAGACGAAGTCGATCTCGCGCTTCCTCTCGAACTCGGCGCGCTGCTCCTCGGTCATGATCTCCAGCAGGAAGCGGCTCGTCTCCAGTTCGGAGAGCGTGCGGAACGGGAGCGGCAGCAGATCCCCCTCGTGCCGGATGATGGGCACGTTGCCGGCGTGGAAGTGGAGGTCCGAGGCGCCCTGCTCGGCGACCAGCCGCAGGAAGGAGTCGAAGCGCGCCATCTCAGCTCCCCGTCGGCTTGGCGGCGGGCCGGGGCCCCGGCACGGCCGGCTTCACCGCGGGCCGGGGCGGGTGCGGCGCGGTGTCGGGCTGCGCGGCGCGGATGGGCGGCGACTTCGCCGCGGCCTGCTCCTCGAGGAAAGCCTCGAAGTCCTTCTTGCTCACCGCCTTCATGTACGCGTCCTCGGCGGTGATCCGGCCCTCCTTGTAGAGGCGCATGAGGTCCTGGTCCATCAGCTGCATGCCCTGCTCGCGGGAGGTGGCGATCACCGAGGGGATCTGGAAGGACTTCCCCTTGCGGATCAGGTTCGAGACCGCCTCGTTGTTGAGCATCACCTCCATGGCCAGCACGCGCCCCTTCCCGTCCCGGGTCTTGAGCAGGTACTGGCAGACCACCGCGCGCAGGCTGTCCGCCAGGGTGGAGCGGACCTGCTCCTGCTGGCCCGGCGGAAAGGCGCTGATCAGCCGGTCGACCGTCGTGGCCGCGCTGACGGTGTGGACCGTGCCGAACACGAGGTGCCCGGTCTCCGCCGCGATCACCGTGAACTCGATGGTCACCAGGTCGCGGATCTCGCCCACCAGGATGACGTTCGGGTCCTCCCGGAGGGTCGACCGGAGCGCCGCGGCGAACGACTCGCTGTGCGTGCCGATCTCGCGTTGGTTGACGAGGCTCATCTTGCGCCGGTGCAGCACCTCGATGGGGTCCTCGAGCGAGATGATGTGCCGCGAGGAGGAGCGGTTGATCGAGTCGATCAGCGCGGCCAGCGTCGTCGACTTGCCGGAGCCCGTGGGGCCTCCCACCAGCACCAGGCCGTTCTTCAGATCGGGCAGCGTGCGCACCACCGGCGGCAGACCCAGCGTGGCGATGTCCGGCAGCTCCCCCTTGATGCGGCGGAACACGCCGCCGAGGCCGCCCATCTGGTGGAAGACGTTGGCTCGGAAGCGCAGGCCCTCGCTCTTCACCTCGTGCGAGTAGTCGACGTCCTGCAGCGCCTGCAGGGCGACGATCTGGTCCGTGGTGAGGTGGGGCAGGAGCACCGACCGGACCTGCTCCGCGGTGAGCGCCTGCTCGGTGACGGGCGTCGTGCGCCCCACCTTCTTCATGTAGACGGGCCGGTCGGGCGCGACGATCAGGTCGTCGCCCTCGGAGCGCGCCAGCTGCACCAGCAGCCGGTCGAGGAGCGGCACCGGGGCCGAGCCGCCCGAGGCGGCCACGCGCCAGCGCGTCAGCAGATCCCGGGCCGCCGCGCGCACGCGGGGATGCGGATCGTCGGCCAGCTTCCCGACCAGCGCGGCATGGTCCGACGCGTCACACTTCTCCAGGAACTTCACCGCCAGGAGGCGCACGTCCGGGTTCTCGGAACCGGTCAGGGGCGCCACCTGCGGCGCGACGGACTTCGCCTCCATGTCGATGAGCGCCTGCAGGCAGACCGGCTGCAACTCGGCATCCTGCCCGAGGATGTGCAGGACGTAGGGCACCGCGCGCGCGTCCTTGATGGAGGCGACGGCCTCGATCGCGGTCTCACGCACCCACCAGTCGGGATCGCTGCTGGCGGTCTGCACCAGCGAGCGCAGGGACTTGGGGTCCTTGATCCGCCCCAGCACGCTGGCCGCGAAGCGGCGGACCACCTCGGACTTGTCGGAGAGGTACCCGACCATGTGCGCGGTGAGGTGCAGGCCGCCCAGCTCGACCAGCGCGTCCATCACGCGCTCGCGCACCCACCAATCCTCGTCGCGCAGGTGGGCCATCAGCTTGGGCCACAGCGACGAGTCCGGGTCCGGCACGCTGCGGATCACCTCGGTCGCCATGCGGCGCACGTTCACGTCGCGCGAGCGCAGGAGCCAGATGACGGTGCGGCTCACGTCGAGCTTGCCCTGCATGCTGAGCGCCTTGAGCACCTCGGCGGACCGGTTGCGCACCGCCACGTGCGCATGCCCGAGCGCGTCGACCAGCGGCGGCAGCACCGGGTCGGTTCCGATCGCCTCGAGCGTGTTGAGCACCGCCAGGCGGATGGCGCGCGGCCCGACGCGCAGCTTGCGCTCCAGGGCGGCGATGCTACGCAGCGAGACGAACCGGCGCAGCCCCTCCACCGCCGCCTTCGCCAAGCCCACCGACTCGCTGTCGAGGAACCGCGAGACGAACTCCCAGTAGTCCTCCTCGGAGCAGAGCTGCGCGAACGAGGCGACCGCCTGCAGGGTGACCGGCTCGGCCTGAGCGTCCAGCGCCCCGGCGATCACCTTGAGCGCCGGGGCCGGGTCCTTGCCCATCCAGCGCGGGTCGCCCAGGTGCTTGAGCGCGAGGATCTTCTCCTGCTGCGTGCCCACGCCGAGCGCCGCCTGGAGCGCCGGCACCGCCTGGGTGCGCGCGAACCCGACGAGGACGTCGAGCGCCTCGGCGCGGCCGGGAAACTCGCGCTCGCCGACCGCGCGCGTGAGGAGCTCGAAGGTGGTCTTGCTCGCGCCGACCTGCGCGAGCGCCTTCGCGGCGACCTGACGCAGCGAAGCATCGGTCGATTTCAGATGTGCGACCAGCTCGCCGTGCTCGGTCGGCGAGTTGACCCTCGCGAGCAGCGCGACGGCCGT
>DASWGQ010000164.1:0-9622 GCA_036393595.1 Myxococcales bacterium | reverse complement strand
GCGAGCTGCGCGTTGGCCTGGGCCAGCCAGTGCTGGCGGTACTCCGCCGCGCGGCGGATGATCCGCTCGAGGACCTCTTTCCCGTTCTGGGGCGCCTCCGCGCTCCCGCTGCCGCCTTCGGGCCGGATCTTCAGCTCGCTCAGGCGTGCGAGCACGGATTTCATCGCCTTCTCGGGATTGACGAAGAACTCGCTGCCGCGCACCCGCACGAAGCTCCACCCCAGCCGCTCCAGGATGGCCTGCCTGGCCATGTCCTCGCGCAGCTGCTCGACCGCTCCCGCCTTGTCGCCGTCGCACTCGATGGCCAGGCGGCGCCCTCCGCCCTCGACCACCAGGTCGATGGTGTAGTAGCCGACCCGCCAGTGAGGGAGGACGCGATAACCGGCCTCGAACAGCCGGTTGTGCACCTCGTGCTCGAGCGGGGTCTCGGAGGAATCCTCCGACTGCTTCATCAGAAGCTTCACCGCTTCCGGATCCTCGGCGTGCTGGATCAGCCGCCGGCGCAGGTCCTTCGGCTTCAGGTCGGCCGGATCGAGCGAATGGACCACCCACATCTGATCGCGCGCCCGGCTGGCCGCCACGTTGAAGCGCTGCTTGAACATCGGCTCGCTGCGCAGGCGGAGCGGATTCCCCTCGGCGGTGTCCACCACTGAAAGGAACATCACGTCCCGTTCATCGCCCTGGAACTGGGCGGCGTTGCCGCACAGCACCCTGCGGGACTCGTATTCCGCCGGGGGAATGTGATGCAGCAGGAGCCGCTCGATCTCCAGCGCCTGATCGTCTCCCACCAGCGAGACGACCCCGATGCTCTTGTTCTTGTATTCGGGCTGCTCGATCGCCGCCCGGATCAGCGAAGCGATCGCCAGCGCCTCCGCCGGGTTGGTCTCGTTGGCCGACCGGCCTTTCTCCACCCGGTGCGCGATGACGTGCGGCTTCAAGGTCGCCTTGCTCGGGTCGCGCAGGGGCCGGATCCTCCCCCCGTAGCAGAGGTGGTTCGAGAACTCGATGATCTCCGGCACGCAGCGGAAGTGCTCGGTCAGGCAGATGGCGCCCCCGAAGGATTGCCGGGCGAGGTCGTAGACGGACATCTGGCCGTCGTAGAGCACCGAGTTGGGGATGTCCTCCAGGTGCTCGTCGATCAGCTGCTGGACGATGGCGAGGTCCTGCCCCACCGCGGACGGGCTCACCTGCTCGTGGTCCCCCACCACCACCACCCGGCGCGCCATGTAGAAGGGGATCAGCGCCATCACGTCAGCCTGGCTCGCCTCGTCGGTGATCACGACGTCGAAGCGCGTGGTCGGCTCGAAGGTTTCCACCGCCTGCGCCAGCGGCATGATCCACACCGGGACCGCCGAGCGGCACTCGGTCATCTTCTGGCTCGCCTCGACGATCAGGCGGGGAACGCGCTTTCCCATCCCCTTGCCGATCCGGCGCACCATGTCGAGCCAACCGACCAGCGACTGTTGCTGCTGAGAAGTTGTCCGCCGCACCTGCGCTCCCCACGCGCGGCGCTCGATCAGCTCGGCCGTTACTTTTCTCAGCTCGGGGCCGAGCCGGTCGATCTGTGCCTGCAGCGCGGGCAGCGAGGTCTTTCCCCTCCGCTCCAGCTCGTCGTGAAGCTGCCGCCACAGCCAGGCGGCCGGAGCGTCGCCCGGCGGGGAGGACTGGTCGTGGGGCGGGCGGCGTTCCTGGATCGCCTGCGCCCAGGCCGGCGCCGCCGCGTGCAGCGTGGCGAGGAGCTCGCGTCTCCTCGAGGCGGTCTTCCGGTGGCGGTCGAGCTCGGTAAGCCGCTGGTACGCCTCGCGGTAGTCGGCCGGCGCCTCCCGCTCGGCCGAGCGGAGGAGCTTCGCCAGCACCGGCGCGGGGTTCCCCTCCTGCGGGATTGTCAGCGCCGACTTCACGGCTTCGAGCTCGGCGGTGACCTGGCCGAACCGCGCCATGTCCTTGCGCACGTCGAATGCTTCCGACAGACGGACGCCGACCACCTCCTTGAGCCGTTGCAGCTGTCCTTCGACGCCGCCGCCGCCCGGCTGCTCCGCGAGGAACTCGCGCCAGAGGAATCCGTCCTCCTCCAGCTCCTTCTCGATCGGCTCCCATTCTTCAGCGTGCCACGCGAGGCGCCGGCGAATCTCCTTGGCGAACTGCGCGGCACCCTCCTGGGACTTTTCCGAGAGCTCCGCCCAGGCGGGGGCCGATTGGGGAATCATCTGGCGATCCCACCTTCCCTCGAGATCACGCCGCATGATCGCGAGGAGGATCTGCCCGCGCAGCGCCTGGAAGTGAACGACGGTCTTCGGCTCGCCGGAGGCGACCCGGCTCTCGTTCACGAAGCGCTTCCACGACCCATGGGTGAGCAGGGCCAGCTTCCCGAGGGTCTTCCCCTGCTTGCAGTGGGAAAGGATCTCCTCGACAGCCAGCAGCTGCTCCTCCAGCGGAATGCTCTGGGTGAGCTTGGGAGCGTGCTTGAGGGCGCTTTCCTTCGCGCGGGCCGTCTCCTCGATGAACTGGTCGATCATGTCCAGCAGCCCGTCCCATTCGGTCCGCTGGGTCCCGCCTTCCTTGCCGGCGACCACCGCGGCGATCTTCCAGGGCTGCTCCCGGTCGAGCACTTCGACCGCCTTCACCGCCTTCGAGAGCACCTTGTCCAGGGCCGCAGTCGCCGGCTGGTCCAGGGGCGCCCTCCACAGCTCCTTGCGGTACTTCCGCTGCGCGTTGGAGAGCCGATGGTGCTCCTGCGCCGCCTTCTCGAACTCGTCCGGAGAGAGCAGTGACTTCGTCTCGGGCAGGGGCCGGGCCAGCTCCGCCTCGTCCTCGACGCGCAGGGCCTCGGTGCTCGCGTACAGCTCCTTCATCTCCGCCGGGGAGAGCGGCAGCGCGGCGCCGGCCTGGACGGGAGCGGGGATCCAGCCGTGGGCCTGCGCGTCGGCGGCCACCTTCCGCGCGGCATCGCAAGGGGAGAGCTTGGTCTTGAGGAAGACCACTTCCCGGTACTCGTCCGCTCGGGCGTCGAACAGCTCCTGGCGGTGCTTGCGGAGCTGGGCGAGGATCTCCTTGCGCTGGACGGCGAGCTGCTCCGCCTCCGCGTCGAGCTTCTTGGGGTTTCCCGTGGTGAGGCGATCGATGATGGTGGAGACCGAGCTCTCGAGCTGGTTGCGGCTCTCGAGGTCGCTCTCCAGCACGCTCACGCTCAAGGGCCGCAGCTTCTCCACCACGTGGTCGCGCAGGACGCGGAGCGCCTTCGTTGTGTGGCTGGTGACCAGCACGCTCTGGCCCTGGGCGAGCAGGTGACCGATGAGGTTGGCGATGGTGTGGGTCTTCCCCGTCCCCGGAGGACCCTGGACGAGGACGCATCCCTCGCGCTCCAGCCGCACCGCGATCCGGATCTGCTCGGGGTTGGCGGGCTTGCTGAGCAAGACCTCCTCCGGCTCGTCCCCGGGCTCGAACGTCTCGGCCTTCTCGTCCGCCTTGGGAGGCGGGTCCAAGCCGACGATCTTCAGCAAAGCCAGCGGGAGGTCCTCGCGAACGGCCAGGTCGTCGAGCGTTCCCTCGATCGCGGTGGCGAAGCCCAGCGTGCGGGTGCGCAGGAAGAGCACCGGCGCGCGGCCGATCTTCGGGTCGTCGGCTTCCTTTTCCGGCGCTCCTTCGGCGAACTGCCCGCGCGGCGAGAGCTGCACCACGAAGCGCCGGAGGAACTCGAGCGTGTCGTTTCCGCCCAGAGGATGGAATCCGCCCCGATCCAGCTCCTCGCGGCAGCGCGCCAGGACCTTGGGCTCGATGTCCGGCATGGAGCGGAACAGCGCCGAGTACAGCTCCACCTCCCTGCCGGTCTCGATCAGGGTGAACTCGGGGACGCTGGGGTTGAAGGCGAGCTGGATGCGCTGGAGCAGGATGGGATGGTAGATGCTGCCCTCGAGGCGTTTCCAGCTCAGGATGCCGTCGCCCAGCACCAGCTCGATGTTCTCGGCCTCGCGCTCGATCCGGCCGTACAGCTCGTAGATCTGCTCGAACGTCTTCATCGCCACGCGGGCGGGCCGCTCGGTGGCGGCCCAGGCTTGATGCTGGGCGCGCCAGCGCTCGTAGGCCTCCACGCGGCGGGGCTCCGAGTCGAAGCGGATCGGCTCGGAGCCCGCGTTCCCCTTGGCCTCCACGAGCAGGACGTCGGCGTCCGGATCTTCCCAGTCGCCCTCCAACCACTCGACGATCGGCAAGGGTGGCTGTGGGGCCTGGGTGAAGGTGGGCCGCCCCACCTTGAGGATGAAGTCATCCTCGTCCGCGTCTTTTCCGTTGAGCAGGCGGCGCTGGATGGCGGGGTGGTCGGGCAGGTTGCGGAACCAGAGCGCCCAGGGCTGTTCCGACAGGTCCCGCTTGGCCGGGTTGCGGTGCTCGTTGAGGGCCTTGAGGTAGCGGAACACCCGCGCGATCCGCTCGCGGCCAACCTGTTGCGACTTCGCGTCCGACATATCCCCTCGCGTGTGGAGACTCGACGTTGAAGCGAGCACTCGAAGGCGACAGCTTGCCCTCGAATCAGGTTGCTCCGCTAGGAACCGATCGCCCACAGCCAAACGGGTGGAGGGGCTGCTCCTACCTGGGGGGCCTGTGCGTCACCACCACATGATCGGGAAGGGTAGGCCGGAGTGCGGCGCCGTCGCACTGGTTGGCAGAGAATCGGAGCCCGGCGCCCCGGTACATTGGGAGCATGAACACGAACACGCCAGCTTCCGTTGGGGGGTGCACGAGCTGCGGCGCTCTGTATGAGGCCGCCCCCGGGGACCGGGGTGTCTGCGCGGCCTGCCGCCGCCTCCTTCCATCCGATCCGCCCTGGCGGGCCCCGACGAGCCCTACGCTGGCCAGGACGACCTCGAGCCCGGTTTCCGCGAAGCCGGTCGGCGCGTTCAGGCGCCCTGGCGCAGTCAGCGCGGAGCGTGCGAGGTTCCGCGGGGGGCGCGCTTTGCGGCGCATCGCGTTCGGCGCCGCCTGTGCGTTCCTCGTCGCCGGCCTCGCTGCGGCGATCGGGCGGCACACGCTCTCGGACGCGTGGACGGCCCTCCAGCGCCAGACGCCAGCGCAGGCATGGGCCGCCATCCAGCGCCAGGCGTCGGAGGCGTGGATCGCCATCCGGCGCCACACGCCGTTCGACGAGCCGGCGCCGCCACCGCGCGCCGCCGTTCGAGACGCGACTGCGGCGCGGGGGACACACCGGCACGCGCAGCCCCCGGTCGGCGGCGCCAAGGTGAAGGCCGCGGCGAAGCGGAGCAGTGCCGACATGAGCACGGCCGGCAGCACGCCTTGAGCCGTTCTCCTCAGGTGGCGAGCCGCTCGGCGACCGCGCGGAATGCCGTGGGCGAGAAGAGCAGGCCCAGGTGTCCCAGGCCGGGCACGTGCACCACCGCGTCGCTCGAGGAGAACACGCGGGGGATGATGATGTTGTCGGACCCCGCCACGATCGACGCGAAGCGGACGCGCGCGGCGCGGGCGCGCGACGCATCGAGCCGCGCCAGGAACGGCGAGTCGGGGCGCAGCTCGCGCCCGATGCGCGACGCGACCCAGTAGGCGTTGTACGTCCCGCGATGGGGGGTGCCGAGCGTGATGCAGCGGTCCACGCGGCGCGCGCCGCCCAACTGCTGCAGGTAGACCCGCGCCACCAGGCCACCGAGGCTGTGGCAGACGAGGTCGATGCGCCCGCCGCGCACGCGTTCGCGGAGGAAGTCGCGCAGGCCGATGGCCGCCTGCTCGATGCCCGCCGCGCCGCTGTACTCGTAGGCGAGGATCTGCTTGTGGCCGCGGGCGCGCAGGTACGCGGCAAGGGGCAGGAGAGGGCCGCGGTTGGCCAGGTACCCGTGCACCAGCACGACGGTGCGCTGCTCCGCGCGGCGCGGAGTGCGCTTGGCCGAGCGCCAGAGCCCGAACGGGTAGAGCAGGGAAGCAGCCGCGAGCGCCAGAAGCTCGCGGCCGACGATGTGCGCCGCGGGCTCCTCCGTGACGGGGAAATCCTGGGGAGGCGCGCGCGGGGCGCGCGATTCCGGGACCTGCTCCGTCAATCCCACTCCACCGCTCTCAGCCGATAGGTGCCTGCGATGGAGGACGACGCGCGCCCGCGGCGGTCGGCGACCAGGCAGTCCTCTCCGCGCGCGCGCCAGGAGAGAGGCCGCGGGAAGACCGAATACTCGCGCTGCTTCCCGTCGGTGGCGAGGTAATGGCCGTGCGACAGCAGGTCGAGCGACACGACGACGCTTGCCCGCTCGAAGTCAGGCGGTAGGTCGAGCGTCAGCGTGGTGCTCGCCCGATCGATGACCTCTCCGGTGTTCAGGTCGATGACTGCGATCATGCGATCCATCGGGTCCTCCTCGCGCGCCGGACCGGATCGACGGTTCTCGCGGCTGGCCGAGAAGGGGGAAGCGAGCGGAGCGTAGAGACATCATAACAGGTGCGCGCACCGAACGCCCGTATATGGCTCCGTTCGCCGGGCCGGCGGGCGCCCGATCGGATGCTCTCGACCAGCCCCCGGGCGAAGCCTACCGCGGCGTCATGGAAAGAAGCCGTGGTACGGTCGGGCGGTGATCAGCGGTGATTTTCACGGCGCGGTATCCGGGCTTGCCAGGTCCCTGAAGGAGACCAGCACGGCTCCCGCGCGCGCGAGCGCCTCCCGCGCGCGAGCGTCGCACAGGGCGCCGAGCTCCACTTCGCGCTCGACGCCGAAGGAGGTGCGGGCGTGCGACGGCGCGTACCCGGGGTGGCACATCAGCTCGGTGGCGCCGTCCTCCAGGGCCTCCACCGCCGAAACGAGCCGCTCGGGCGTCCAGCAGGGACGCAGGTCGGCGTCGCCGACAAAGTGGTCGGTCGTGCGCACTCCGTGGGCGCGCAGCAGGTCCCGCATCCGAGCGTCGAGCGCGCGCACCGGCAGGCCCCGCGCCGCGGCCACCGCCGCGAAGGCCTCCAGCAGCTCGGGCCGCGCATGGTGGTGCTTGTGGCTGTCGAGGTGCGTCGGCAGCGCGCCGCGCAGCGCGGCGAAGCGCGCGATCTGCCGCAGCAGCTCCGCTTCCGCCTGCGCGCGATTGAGCGCCGGATCCATCACGGCGTGCAGCCCCAAGGCGAGCGAGGCGGGCGCCGCGCGCAGGGCCGCCGGGGCAAAAGGAGTGTCGACCATGGCGGTGGCGCTCGTCACCATCCCGCGTGCGTGCGCCTCGAAGATGCCGCGGTCGATCTCCGGGTCGTATCCCAGGTCGTCGGCGTTGACGACGAGCCGCTTCGGCCTCGGGCGCATGCGGAGAGTCTAGAGCCGTTCAGGCCTGGCCGTCCTTCCCTCGTAATAGTCGAGCGCGCCGGGATGGAACGGGATGGGCGCCGGCCCCCGCAGCGAACGCTTCTCCGCGAGCGGCCCCTTCTCGCGAAATTCGACCAGGGCCCGCGCGATGGCGTGCGCGCGCTCCCGGGCAAAGCCCTCGAGCACCACGAGCAAGTCGCCGCCGACGACCGCCACCGCTCGCAGCGGCACCTTGCCGTCGTCGGCGAACCTGCCGCGCCCCTCGAGCGCCTCGAGGGCCTCGGCCGCAGGAAGCAGCCCGACCTGGAGCTGGCCGGTGCTCAAGAGCTTCACCACCTCGACGGGCGTCCTCGCCGCCGCGGGGACCGCCTTGGTCTCCGGCCAGCGCGCCGCGATGGCGGAAGCGATGGCCGTGGCGATGGCAAATGCACCCGGCCGCGCCTCGTCGGTCACGACGACCAGGTGCTTGGCCCGGTACGCATACCACTGGCGGTACGGAGAGTGGCCGGGCAAGAGCGCCCCGGCCACTCCGACGAGCGCCAGTGTCAGGAGTCTGCGGTCAGTCGTCATCCTCGTCGCCGCCATCGCCCCTGTTGAAGACGTCGAGCTGGAGGAAGTTCGACACCACGTAGTTGGGCACGTCCACCAGGTTGCTGATGTGAAGATCGCAGGCGACGCTGCAGAGGAGATATGCCTGCTCCGCGTTCAGCTTCGAGGGCGCCGGCGAAGTCGGTCCGGTCAACAAGTCGATCATCTTGAGCAGAGCGTCGCGCGCGGCCAGCGTCACGTCTTCCGACTCGTTCCTGAGCGGGCGCAGGAGGTGGTTGGAGTTCACGTCGATCCACAGCTCCGGCGCCATCACCACGCCGGCCGGCTTGACCGGAATGCCCATGGTGGCGATGAAGCGGTCCGGCTCGAGCTCCTTGAGGACGCCGGGGCGGTTGCTCTCGAAGCGCGGCCAGTTGCCGAACGCCGCGGCCAGGTTCTTGCGGACCTCGACCTTCACCGTGACGATCGCGTTCATCTCGATCGCCGTGCCGGAGACCTCGCCGTCCCCCTGCGCCCAGTGCACGTCTCCCACCGAGAGCCCGCACCCGTCGATGAAGCAGGGGAACAGCAGCGTCGTTCCGCTCACCATCTGCTTCACGTCGGTGTTCCCCCCGTTCTCGCGCGGGGGAATGGTGCGAAGGCAGCGATCCCTCGCGTTCCCTTTGGGGCCGCAGAGCCCGGCCGGCACCGCGTCGGCCGGTTCCGGAGGAAGCACGAATCCCTGCTTCGCCCGGAGCTCCTCCTCACGGCTGAAGGCGGTCTCGATCTCTGGACGGCCCAGCTCGACGCCGATGGTGCCCGCGAACCCGTGCAGCGGCAGCCGCACGCCCGGCAGATCGCGCGAGGTCGCGAAGCGCGTCCCCTTGATCGCGGGGGCGCCCAGCTCCCAGTGCGCGATGGCGGGGTCGGTGAAGACGTCGCGGAGGAAGCCGAAGCCCGGGACCGCCACCGTGTACCCGAAGTTGTCGGGCCCGGGACCGACGTCGATCATGGTCACGGCGAGCACGTCGCCGCGCCTGGCGCCCCGCACGTGCAGAGGGCCGGTGAGCGGATGGATCAGGTTCAGGTTGGCGGCTGCGACGGTCGCCGGCGTGGATCTGCGGTTGAACGGGTTGTCGAACGCGTCGCGCGTCTCGAAGATCACCGTATCGCCGGGATCGGCCTCCGCCGCCGCGGGGATGTCGGGGTGCCAGCGGTTGTGACAGGTGCGCAGCGGATCCTCGCCGCACGGTACGGGCACCTTGTCGCGATCCCGGGTGACGGGGATGCGAACCTGCTTCGCGAACGAGGGCCCGGCAGCCGCGGCGACCAGCGCGGCCGTGATCAGGATGCTTTTCATGGCTCCCCTCCCCGCGCGGCAATCCGCGCGGCCCGAGCGGCGTCGGCGACGGAAGATTCGCGGGGAGAAAGGTCCTCGCCTTGCGCGCCCTCAAGGCGAAGCTGTGCGGGCCATACGCCCCGGCGACTGCAGTTGTCAAACGCGGTCACGCGCCCGGCGGCACCCGCCATGGTCCGTCCTTTCTGAGGCGCTGCGCGCGCGGCACGTACAGGGTAGCACCCCTACCCACCAAGGGTCCGCGGCGTCATCCGCGCGTCGATCCGCGTCGCCACGGCCCGATGCGAGGGGGCTGCGGCCGTTAGAATTCGAGTCATTCCTCGAGAAGGAGGTCGGCCGATTCGAGCGGAGGACACGAGTGCCCAACCACCAGGCTAGGAGACAGGCTCGAGGCACAGGCACCGGCCGCCGCCGGCGAAGCGGACAGAAGAGGGTCCGCGGCAACGTCGCCGTCGCGATGATCGACATCCTGGGAT
>DASWGQ010000163.1:0-3291 GCA_036393595.1 Myxococcales bacterium | reverse complement strand
GACGGCGCTCGAAGTGCTGGCGGACCAGGAACTCGAGCGAGCGGAAGTGGCGCTCGGGCAGGTTCTTGAAGCGCCGCCGGCACGCGGCAAGGGCGGCTTCGGCGGAGTCGTATCCCGCGACGGCTCGCAGCAGGTGCTCGTGGTACTCGGAGAGCTTCAGCTCCACGGCGCGGCCGAGCGCCGGGTCGCCGGCCAGAGTCAGCGCGGCCTTGCGCCGATCGCCGCCGCACTCGACAAGCGCGCGGAAGCCCAGGCCCTTGAGCCGCTGCGTCACCGTGCTCCGGTCCCACCCTAGCGCCCGCGCGGTCGCCTGCATGTCGAACCCGTGCTGGCGCAGGCTGGCGAGGACCGCTGCGTCGCCGGCGGCGTCGCCCCTCGCGTCGCCCACCGGCGCGAGCCGCAGATCCTCCGGTGCGAGAACCGCGCGGTCGGCGAGCGCGACGGCCTGGCGGAGGCAGTGCTGGAGCTCCCGGACGTTGCCGGGCCAGTCGTGCCGTTCGAGCGCGAGCAGTGCCGCCTCTGACAGCGTGACGCGCCGGGCCGCTTCGGCTGTTGCTTCCTCCAGGAAGCGCGCCGCCAGCGGTCCCACGTCCTGGCGCCGCTCGCGCAGTGGCGGCAGCCGGAGGACGAGACCCTTCAGGCGGAAGTAGAGGTCCTCCCGGAACCACCCCTCCGCGATTCCGCGCTCGAGGTCCCGGTTGCTGGCGGCGACGACCCGAACGTCCACGGCGGTGGGACGTGTCGCGCCGACCCGGTAAAAGGTCTTGTCTTGAAGCACGCGGAGCAGCTTCGACTGGTGCTCGGCCCGCAGCTCGCCGACCTCGTCAAGGAAGATCGTCCCGCGATCAGCCTGTTCGAAATATCCTCGATGCTCCGCGACGGCGCCCGTGAAGCTGCCCTTCACGTGCCCGAACAGCTCGCTCTCGAACAAGTCGGGCGGAATCGCGGCCATGTTCACCGCGACGAACGGCCCGCCGGCGCGCGGGCTCAGGCGATGGGCCGCCCGCGCGAACAGCTCTTTGCCCGTCCCCGGCTCGCCGAGGATGAGGATCGGCAGGGACGCACGCGCCGCCTTCTCCAGATCCCGGAACAGCGCCAGCACCCCGGGATCGCGGGTAATGATCCCGACCTCCGCACACTGTCGCCGCAGTCGCTCCTGCTCCGTGTCGCCGAGCTGCACCTGTTCCGTGTCGGCGGCTCGCAGCTCGCGCTCCAGGTCGCGCAGCTGGCCTCGCGTCTGCTCCTCCTGCGCCCGCGCCTCCCCGAGCTGCCGCCGCAGCGCCTCCGCGGTCTGCAGCAGCTCGCGCTCGGCGCCGCTCGATCGCGCCACCGCGGCGCGCGCCGTCTCGAGGTCTTCTTCCAGCGCCTCCACGGTGGACTCCTGGCCCACCAGGGCCTCGCGAATCTTCCCCACCTCGCCTTCGAGGTGCCGGAGGCGATAGGCGGAGCCGAGCTGGTTCCACCCGAGGGCGCCGGCGCACGCCACGACCACCGCGCCGAGCGGCAGGACCGCCGGTAGCAGGACGCCGATTAGCGATGGCGACAGCAAGAGAGCGGCGGCATAGCCCGCAGCCAGGACGGCGACTCCGCCAAGCGCCTTCCACCAGGAGAGCACCAGGCAGAGCCATGCCGTCAGCCCGGCGACGACGAGCGCGCCGAGCAGCGTCCACCCGAGCGGCGCCTCTCTCAGCCACGATCCTGCCAGCACGGCGTTGAGAAGCTGGGCCTGGATCAGGACGTCGGACATGGGACCCACCGGAGTGCGGTGCTGCTCGCGGGCGGGCTCGGCGAGAACGAGCACGATCTTGCCGTCGACCAGGCGCTGGAGCGTCTCCACCCGCCGCTCGTCGATCGCCGTCCAGATGTCGAGGAACGGCACCAGGTTGAGCCGTTGCGGCGCGGCGTAGCTGACGAGAGCCCGGCCGCGCCCATCGAGGGGGATACGCGCCGGCGCGAGCCCTGAGCCGGGCTGCGGGATCACGACGCCGCCACGCTCCACGACGACCTGATCCGGCCGCACGTCCATGAACGCCATCGCAAGCGCCAGGCCGAACGACGGCACGGCAGCGTCGTCGAGCCGGACGAAGAGCGGAACCCTGCGCACGACGCCGTCGGGATCGACCGCGGCAAGCGTGTGGCCGACGGCCCGGGCGTGCTGGGCGAGCCCGGGCAATGGCCCCCCGAGGGACAGCGCCGCCGGCAACGCCAGCGGCATCCGCGCACCCGGCAGCCAGGATCGGTGGGCCGCCAAATACCCATCGAGTGGCGCCGCGTGGGTGAGCTCGAGGGAGATCGGATAGACGACGGCGTTCGTCAGGGCGGTCGCCTGGCTCAGCAGGGCGTCGCTCGACGCGCCACCGCGACCTGGCGCGCTCGGCTGCCCGAGCGGGATGTCGAACCCGATGGCAGCGGCGCCGGCTCGGGAAAGACTCGTGATGAGCCGGGCGAGGACCGCCCGGTCCCAGGAGCCCGCGCCGAATCGGGCCTCGCTCGCCGGGTCGCGGGCGACGATCAGCAGCGCGGGGCTCACGGGCGCCGACGCGCGCGCGAGAACCCCGCGATCATAGACCGACCACTCGAGCGCCGTGGCGCCCCCGCCACCGAGGGCGGCCACACCCAGTACCAGGAGGGTCGCCGCGAGCCCGATCACCGTGGCCATGAGTGCGCGGGGGGAAATCGCGGGGCTCCTGACGATCGTGGGGCTCCTAACGGACGGGCGCGCGCAGACCCTCGGCGGCCGCGCGGTTGAAGTAGCCGAGGATCCGCGCGTCGTGCGCGGGTAGCTGTCCTTCGATGCCCTGCTCGTAGAGGGTCTCGAGCAGGCGCTGCGCCGGCTCGCTCAGCGCGGAGGCCTCGCGGATCAGCACCGGCACAGCTTCGCGTACGCGTCCATGCCGGAGCAGCGCGCCACCCAACGTGTCGTCGCCGTTCGCCCCGAGGTTCGGGAAGTCCCTCCAGAGCACCGTTCGGTAGTCCCGAAACGCTTGCTCGACGGCCTGGCGATCGGCCGACGCGCGCCGGCCGCGCCCCAGCGCGACCTGGCGGAGCTGCGCCAGCGCTTCGTCTGCCTGCGTCACCCCCTGCTCGGCCGCCCGGAACCACCACATGATGGCCATCGCCAGATCGCGCTCGACCCCCAGGCCTCCCGCATAGGCCGTGCCCGCGAAATACTGCGCCCGCGCGTGCCCCGCCTGGGCGGCCGTGAGGAACTCCGGCGCCGCCTCGGCATCGCGCTGCACCAGCCTCAGCATGAGCGCGAGGTTGTAGCGCGCATCGTGGTTCTGCGGGTCG
>DASWGQ010000162.1:0-1754 GCA_036393595.1 Myxococcales bacterium | reverse complement strand
ATCCCCAGCTCCCCGCGAGCATCTGGCGCTGGTGGCCGGGCTACCTGCGCTGACCCCTCCTCTCAGAGCGCGAAGAAGACCGTCAGCCACTCCGGCAGCCGCGCGATGTCCGTCGCACGCGTGTTGGCGCAGAGCCAGTGCAGCGCGCCCTGGTGGAACCCGCCGCCGCCGTACACGATCACGCCCGGCAACGGCAGCGTCTGCAAGTTGAGCACGGCATAGGGGAGCTTCTCGTCGGCGGTGCCGGCGACCCGCTGGTACTTCGCCTCGACCGCCACGCGGTTGCCGTTGCGGGCGTCGCGGAACAGGACGTCCACTTCGCGGTCGCGGCCGTAGACGGTCTTCCCGACGGTGAGCTTGCGGCGGAAGTCGAGCCCGAGCGTCAGCCCGACCAGGGCGATCAGCCGCTCGAACTCGGCGGGGGTCAGCTCGAACGCGTCGATCTCGCTCGACAGCGCGGCGCATTCGGCGGCGCTGAGCGGAGCGCTGCATTCTCCGGCGACCACCCACTGTCCGATGCCGCCCGGCTCCCACGCGCGCAGCCGCGCCAGAAGCTCGGGCGGCTCGGCCACCGGCGGCGCGACTCCCTCCAGGTACAGCTGCGGCCTCACGAGATCCTCCTCCCTGACAGGGCCCAGGCCCGCCAGGCGCGTAGGAGCGGCGGCTCCTCCGGTCCGGCCGGCGCGCGCAGCGATCTGCGGATCGCGGCCTCGCGCTCGCGCGGGCGGATGCGCAACAGCTCGGCCAGCTCGGGCGTCCCTGCATCCCCTTCCAGCCACCCGGCGGCCTCGGCCGCTTCGCGCACCTCGTCCGCCGCGGACGGGAGCTCGTCCAGGTCGGGCGGGGCGATCGGCTCGACTCCGTCGGAGGCGCCTCTCGCGAGCCCGGGCGGCGCGACGTCTCCCAGCGACGGATGCAGATACGCGAGGTCGATGTCCCCCAGCAGGAACCTGCGCCCGTGGGCGCGCGCCTCGACGCCGACCACCCCGGTGCCGCAGAAAGGGTCGACCACCAGCTCCCCAGGGGCGCTGCTCTGCAGGAGGAGCGTGCGCACCACCGCGTTCGGCTTCACAGCCGGCCCGGGCACGGTGGACCTGGCCGCGAGCAGCACGTCGGGGATGCCGAGATCGGCGAGCGTCCGCTTTCCTTTCTCGAAGAACAGGATGCGCTCGGATGCCGCCCGGTAGTGGTAGCCGGTCCCTCCCCGGATGCGCGCCCCGTCCAGGGTGGTCTTCCCCCAGAGGACCTCCTTCCAGTAGACGAACCCGGCCTCGCACGGACGCGCTCCGTTCGGCAGCCGATCGGCCCCGACGCCCTGCTGCTGCTTGATCACGTCGGCGGTGACCTCGTCGCAGAACAAGTAGAAGTGCCGGTCGCGCCGCAGCACGCGGTGCACCGCCGCGAGCAGCTCGGGCAGCCGCGCGTTGGGCACCGTGCTGAACCAGTTGGTGGTGAGCCGCGTGGTGGTGCCGCGCGAGCGGTGCAGCTGGAGCGACTCGTACGGCGGGTCGGTCACCACCAGGTCGACCGACTCGTCGGAAAGTGTGGCGAGCAGCTCGAAGGCGTCGGAGATCACCACGCGGTCGCTGGGCGGGCGCGGCTCGAGGCGCAGCTGGGCGTTGAAGTCCACGAAAAGGACGGTAGCACGGGGGTCCGACAGCCGCCGCCGGATAGGGCGGCGCTGTGTCTTCATCGCGGCGGGCTCGCCGCTTTCAAGACCGCAACACGAAAGCGAGCCCGGCCGCGCAGACCGT
>DASWGQ010000161.1:0-16974 GCA_036393595.1 Myxococcales bacterium | reverse complement strand
CGTGCCATCGTCGTGCGCGAATTCGAGAGCTTTGCGAAGCGCGATGCTGATCTCGCCTGGAACATCGCAGACATCGCGGAGAACGCTTCGCGGCAGCACCTGTGTTCGGGAGGCGGCTGCTGCTCCTGCTTCAGGTAGTTGACGGCTCGTTCGAATTGCCGACCGTCGGGGCACGAGCGGTCTCACCACGCTCTTCGCGCGGAGTACTCGTCCCGGGACAAGTTCTGAATCGCTCGCCGTCGGTTCTGTGCTATCCGCGCATCGGACAACTTACGTATGCGGGTCGTTTCCGATTGACAGGTCTGCCACCTCGTCTGGAAGACGGCCTCGGCAGCATCGCTAGAAACGTCGTGTGGCTGCCGGAGGCGCGCGGAGAGCGAGCGTTCCGCCCGGGTCCCTCTCGTGAGTCGACCTGCTGTCCAGCGCACGCGCGCGGCGTCCTGAGAGCTCCGAAAAACGCCGTGCTACGACTGCGCGCATGATGAACTCACCAACGCGACGGCGGCCGCTGCACCTTCACCGACGAGCATGGCCGCAGGTGCGGCGAGACAGGCGCCCTGGAATTCGATCACCGCGACGGCTTCGCGCGAACGCATCTCCACCGGGCGGACCGGATCCGCCTGCTCTGCCGTGCGCACAACCAACCCGCCGCGGAGCAGATGTACGGTCGCGCGTTCATGGAACGAGCGCGCGGATCGGTCGACCGGCTTGGGGCCGGTCCTGGGACTCCTTCAGGGTGAGTGCAGGGATTATCCGCGCCGGGGCGAGACGCGCTGCGTTAAGGCGTGCACGCGGTGCGCGGACCTCACGGATGCGTTCTGGCCCTCATTCATCCCTCGCCAGCGCGGCGAGCAGCGGCTCCCGGTGCGTTTCGAGGAGGCGCGCGGACGCGGCGAGGACGCCGCCGTACGCGACGGCCATGGCCAGCGCCTCTCCGAGGTACGCGATCCCGAGTGGAAGACCGGTGATCCTCGAGACGAGCCAGGGCGCCCACGCCGCCGCGCCGAGCGCGGCCAGGGCGCCGAGCCGCGCGCCCACGGGGCCCGAGCCGCGCACGCGCCGCAGGTGCATCCCGCGGACCGGCACCGGCCACAGGACGCTCGCGACGTTGCCGAGCATGGCGAGGAGCGGAAAGGTCGCGAGGTGGGCGCAGAACCCGATGGCCACCTGCGCCGGCGTCACCGGCCCGGTGGCGCGCGCCACCACGACCAGACCCGCGAAGATGCAGAGGGAGAGCACGTAGCCGACCAGGTTCTTCGCGGCGATCAGCGTGCGCGGGGGCACCGGCCAGAGGAACCAGGCGCGCGCCGCGTCCAAGTCGCGGCCGAAGAGATTGGTCGCGAGCTCCAGCACGCCCAGGTGGGCGTACACCGCGGCGAAGAGGAGCGGCCGGCGCTCGATCCAACTCCCGCCGCGCGGGTCGAGGAAGACGGCGCGCAGCAGGAGGAATCCGATCGGGACCAGGACGATCTGCAGCCAGCCGATGCGGAGCACCGTCTTCGCTTCCTTCTCCAGGACGGCGGAGACCGACTCCGGCAAGAGCGGCAGCCTCCAGCCCGCCGCGCTCCTCCGCGGTCCGCGCGCGGTGCCCGACTCGACGGGGCGCAGGGCCTCGTGCGCCGACAGCTTGTGGGCCAGGACGCCGCACGCGGCGCCGAGCAGGACGAGGAGCAGCGCCGGAAACAGCGCGCGCAGCGGACGGCGCGCGGCCACCTCGCGCACCATCTCGGCCGCCCAGCCGGGCGGGGTGAAGGCGACGGCCCTCCAGTGCTCGGCCGCGAAGGCCGACGGGAGCCCGGGACGATCCGGGCGCGTGGCGAGCTGGACGCCCGCGGCCGCGAGGAGCGCCAGGACGACGGAGAAGGCGCGCCGGAGCAGGAGCCGCGAGTCGAGCGCCCCGGCGAAGGCCGCGGCGAGGTGAAGCACGCCCGCCACGGCCCACACGCTGAGCGCCTCGGCGCAGAGCAGGGCAAAGGCGCCGGGCATTCCGGGCAGCCGTCCCGCCGCCCAGGCGATTCCCGCCAGCATGGGCCAGAAGAAGAGCCACGCCGGATCGAGGAGCTGCGCGGCGAAGTTGAGCGCCGACACCAGCCGCGCGGGCACGGCGAAGGCGAGGAAGCGCCGCGGATCGAGGAACGGCGTCTGCCCGCGGGGAAGGAACGCGAACCAGACGCGCGCGAGCAGCGCCGAGGTGAGCCAGGTCGCGAAGAGCGCCAGCGCGCCTCCCTGCTCCGCCACGAGCTGCGGGCGGTTGCGCAGCTGCTCGCCGTACTGGACGAGCAGGAACGCCATGGACACGCTGAGCACGGCGCCCGTGCCGATCCCGAGGAGCGAGATGGCCAGCCGGCCCCACTGGCGCTGCTGGAAGAGGCGGCGCCGCCAGAGCGTCGCGCGCAGCCAGACCAGCGCGCCGGCCTGCCGCCCGATCACGGCAGGAAGCTCAGCGCACGAGGGCCGCCGCGCCCTTCGCCCACGAGCTGGACGAACGCGTCCGACAGGGACGGGGCCTCCCCCACCACCTCGCGCAGCGTCCCTTGCGCCACCAGGCGGCCCTTGTGGATGACCCCGAGGTGGGTGCAGAGCCGCTCCACCACCTCCAGGACGTGCGAGGTGAGGAAGACCGTCAGCCTGCCCCGCCGCACCAGGCCCGAGAGCAGCGCGGTGAGCGACTGCTTGGCCACCGCGTCCACGCCTTCGAACGGCTCGTCGAGGAACAGCAGCTCGGGCCCGTGGATGAGGGCCGCCGCGAGGCCGAGCTTCTTCTTCATCCCGAAGCTGTAGTCCGCGATCAGCTTGCGCGCGTCCTGCGCCAGCTCCATCGCCTCCAGCAGCTCGTCGGCGCGGCGCCCGGCCTCGGCGCGCGACAGCCCGAAGAGCCGCGCGACGAAGAGGAGGTGCTCGCGCCCGGTGAGCCGGTCGAACAGCAGCATGCCGTCGGGCACCACGCCGATCCGGCGCTTGACCTCGGCCGCGTCGCCCGTAACCTCGCGCCCGAGCACGCGCATGGCGCCCGCCGTCGGCGCGAGCAGCCCGGTGAGCATGGAAATGGTGGTGCTCTTGCCGGCGCCGTTCTCGCCCAGGAAGCCGTAGAAGCTCCCCCGGGGCACGCGCAGATCGATCGAGTCCACCGCCAGCTGCGCGCCGAACCGGCGGGTCAGCGCGTGCGTCTCGATGGCCAGGTCGGGCGGGACGACCTGGGCTTCGCTCATTCGGCCTTGGCGAGCGCCGCGCCCGCTGCGGCCGCCCCGGCCGGCGACGCCTTGCGGCCGAGCGCGACCGGCGAAGGCTGCGCGACGCTGCCGGTGCGCGGAATCGCGGAGCGCCGGGCGAACGCCAGCGACTCGGCGACCAGCTGCGCGTCGGCGCGCTCGGTGACGGCCGGGAGGTCCTTGTCGGCCAGGTGCGTGTGCACCTTCATCGAGCAGAACTTCGGGCCGCACATGGCGCAGAACTCGGCCGTCTTGAAGGCGTCGTGCGGCAGCGTCTCGTCGTGCTTCGCCTGGGCCGCCTCGGGGTCGAGCGACAGCCGGAACTGCTCGCGCCAGTCGAAGGCGTAGCGGGCGCGGGAGAGCGCGTCGTCGCGGTCGCGCGCTCCGGCCCGCTGGCGCGCCACGTCGGCCGCGTGCGCGGCGATCTTGTAGGCGATGATCCCCTGGTGGACGTCCTCGGCGTTGGGCAGCGAGAGGTGCTCGGCGGGCGTGACGTAGCAGAGCATCGAGGCGCCGTGCCAGCCGGCCAGCGCCGCGCCGATGGCGCTGGTGATGTGGTCGTAGCCGGGCGCGATGTCGGTGGCCAAGGGACCCAGCACGTAGAAGGGCGCCTCGTGGCAGACCTCCTGCTCGATCTTCATGTTCATCTCGATCTGGTCCATCGGGACGTGGCCAGGGCCTTCGATCATCACCTGCACGTCGTGCTCCCAGGCCCGGCGGGTCAGCTCGCCCAGGACCCGCAGCTCGGCGAACTGCGCCTCGTCGGAGGCGTCGGCCAGGCAGCCGGGCCGCAGCGAGTCGCCCAGGCTGAAGCTCACGTCGTACGCCTTGAAGATCTCGCACAGGTCGTCGAAGTGCGTGTACCAGGGGTTCTCCAGGCCTTTGGCCATCATCCACTGGGCCATCAGGGCGCCGCCGCGCGAGACGATGCCGGTGATGCGGTGCTGCGCGAGCGGGAGGAAGTCGCGCAGGATCCCCGCGTGGATGGTCATGTAGTCCACGCCCTGCTTCGCCTGCTCCTCGACGATGTCCAGCAGGTCGCGCGCGGTCAGCTCCTCGACGCGCTTGACGCGCTCGATGGCCTCGTAGGTGGGCACGGTGCCCAGAGGGACGGTGCTGTGGCGCAGGAGCACGTCGCGGATGTGCGGGATGTCGCCGCCGGTGGAGAGGTCCATCACGGTGTCGGCGCCGTGCTTGAGGCAGGCGCGCAGCTTGACCAACTCGCCGTCCACGTCGCTGACGATCTGGCTGTTTCCGATGTTCGCGTTGATCTTGCACTTCGCCGCGATGCCGATCGCCATCGGCTCCAGCTCGGGGTGGTTCACGTTGGCCGGGATGATCATCCGGCCGCGGGCGACCTCGCTCCGCACCAGCTCCGCGGGCAAGCCTTCGCGGCGGGCGACGTGCTGCATCTCCTGCGTGACCACGCCCTGCCGCGCGAAGTGCATCTGCGTGACGTTCGCACGGCCGCGCCGGCTCTCGACCCATTCTGCGCGCATGGCTGCTTCTCCTGAGGGGGTCAGGACACTAACGACGGGCGCGCGCGCGGTCAATGGACGGGCCAGCCGCCGCCGGATAGGGCGGCGCTGCTGGTCCTCCATATCGGCTATCTCGGCCCAGCCTGGCTCGCGCCGCCTTTCAGCTCGGCGACCATCCGCTTCGCGCCGTAGATGCGGTCGAGCGACTCGAGCAGCGCGGGGCTGCAGACCGAGATGGCGCGGTTCACCGTCGGGTCGAATCCGTACTCGCCGCCCAGCGACTGGATGTTCCCGTCGAAGATGAGGCCGACGACCTCCAGGTTCTTGTTGAACACCGGCGATCCGGAGTTCCCGCCGATGATGTCGTTCGAGGTGGCCATGTCGAACGGCGTCCCGAGGTTGATCCGCCCGTCCTGGTTGGCGACCAGCCAGCTCTTCGGCAGCGCGAACGGCTCGCGGCCGGTGGCGCGCTCGAAGGCGCCGCCCATCGCGGTGATCGGGTTCACGCGGCGGCCCTTCTCCTCGTACCCCTCGACCGAGCCGTAGCTCAGGCGCAGGGTGAAGGTCGCGTCGGGGTAGCTGCTCGTCCCTTCCACCTGGAACTTCGCCTTCGCGATCAGCTCCGCGCCCTTCTTCTCCGGCGGCTCGATCACCTCGTCGTGCCACTTGCGCACGGCGCGTGCATCCGGATCGGTGAGCTTCGCGAGCTGGACGAAAGCGTCGTCCGAAGCGTCCACGGCGGTCTTGCCGCCCTCCCACAGCTTCTTGCGCAGCTCGAGGTCCTTCAGCTTCGCGCCGGCGATCAGCTCCTTGGCCAGCTCCTGCGGAGACTTCTTCCCCAGCACCTTCTTGACGAACGGGTGGTCGGCACCCAGCTCCTCTCGCAGCTTGACCAGGCCGTAGCCGAGCCGGAACGTCTCGAACTCGTCGTAGATGGGCGCGGCGGAGAAAAGCGCCTGCTTCACCGCCGGAAGGTTCGAATCGCGGAACTCGGGCAGCCGCTTCTCGTTGGGCTTGCCCAGTTCGTCCGCGGCCCGCACCAGCGTCTTCGCGAGGGTGAAGTAGCGGGAGCGGAACCCGCCGGGGCGCCCGGGCGAGGCGCCTTCGATGTACTGGTACTCCTTGCGCCTGGGCTTGTACCCGTCGACCGCCTTGGACACCATGGCCCAGGCGGCGCCGTATTGCTTCTGCATGGCGCGGTCCTTCTTCACCGTGGCGCGCAGCTTCTGCTCCCGCTGCGCCTTGTCGTTCCACAGCGTGTCGGTGATCAGCGCCTCGTAGCGGCCCTTGAGCGCCTTGTAGCTGTTCTCGATGCCGAACAGCTCCGCCTCGGCGGTGCGGTGCTGCTCGGCGCCGAGATTGGTGTACATGGTGAGCGCCCCGCGGTACTCGGCGAGCGCGAAGAGCGCCTCGGGCAGCGCGACGTCGCGCTGGAACTTGAGCTGGGCGAGCGTCAGCTCGCGGTCGGTGCCGCCGGGGTGCCCGGAGACGAAGGTGAGGTCCCCCTCCTTCGCGCCCGTCGTCGACCATTTGAAGTAGTGCTCGGTCTTGGCCGGCCTGTCGTCCTCGTAAGCGCGGACGAACGAGACGTCCAGGTCGTAGCGGGGAAAGTTGAAGTTGTCCGGGTCGCCGCCGAAGAACGCGATGGCGAGCTCGGGGGCGAAGACCAGCCGCACGTCCTGGAAGCGCTTGTATCTGTAGAGGTCGTAGATCCCGCCGTGGTACAGCGTCACCACGTCGCAGCGGACCTTGTCGTCGTCGCCGGCGCACTCCTTCTCGATCCGCGCCATCCCGGCCCGCTGCGCCTCGGCGAACTTCTGGCCTTCCAGCCCCTGGGTGGCGGAGTGCATCCGCTCACTGACGTCGGAGATCGCGACCAGCTGGTTCAGCTCGATCTCCGGGCACTTCACCTCCTGAGCGAGCGTCGCCGCGTAGAAGCCCTCCTTCACGAAATCCTTCTCCTTGGTGGAGAGCTGCTCGATGCAGCTGTGCGCGCAGTGGTGGTTGGTCATCACCAACCCCTCGGGCGAGACGAACGAGCCCGAGCAGCCTCCGGCCAGCCGCACCGAGGAGAGCTGCGCCTCCGAGAGCCACTTCCCGTCGGGGCCGAAGGCGTACTTCTTCGCCACCTTCGCGCTGGGGAAGTTGTCGAACGTCCACATGCCCTCGTCGGCCCGGGCGGCGAGTGGCAGCGCGGCGGCGAGGCAGAAGGCGGCGAATCGCTTCATGTCGGCTCCTCGAGATACGCGGCGGGCCGCGGGAGTGCTGGGCAGCGCCGGGCCTTGTGCCTGCAAGGCCGCGCGCCGTCAAGGGTGGTGATCTACGGCGGCGACACGGCGCCGAGCAGCCCGGCGAGGCGCTCGATCTCGGCCGGCAGCTCGGGATCGGCCAGCCAGTCGGCGGGGAAGTGGCGCTGCGCGCGCAGGTAGGGGTCGAGCTGCGCGTCGCGCCCGTAGAGCGCCGACGCGGCGCGGACCGCCTCGAGGAGCGCGATCCGCGCGCGGGGCGGCTGGGCGAGCCGCTGGCGCGCCAACTCCAGCGCGCGGCCCGACGCCGCGAGCTGCTCGCGGTCGTGAAGGCGCAGGTTCTCGCGCCGGCTGATCACCGAGAGCGACTCCAGGAACCGCGCCACGTTCTCCGCCGCCTGCTTGATCTCGCGCGCGCGGGGCGCCTTCTCGCGGGCGAGCTGGTGCATCTGCGCGCGCGCTTCCAAGAAGATCCGCTTGTCGTACGTGCGCAGGGCTTGGAGCGCGCGCGTGCGGGTGAAGGCGTGCACGTCGCGCAGAGCGTCCTGCAACGCGGCGGCGATCCGGTCCTCCGGCGCCTGCGCGATGCGCTTGGCGTGCCCGCGGAAGAGGAAGGCGAGGTTGGTGGCGGCCTGGCGCACCAGCACCGCCTGGACCAGGTCCTCGGCGTATCCGGGGACGATGTCCGCGCGGGTCAGCTCGTCGACTCGGGCGGCGACGTCGAAGATCATCTCGCCGATCCCCGCGCGCAGCCGGCCGCGGAACTCGAGCAGGTCGGCGATCAGGTTCCAGGGGTCGGCGACGACGGTGGGGTTCCGTAGCCGCTCGCCGAGCCGCGCCACGTCCTGGCGCAGGACGCCGCAGATGGCGAAGACGGTACGCGCAATGCCCTGCTCCTGCGATTCGACCACCTCCACCTCGGGGAGAGGCTGCCCGCTGGAGGGGCCGAACGCGTCGTCCAGGTTGTCGGGGGCATCCGGCTGGTCCGGCGGCGGGAAGACCTCGTTGGCCACCGCGATCAGGCGGTTGACGCTCTCCACCGTCTGGCCCATCACCGGGGCGACTTCCTCCCAGACGGCGAGCGAGTGGGTGCCCTCCTCCGCGTCCGCCTCGAAGCGCACCAGGTCGACCTCGGCGAGCTGCCGGGTGGCCTCCTTGGCGGCCTGCAGCAGCTTGCCCACGCGCGGGCGCAGGCCTTCCTCGAAGCGCTCGGCGACGACGCTCAGCCGCCGGGTGATGGGCAGCGCATCGTCCGGGAGGACCGCCGCGGACCCTTGTGGCACCTTCGCCATCCCATGCCTTGGTAGCACAGGCCGGGGTGGTGGATGCGTACCCTTGGTGCGGAGGTTTCCCCACAATGGAACACAGACAGCTGGGCCGATGCGGACTACCTCGGGGAGCTACTGGTACCCCCCATACAAGGCCGCGCGGCGAGTGGCCACCGGTCTCCCGTCTTTCGTCGCCGGCTGGTATTCGCACGACTCCAGGTGGCGCTTGAGCGCCTTCGCGTAAGGGCCGCCCCCCTGGATATGGACCTCGCGCACCTTGCCGCGCGCATCGACCTGGAAGTCGGCGGACATGTCGGGAAGCGAGGCGCCTCCCGCCTTGGCGGAGGGAGACTCGATCGCGCAGAGGACCAGCAGGGCGGGGACGAGCTTCCCCGGCTTCCGCTCCGGGCGCGCGTCGCGGGCGCAGGCGGACGCGAGCAGGACGGTCGCGAGGACGAGGCGGCGCATCGGGCGGTGGTAGCCCGGATCCGCGCTTCCGGGAAGGAAACGGGCCGCAAAAAAAACGAAAGGCGCGTCCCCTTTCCGGGAACGCGCCTCCATTCGCGCCCTTCTCCTCGCCGCCTCGCCGCCGCTCTAAAAGCGTAGCGCCGCCCTATCGGCGGCGACTAGGCCGCCTCTTCGAAGTCGGCCAGGTACCGGCTGAGGAAGTTGCGCGTGCTCTTCTCCACCTGCCGGACGCGCTCGCGCGAGAGGCCCCACTGCTTGCCGAGGTCCTCCAGCGTCCGCGGATCGTCCTGCGTCAGGCGGTCGCTCAAGATGTCCCACGCCAGCTCGCCCATCCGCTTGCGCACCCGCCCGAGGGCGTTGCGCACGTTCTCCTGGCGCTCGGCGCGGATGATCTGCTCGTCCGGCGTCGGGCCGTCGTCGCTCAGCCGGTCGAGGTGGGTCGATTCGCCCTCGGGGTCCAGCGACTCCTCCAGCGAGATGTCCCGCGGCGGCAGGCCGCCGTTGGGCATGGTCCGGCGCACCGCGCTGGGCCCGTCCTTCAGGCAGCGCGTGATGTACGCGCGGATCCACCACACCGCGTAGGTCGAGAAGCGGTTCCCCTTCTCCGGGTCGAAGTGCTCGATGGCCTTGAGCAGCCCGTAGTTCCCTTCCTGGACCAGGTCCTCCAGCCGGACGCCGCGCCCCATGAACTTGCGCGCCACCGAGATGACCAGGCTCAAGTTGTGGACCACCAGCTGCTCCTGCGCGCGCTTGTCGCCCTTGCGGGCGCGCCGAGTGACCTTGAGCTCCGTCTCCCGGTCGAACGGGGGATGGGCCCTGATCAGCTTGATCAGCGGCGCAAGGTCATCGAACTCGCTGCGGTCGCGCATTTCTCTCCGTTCCTTCCTTTCCCCCTAATGCTGCCTACAACGCCCGAGCCCTCCCAACGATCCCGACCCCTGGAAGACCCCCGAGCTGCCATTGTCTCACCAACGCTTTCTTTGATGCACAACGCCCGGTTCTGTTGCTGATTTCGGTTCGCGGCGTTATGACGCATCGTTCACTCTCGGACGCCGGCCACATGTAGCGCAACGGCGCGGAAACGTTGCGGACTTCCCCACCCAGCGAATTCAGGCCGCCCGTAAGGGGCTGGTTCGAGGCCTCCTTTGCCTCTCCCACCCGCGCGCAGGTGCTCGGCTGGCCTCCCATCCTGTCGGGAAGGAGCACCCTGCTCCTCGCGCCGACCGGGTCCGGGAAGACGCTCGCAGCCTTTCTGACTGCGATCGACAAGCTGATGTTCACGCCGGCCCCGGAAAAGGGCGCGCGGTGCCGGGTCCTCTACGTGTCGCCCCTCAAGGCGCTGGCGGTCGACGTGGAGCGCAACCTGCGCGCGCCCCTCGCCGGCATCGCGGCGGAGGCCGAGCGGACGGGCGCCTCCTTCCACCTGCCACGGGTGGGCATCCGCACCGGCGACACGCCGGCGAGCGAGCGAGCGCAGATGCTCCGCGCGCCGCCCGACGTGCTCATCACCACTCCGGAGTCCCTGTATCTGATACTCACCTCGCAGGCGCGCGAGACCCTGCGCTCGGTCGAGACCGTGATCGTGGACGAGATCCACGCCATGGTCACCGGCAAGCGCGGCGCGCACCTCTTCCTCTCGCTCGAGCGGCTGGAGGCGCTGCGCGGCGGGCGCGAGCCCTTGCAGCGCATCGGCCTCTCCGCCACGCAGCGCCCGCTGGACGAGGTGGCGCGCCTGCTCGGCGGGGGCGAGCCCTCGGGGAAGAAATGGCGTGCCCGGCCCGTGGAGGTGGTCGACGCCGGAAGCAAGAAGCAGTTCGACCTCCGCGTCGAGGTGCCGGTCGAGGACATGCGGCAGATCGGCCAGCTCGAGGAGCTGCCCTCGGGCCCGGTGGGAGGCAGGCAGCGGCGGTCGATCTGGCCTTCCATCCACCCGCGGCTGGTGGAGCTGATCCGCGCGCACCGCTCCACCATGATCTTCGTCAACTCGCGCCGCCTCGCGGAACGGCTGGCGGGCGCGCTCAACGAGCTGGCCGGGACCGAGATCGCGCTCGCGCACCACGGCAGCGTGGCGCGGGAGAAGCGGGCCGAGATCGAGGAGCGGCTGAAGAAGGGCGAGCTTCCCTGCATCGTCGCGACCAGCTCGCTGGAGCTGGGAATCGACATGGGCAGCGTCGACCTGGTGGTGCAGATCGAGGCGCCGCCGTCCATCGCCTCCGGCCTGCAGCGCATCGGGCGCGCCGGGCACCAGGTCGGCGGAGTGCCGCGGGGGATCGTCTTCCCCAAGCACCGGGGCGATCTGCTCGGAAGCGCGGCGGCCGCCCAGGGGATGGCGGCGGGGCAGGTGGAGGAGACGTTCTATCCGCGCAATCCGCTGGACGTGCTCGCCCAGCAGATCGTCGCGGCCTGCGCCGAGCGGCCGTGGAAGGTGGACGAGCTGTACGGGCTGGTCCGGCGGGCGGCGCCGTTCGCCGAGCTGCCGCGGCCCTCCTTCGACGGCGTGCTGGACATGCTCAGCGGGCGCTATCCGTCGGACGAGTTCGCCGAGCTAAAGGCGCGGCTCTCCTGGGACCGCGTCGCCGGCACGGTGCGCGCCCGCGAGGGAGCCGCGCGCGTCGCGGTGGTGAACGGCGGGACCATCCCCGACCGGGGCCTCTACGGCGTGTTCCTGCTCGGCGAGCCTACGGGCAAGACCTCCCGGCGCGTCGGAGAGCTGGACGAGGAGATGGTCTTCGAGACGCACCCGGGCGAGGTGTTCGTGCTGGGCGCCTCGAGCTGGCGGGTGGAAGAGGTGACGCACGACAAGGTGCTGGTGAGCCCCGCGCCCGGCGAGCCGGGCAAGATGCCCTTCTGGCACGGCGACCGGCCCGGGCGGCCGCTCGAGTTCGGCCAGGTGGTGGGCAAGCTCGCGCGCGAGCTTTCCGCGGCGAAGCCGGCCGAGGCGGAGCGGCGGCTGCGCGATCAGCACGGGCTCGACGAGCGGGCGGCGAGGAACCTCGTGCAGTACCTGCGCGAGCAGGTCGAGGCGACCGGCGAGGTGCCCTCCGACCGCGCCGTGGTGGTCGAGCGTTACGTCGACGAGGTGGGCGACTGGCGCGTGTGCGTGCTGACCCCGTTCGGGGCGCGCGTGCACGCGCCCTGGGCGACGGCGGTGGTGGCGCGGCTCAAGGCCGACCGCGAGACGGAAATCGAGAGCATGTACTCGGACGACGGCATGGTCTTCCGCCTGCCGGAGTCCGACGAGCCGCCCCAGCCCGACTTGTTCTTCCCCCCGCCGGACGAGATCGAGGACATCGTGACCCGCAGCCTGGGCGGGACCTCGCTCTTCGCCGCGCGCTTCCGCGAGAACGCGGCGCGCGCGCTGCTCCTGCCCAGGCGGCATCCCGGCAGGCGCAGCCCGCTGTGGGCGCAGCGCAAGCGCGCGGCGGACCTGCTCGCGGTGGCGCAGCGGTACGGCAGCTTCCCCATCCTGCTCGAGACGTACCGCGAGTGCCTGCGCGACGTGTTCGATCTGCCCGGGCTCACCGAGCTGCTGCGGCGGGTGCAGGACCTTCGCGTGCGGGTGGTGACTGCCGACACGCGCACGCCCTCGCCGTTCGCCTCCTCGCTGCTCTTCTCTTACGTCGCGAACTTCATCTACGACGGCGATGCGCCCCAGGCCGAGCGGCGCGCGCAGGCGCTCAGCGTGGACCAGGCCCAGCTCCGCGAATTGCTCGGCGAGGCGGAGCTGCGCGAGCTGCTCGATCCCGGCGCCGTGGAGCAGCTCGAGCGCGCGCTGCAGAGGCTCGACGCCCGCTACCCGGCGAAGCACGCCGACGCGGCGCACGACCTGCTGCTCGGGCTGGGCGACCTGACCGCCGGCGAGCTGGCCGCACGCAGCGCGCCGGACGCGTCGGTCCACGAGTGGCTCGAGTCGCTGCAGCGGGAGCACCGCGCCTTCCCGGTCACCATCGCCGGCGAGCAGCGCTGGGCCGCCGCGGAGGACGCCGCCCGCCTGCGCGACGCGCTGGGGATCCCGCCGCCTCAGGACATCCCCCGCGAGCTGCTCGAGCCGGTGCAGGACGCGCTGGGGGACCTCGTCTCCCGCTACGCGCGCACGCATGGCCCGTTCCGCCCGGAAGACGTCGCCCGTCGGCTCGGGCTGGGCGCCTCGCCGGTGGTGCTGGCGCTGGAGCGGCTGGAGGGACAGGACCGCGTCCTGCAGGGCGAGTTCCTGCCCGCGGCGCTCGCGGCGGCGCGCTACCCGGACGGAGCGCGCGGGCGCGAGTGGTGCGACGCCGAGGTGCTGCGCGGCCTGCGGCGCAGATCGCTGGCGAAGCTGCGCAAGCAGGTGGAGCCCGTCGAGCAGCCGGCGCTCTCGCGGCTGCAGCTCGACTGGCAAGGAGTCGCCCATCCCCGGCGGGGCGTGGATGCCCTGCTCGGCGCCATCGAGCAGATCCAGGGCGCGCCGGTCCCGGCCAGCGCCCTGGAGGGCGAGGTGCTGCCCGCCCGCATCGAGCCGTTCAAGTCTGCCGACGTCGACCTGCTCTGCTCCGCGGGCGAGGTGGTCTGGCGCGGGATCGATCCGATCGGACCGCGCGACGGCCGCATCGCGCTGTATCTCGCCGACCACTACCGGCTGCTCGCGCCGCCGCCGCGCCAGGCGGAAGGCGAGCTGGCGGTGCGGGTCCGCGAAATCCTCTCGAAGCGCGGCGCCAGCTTCTTCGGCGATCTGCAGCAGGCGACGGCCGCGTTCCCGAAGGACCTGCTCGAGGCGATCTGGTCCCTGGTCTGGGCAGGCGAGGTGACCAACGACACGCTGGCGCCGCTGCGCAGCTACCTGCGCGGACCGCCCGACCGGTCGCGCCGCGAGCGGGGCGCGGCGCCCGCGTTCCGGACGCGCCGCCTGGGCCCGGCTGGCAGCGAGGGGCGCTGGTCCCTCCTCCCGCAGCCGTCGGGCACGCCGACCGAGCGGTCGATGGCGCTCGCGCAAGTGTTGCTCTCGCGCTACGGCGTGCTCACGCGCGAGGCCGTCCACGCCGAAGGCGTCCAGGGCGGGTTCGCCGCCGTGTACGACGTGCTCAAGGCGATGGAGGAATCGGGCCGCGCCCGGCGGGGCTACTTCGTCGCCGGCCTGGGCGCCACGCAGTTCGCGCTGCCCGGAGCCGACGAGCGGCTGCGCGCCCTGCGCGACCCGCCGGAGGAGCCCGAGACGGCGGTGCTCGCGGCGACCGATCCATCGAACCCGTACGGGGCGATGCTCCCGTGGCCTTCGCGCGGCGCGGACGGCGAGGGCGCGCGCCCGCAGCGCGCCGCCGGTGCCCACGTCGTGCTGGTGGGCGGCGAGCTTCTGGCCTGGCTCGGCCGCGCCGAGCAGAACCTGCTCACCTTCCTGCCCGCCGAGGAGCCCGGGCGCACGCGCCGCGGCCGCGCCCTGGCGAACGCGCTGGCCCGGTTGGTCGACTCCGGCAGGCGGCGCGCGCTGCTCATCTCCCGGGTGGACGGAGAGCCGGTGCACTCCTCGGCGCTGGGCCCGCTGCTCGTTGCAGCCGGGTTCTCGGCGGGGCACAAGGGATACTTGAAACGGGCGCCGGTCGACTCCTTGGGGCTCCGGCTGCGCGCCCCGGCCGGGGCGCTGAGGGGGCCACTCGGACCGGACCTCCCTCGCCACGCCGCACCACCCCCCGATCGCGACCCCGAAAGATGATTGCCCGGGCTGTCAGGGCGTCGCGAGCTGAAGCCGGGCAATCACGCCGGCCACGATGCGATCGCAGCGTTCGCCGGCGAAGGCGAACGGGGGCAGCGCGGCGGCGCCGATGCGGTCGAAAAGGCCGTGGCGCAATGCCGCACGCGCGCGGTGCAGGCGCATCTTCACCGCCTGCTCGGAGAGGCCGAGCGACCCCGCCACCTCCGCGGTGGACATCCCCTCCACGTCGCGCAGCACGAAGACCGTCCGATACCCGACGGACAGCTCGTCGATGGCCGAGACGAGCACTTCTCGCAGCTGCTTGCCGAGGGCTTGCTGCTCCGGATCGATGGAGGGAGAGGGCATCGCGCGCACGGGCACCTCCTCGAGATCGACGAACCGGCCGCGCCGCCGCAGGCGCGCCTTGGCTTCGTGCGCCGCGATGTGAGTCAGCCAGGAGGCGAGCCGTTCGGGTTGGTCCAGCTGGTCGAGGTGCGTGTAGGCGCGTACGTAGGCGTCCTGGAGCACGTCCTCGGCCTCGCTGTCGTCGCGCAGGAGCGCGCGCAACAAGCGGAAAAGGCGCTGGTTGTAGCGCCGCATGACCAGCTCGAAGAGCGCAGTCTCGCCGCCCCGGATACGCCGCACCAGCTCGGCGTCGTCGAGAGGACCCATCACCTCGGCCAGAAGCTTGCGGGCGTTCAAGGACACCTCTCTGTCCATGGTCGGAGTCTCAAGCTGCAAAAGGGTTTCGCGAGTGTGACCTTGCCGAAGATGTGAACTCTATTTTGATGCAGCCGCACGACCGCTGCAAGGAGGCCCCCATGCGCCAGCTCACGCCCGCGATCGCGCTGCTCGCTGCGATCGGCTGCAAGAACAACGCTTCATCCTTCGATACCACCGCCGCCGGCGCGGACGAGCGCTCGGCCCCGGCGATGGACCATGACCGGGACGACGATCACCCGCGCCGCTTTCGCCTGAGCGAGGGACGCCACATCTTCCGCTTCGACACCTTCGGCGACGAGGATTTCTGGGGCGGAACACTGCGGCTGCACCAGGCCATCGAGGGCTCCGCGCACGGCGGCGTGGGTCCCGGCGTCAGCCCGAAGACCGCGCTCGCGGTAGGACTCAAGGTCGACGTCGACGCGCTGTCCAAGGCGACTGTCGATGCGCTCGAGGCCGGCAAGGTGAACCTCGACGACCCGGCCGTGACCATAGCTCTCTTGACCTCGAACGCGGTGGTCGGCGTGACCGGGTTCTCCGACGGCAAGGGAGGACTGCGCACCCTCGGCATCCAGTGCGCTTTCTGCCATTCGACGGTGGACAACTCTTTCGCGCCCGGCATCGGGCATCGCCTGGACGGCTGGCCGAACCGCGACCTGAACGTCGGCGCCATCGTGGGCCTTTCGCCCGACCTGTCGCCCGTCGCGAAGCTCCTCGGGGTGGACGAGAAGACCGTCCGCGCCGTGCTGGCCAGCTGGGGCCCGGGGAAGTTCGACGCCGAGCTGTTCCTGGACGGCAAGGCGTTCCGGCCCGACGGCAAGTCCGCCGCGACGCTCATTCCCGCCGCGTTCGGCCTCGCCGGCGTGAACCTGCACACCTATACGGGCTGGGGAAGCATCCCCTACTGGAATGCCTTCGTCGCGATTCTCGAGATGCACGGGAAGGGAAACTTCTATGACCCGCGGCTGGACGACGCGAGCAAATTCCCTGTCGCCGCTCGCGCGCGCTTCGGGCACGTGAAAGCCGATCCCGACCTGGTCACCTCCAAGCTCGCCGCCCTGCACGCTTACCAGTTGAGCCTCCAGGCGCCGCGCCCGCCGGAGGACAGCTTCGACGAGGACGCGGCGAGACGCGGCCAGCAGGTGTTCGCCGCCAAGTGCGCGCAGTGCCACGTGGCACCGCTCTACACCGAGCCCGGCTGGAACATGCATACCGGCGCGGAGATCGGGATCGACGACTTCCAGGCGAGCCGATCGCCCGACGGACGCTACCGCACCACCCCTCTGCGGGGCCTGTTCACGCGAGCGAAGGGTGGCTTCTTCCACGACGGCCGGTTCGCGACGCTGAATGCCGTGGTCGACCACTACGACTCGGCTCTCAAGCTGGGCTTGTCCGGCCCGCAGAAGTCCGACCTGGTGGAATTCCTCAAATCGCTCTGAGCGTTCCGCGGGAGGGGTGCGGCATCGTGGCGCCCCACCCCGCCGCGAACGCCGTAGGATGACCGATCCGCGGAGGTCTCGAGTGGAATCGATCCAGGGCCTGCTCGATTTCGGCTGGTGGCTGCGCATCGTCGCGGTCGCGACATACGCCGCCGCGTTCGTGGGGTACGCCGCCCGGCTCGCCGTCCAGAAGCTGAAGCTCGATCGCGCTGCCACCGCGCTCGCCGCGCTGGCGGTGACGGCGCACACGGCGTACCTGGTCACGCGCTGGGTGGCGGCGGGGCGGATCGAGATCCTCGCGCGCCAGGCGACGGGCGACGTCCTCAGCTCTTACGACCGGTTCTGGTACATGCTCTCGCACCCGCCCTACACGAACCTGTTCGACGTGCTGAACTTCGTCGCCTGGGCGATGATGGTCTGCTACCTGATCATCGAGCGCAAATGGGGCCTCCGCATCGTGGGGGTGTTGGCCGTCGCGCTGGCG
>DASWGQ010000160.1:0-5493 GCA_036393595.1 Myxococcales bacterium | reverse complement strand
ATCCCCATCGGCCGGATCGCCGAGCCGGCCGCCCGTCCCGAGGGCGTGGTCGGGATGCACTTCTTCTCGCCGGTCGACAAGATGCCGCTCCTGGAGGTGGTGCGCGCGCCGAGGACCAGCCCGCAGGCCGTTGCGACCGCGGTCGCGCTGGGGAAGCGCATCGGCAAGACGGTGATCGTGGTGAACGACGGCGTGGGCTTCTACACCAGCCGGATCCTGGCGCCGTACATGAACGAGGCGTCGTGGCTCCTGCTGGAGGGAGCGGCCGTCGAGGACATCGACGCGGCGCTGGTCGACTTCGGCTTCCCGGTCGGGCCGATGCAGCTGCTCGACGAGGTCGGGATCGACGTCGGCGGCAAGGTGGCCCACATCATGTCCGAGGCGTTCGGCGAGCGGATGAAGCCGCCGGAGGGATTCGAGAAGGTGGCGGAGGGCGGCCGCCTCGGCCGCAAGGCGAAGAAGGGCTTCTACCTCTACGGGGACGAGAAGGAGAAGGGGCACAAGGAGGTCGATCGCAGCGTCTACGACCTGCTCCCCGGTGGGCAGAAGCGCAGCTCGCCGCCGCGCGAGGAGATCGCCGAGCGCTGTGTCCTGCAGATGGTGAACGAGGCGGCGCACTGCCTGGGCGAGAAGATCCTGCGCTCGGCGCGCGACGGCGACGTGGGCGCCGTCTTCGGCCTCGGTTGGCCTCCCTTCCGCGGCGGTCCGTTCCGCTACGCGGACTCGCTCGGCCCGCAGCAGGTGGTGCAACGCCTCTCGGCGTACCGGGACCGGTTCGGCGCCCGGTTCACCCCGGCCCCGCTGCTGGTCGAGCTGACGCGCAGCGGCGGGAAGCTCTTCCCGGATGCCACGGGTGAACGCTAGGGGCGCGACCCGTCGCCGGGCGGTTACCCGTTCGGCTCTCTAGGTCCCGAGGCGGGTCCGGAGCTCCGACAGGGTGGGCAGGGCGGCGTCCTTGTCCGAGAGCAGCGGATCTTGGATCGGCCATGAGATGCCCACCGCGGGGTCGTTCCAGCGGAAGCCGATCTCGTCGGAGCGGTCGTAGAAATCGGTGCACTTGTAGGCGACCTCGGCGGACTCGCTCAGGACGCAGAAGCCATGCGCGAAGCCAGGGGGGATGAACATCTGGCGGAAGTCATCCGCCGAGAGCCGGGCGCCGGTCCACTTGCCGAAAGTGGGCGAGCCGGGGCGGATGTCCACCGCCACGTCGAAGATCTCGCCCTGCAGGGCGCGGATCAGCTTGCCCTGCGGGTGGCGGAGCTGCGCGTGCAGGCCGCGCAGCGTCCCGCGCGCCGAGCGGGACTGGTTGTCCTGGACGAACGAGTAGGGGATGCCCGCCTCGCGGTACTTGCGCTCGTGGAAGGTCTCGAGGAAATGCCCGCGGGAGTCGCGGAACACGTCGGGCTCGACGAGCAGGACGCCCGGCAGATCGGTATTCAGTAGACGCATGGCAGACGGTCACCTTCCGGAGCGGGCGAGAGTCATCGTTCGAATCGGTAGCCGTGGCCGCGGACGGTGAGGAAGTGGCGCGGCTGCTCGGGGTCGCGCTCCAGCTTCACGCGCAGCGAGCGGACGAAGTTGTCGACCGTGCGCGGCGTGCCCTCGTACTCCGCGCCCCAGCACCGGGCCAGGATGTCGTCGCGGCTCAGGGCCCGGCCGCCGGACTGGAGGAAGAGCCGCAGCACCTTGAGCTCCTGCGGGGTCACCTCGACGGGCGCGCCGTTCCGGGCGACGGTCTGCGCGCCGAGGTCCGCCTCGATCTCGCCGAAGCGGATGCGGTCCGCCGCCCGCTCGTCGCGCGGCGGCCGGCGGCGCAGGAGCGCCTCGACCCGCGCCAGCAACTCGCCCAGGCCGAACGGCTTGGCGAGGTAGTCGTCGGCGCCCAGCTTGAGCCCCAGGATCTTGTCCCCCTCCATGCCCTTGGCGGTGAGCATCAGGACCGGCGTCTGCACCGCCCGCCGGCGCAGCTCCTTGAGCAGCTCGTACCCGTTGCGGCCGGGGAGCATCACGTCGAGGACGACGAGGTCCACGTCGGGCTTCTGCGCCTCGGCGAGCCCTCCTTCGCCGTCGTGGGCCAGCACCACCTCGTGCCCTTCGCGGCGCAGGTTCAGGCGCAGCCCGAGGGCGATGGCGCGATCGTCCTCGATGACCAGTACCCGGGCCACGGCGGGTATGTACCGCACATCAACTCGTCCCGGTGGACCTGGTCGTCGGTCACTTCTCGCCTCGTGCGCCGTAGCCGGGTCCGAGGAGCACCAGGTCGGGCATTCCACGTCCGAGGACGAACCCCCCTGGGTCTCGGTTGCTTTTCAGGGGGAGTGTCGAGCGCGCAACGCCGGCGAGGAGCTCAGCTCGCACGAACACGGATCCGGCAGGATTGCTGCGTCGAGCGCGCCGAGAAGCCAGTCGATTCGGGCTCGCGATCCACGACGTGAGTCGCGTGAACCCGCCGGCAGCTCCGTCGCCGACGAGCGCGCTCCTTTGACGCACCGCGTCCCGTCCCGGGGCGGGACGCGGTGCGTCAAAGAATGCATGGGTGCCGTGGATTCCAGGGCGAGCTCTACGCGGTCGCGGGGAGTTGGACCCGGAAGACCGAGCCGCTGCCGGGGCGGGCCTCCACGTCGATGCGGCCGCCGTGGGCCTCCACGAGCCGCTTGGCGATGGCGAGGCCCAGGCCGGTGCCCTCGGTGCGGCGGGAGAGCAGGTCGTCCGAGCGGTAGAAGCGCTCGAAGATGCGCTTGCGGTCCTTCTCGCGCACGCCGATGCCGTTGTCCTCCACCTCGATGGCGATGCCGCCGTCCCTGCGGCGCGCGCGCACCCGGATCTGCTTGTCGGGCCCGGTGAACTTCACCGCGTTGTGCAGCAGGTTGAGCACCACCTGGGCCATGGCGTCGCGGTCGAGCGAAACCTTCGGCAAGTCCGGCTCGATCTGTGTCTCGTACGTGGCGCCCAGCTGCTGCGCGCGGAAGACGTCCGCCACGTGCGCCAGCAGCTCGGGTAGCTCGGTGGGCTCGGGCCGCAGGAGCTTGCGGCCGCTCTCCAGGCGGGACCAGTCGAGCAGCTTCTCCACCAGGCTGGAGAGGCGCTGGGTCTCCTTGGTGAGCAGGTCGAGGCACTCCTGCACCTCGCGCGGTCCCTGGGCGCGCCCCTGCTTGAGCGTCTCCGCGAACAGCCGCACGCTGGTGAGCGGCGTGCGCAGCTCGTGCGAGATGTTGGCGACGAAGTCGGTCTTGAGGCGCGACAGCTTGTAGGCCCGGCGCATCTCGCGGATGGTCAGGCCGAACCCGACGCCGATGCCGGTGTACAGGAGCGCGAGCAGCGCGATGTACCAGGTGCGGTTGCGGAAGGCGAGGCTGGCCGCGGGGTCGTCGCCGGAGATTTCCGCCGCCAGCGTGAACCCGTCCAGCGGGGGCTGGAGCGGGAGCCGGGCGACGATGGTGGTGTGGCCCGGAGGCGCGACCTCGTTGAGCAGCCGGCGCAGCGTGGCGATGGTCGCGCCGCCGCGCTCGGCGGGCGGCAGCAGCCGGAACGCGGCGGACTCGCGCGGGAAACGCGCGGCCGCCAGCCGGGGCACCTCGGCCGCGAGCCCCACCAGGTCGAGCTGCGCCGCGAGCACGCCCGGCTCCGGCTGCCCCGGAACCCGCACCAGCGCGAACAGGTGGCGATCTCCGGCCGCCTCGCTGGCCGCGAGCAGGTGCCCGCCCGGCGGCAGGGCCTGCGCGCGGCGCACCGCCTCGGCGAAGACGGGGTCGGCGCCCTGCGCCTGCGCTGGGGCGATGGCGAGGAGCAGCGGCTCGGGCCGGGGCGGCGTGACGGCGACGCGCTGCTCCCGGACGCGCCGATCTTCCTGGGCCCGCGCCAGCGACTCCACCGCGGCGGCATCGGCGGCGGCTTGCAGGCGGGCGCGCAGGTCGGCGTCCAGGGTCCGCAGCCGCGCCCCGTACTCGGTCTCCAGCCGGCGCTCGACCGCCACCCGCTCGTTCACCACCGCCACCACGCCGAACGCGATCAGCGCGACGCTGGGCAGCAGCATGCCGCACAGGAGCCACACGAACGCGCGGCGGAAATCGATCAGCTCGGAGGTCCCGGCCATGCCAGACCGTCTTTATACCGGCCGCGGTGCACGATTGCCCCTTGGTGTACTGTCCCCGCGCCGTGGCGAAAGGGCACACCAGGAGCGGACGGGCAGCCGGGCGGGCGGACGCGCATCGCATCCCCGCGTCCAACCCGGCCGGCAACCCGCCATCGGCGCCCGCGAGCAGCGCGTCCCCTCCGTTGCGCGAATCCGCCCCGGACCCCGTGGCGCTGCTCGTCGCGGCGGCGGTGCTGGTCGCGATCGCGCTGGCTGCCTGGCTGGCGCTGTTCAGGAGCCGGTAGCCTCGGAGGCCACCTCCTCGGGATGGCAGCGGCGGAAGAAGCCGCACTCCAGCTCGCGGCAGCGGGCCGGCTGCACCTTGGGCCAGGCTCCCGTCCGGCGGCCCGAGTCCACCGTGCGCGCCGCCGAGAGCAGGCGGCGGCGGATCTCCTCCACCTGGGCGGCGCGGGGCGCCTCGCGGGCGGCGAAGGGGCTCCCCGGCGAGCGCAGGAACACCAGCCCGCTGCGGACCGGGACGGCGGAACCGGTCAACGCCTGCGCGGCCACGGCATACGCGTCGAGCTGGAACTCGTAGCGCCCGGCGGCCGCCGCGCGCGACAGCTTGTAGTCGACGACCGTCGCCTCCTCCCCGTCGAGCAGCAGGGCATCGAGCTGGCCGCGCACGACGAGGTCGGGCCCGGCCGGCTCTCCCTCGCCCGCCTCGAGGCGAAGCGCGAAGGGCAGCTCGCGGAAGAGCTGCCGCGCGCCCGCGCGAGCCATCCGCCGGGCCAAGGCGGAATCGAGGAAAGCGGCGACGGCGTCCATCACGTCCCCGATCTCCGGAGAGTCGGGGTCCTCGCCCTCCAGCTCGACCAGGCGGCGCAGCTCCCGGCGCCGCGCCGCGGCGTCGGCCATGTCGAGGGGAACGAGCTCCAGCAGCCGGTGCGCGAGCGTCCCGCGCTCCGCCGCGCCGCCGGCGCTCGCCTCGCCGGCGCCGTGCGGTCTCTCTTCCAGGCCGAGCTCGTGCAGGAGCTGGTACCTCCGGGCGCAGGCGCTCGCATCCGCAAGCTGGGTCACCGGCGCTACGACCGTCCCGCGCGGCCGCGCGCCGGCGTGCTCCTCGATCCGGGCGACCAGCTCGCCTGCGCGCCGCGCGGCGGCCGCTCCCTCCGGACCCGCCTCCGCCGGAGACTCGGCGCGCAGGACCGCGCGCAGCAGCCCGGCGTCGCCGTCGATCAACGCGGCGCCGCCCGCGGAGACCGGCTCGGGCTGCCCGGTCGCGCCGTCCGGACGGACGCGCACCAGGCCGGCGCAGTCCGGCATCGCGCGGTCGATCCACTGGCGCCACGTCTCCACCTTCGGGGCCGCCCGGCCGGACAGGAGCAGCAGGTCTCGCGCGCGCGTCGCGGCGACGTAGA
>DASWGQ010000159.1:0-5131 GCA_036393595.1 Myxococcales bacterium | reverse complement strand
CGTCCGATCGGCGCTGGTTATCAGCAAAGCGCCGCCGATCGCGCTGTCCTGCTTCACCACGTCGGGAGTGCCGGACACGGCCAGCTCCACGCCGGGCGCGATGCGCAGCAGCACGTCGGCGGAGAAACGCGCCACCTCCGCGTCGCGGGTGCGGTCGTCCTGCACGTCGAGGTGGAAGCCGAGCCAGGGCAGCGCGCGCAGGTTCGCCTGCGCCTCCTGCACGGCGAACAGCTCTTTCAACGTCACGCTCCCCAGGTCGAGCCGGACCGCGTTGCCGGACCAGCGCGACTCCTCCCAGAGCGCCTGCCCCTCGGGAGCGAAGTCGTAGAGGTCGTACTCGATGGCCTTGAGCGGATCGAACAGCTCGCCGGGCGGAGCGGCGCGAGCCGCGCGGGCGAGCGCGGTCGCGAGAAGGACTGCGGCCGCGGCTCGCACGAGCCTCTCTTCGCAAAAACCCATCGGGCGCACAAGCACCCGCGGCACGCTCGAGTCGCCGGCGGCACGCTCTTCGATCCGGCGCCTCCGGCGCCTCCACGAGGGGGGAGCTCGCTCCCCCCTCGACCCCCCAACAGATTACGCCAAGCGGGATCGAACGCTGGGATCAGTCTTCGTGCACCGGCGGGATGCGCCGCTTGATCCTGGACACCGTGTGCGTCTTCACCTGCTGGGTCCACTGGGTGTCGACCGTCTGGAAACCGAACCCGGTGGTGTCGAGGGAAAGATTCGTGACGAGCACGAACTCGCCGCTGAACACGAGGCTCGCCGGGAAGAGGAAGCCGCGCGGCTCCCCGCGCTCGCCGATGCCGTCGAAGTCGCCCAGCTTCGCGATCGCCTTGCCCGTCTTGTCGACGACCACGATCTCGTCCGACTGATTCGCGCACACCCAGATGTTGTCCTGCTCGTCGATCGCGAGCCCGTCGGCCCCATTGATGCTGTTGGTGAGCTCGACGGCGGTCTCGACGCCGCCGGCGGCCGGGATCTTGAGGATGGTGTCGTCACCGGTGTTCGCGACGAACATCGCGCTCCGGTCCTTGTTGAAGGCGATGCCGTTCGCGCCGAACGGCGGCTTGCCGGTGGTGGTGAGGAGATGGCTGGAGGCCCACGAGGTCGCCGGGCCGCCGGCCGCCGCCGTCTTCCAGATCACGCCCTGGAACGAATCGGAGATGTAGACGCTGCCGGCCGCGTCGAACGTGAGCGCGTTCGGCCCGGCCTTTGGGTCCAGCTTGGTGAACACGGTCGAGTCGCCAGTCACCGGATTGACGTTCAGGACCTGCTGCATTCCGAAGTCGATGACCAACAGCGCGTGCGTTGTCGGGTGGAAGTCGAGGCCGAGCAGCGCCGGGCTCGAATTCTTCACGTCCAGCACCCGCCGCAGATTGCCTTCCTTGCTGAAGACGATCACCTGTCCCACTCCGCTACGGGTGCCGCGCACATCGAAGTCGGCCACGTAGACGTCGCCCGTGCTCTTCTCGAGCGCGATGCCCTCCGGGTTCCTCGTGGGGGAGGGCAGGCGGGCGAAGGTGGTCGCTTCGCCCCGATCCCAGGCCAGCGCGGCCGGGGCGAGGGACAAGACGGAGAGCGCCGCGAGCATCGTGGTGCGGACGTTCATGGGAGGCCTCCTGTGGGGCGCGGGAGCATATTCCCCTACCTGCCCTGGGGACAATGACACCGCAGGTGCGCTCCAGGTGACCAGGAAAGCGGCCATTCGCCGCATTCTGCCGCCCGTCCGCGGTTGACAGGGGCGCCGGCGACCGTTAATTGCTTCAAAAGATTCTGAAAGTTCCGCAGCCCGGAGGCACATGGCGGCGCTCACTTCAGCGGGCCTCTCGGACCTCGTCGAGGCGGCCGCGCGGCCCGAGGCCCGTCCCTCGGCCGCGCAGCTCCTGCCCGTCACCGCGGCGGCCGAGGGGCTTCCCCGGCTGGAGAGGCTCCTCGTCGGCAGCGCCCGGCGGGGGCCGCGCGAGCTGGCCCCGGCGGCCGAGGCGCTGGTCCGCTCCGGCGGCAAGCGGGTGCGCCCGCTGCTCACGCTGCTCTCGGCGCGCGCGGCCGCGCCCGGGCGGCGCGCGCGCGGGCGGGTCGCCTTGGCGGTGGTCGCCGAGCTGGTGCACTCCGCGACGCTGCTGCACGACGACGTGATCGACGACGGGCTCACCCGGCGCGGAATGCCGGCGCCGCGCGTCGCGTTCGGCAACGGCGTCTCGGTGCTCGCGGGGGACTGGCTCCTGGCCGCCTCGCTCGACCTGGCGCTGCGCTCGCGCGCGCCCGGAGCGATCGAGGCGCTGGTGCGGACGCTGCGCACGCTGGTCGAGGGGGAGGCGCGCCAGCTCGCGCTGCGGGGCCGGACCGACTTCACCCAGGAGGACGCGCTCACCATCGCCGCGAAGAAGACCGGCTCGCTCTTCGCCTGGTGCGGCGAGGCCGGAGCGCTGGCGGCCCGCGCGGCGCCGGCGGTGGTCGCCGCGCTGCGCGAGTTCGGCCAGCGGGCCGGGTCCGCCTTCCAGATCGCCGACGACCTGCTCGACTTCGAGGCGGACGCGAGCACGCTGGGGAAGGCGGTGCTGGCCGACGTCGCGGAAGGGAAGCCGAGCCTGCCGCTCGCCATCGCGCTCAAGCGGCTGCCGGTCCTGCGCGAGGAGCTGGGCAAGCTCCTCGTGGCGCAGGGCGCCGAGGCCGAGGAGCTGCAGCAGGCGCGCGTGCGCGCCTTCGCGGTGAAGCTGAACCGGACCGGCGCGCTGGGGGCCGCGCGCCGCATCGCCGAGCGGGAGCGCGACGCCGCCCTCGAGGCGCTCGGCCCCGTCCCGCAGAGCCCCACGCGCGACCTGCTCGCGCAGGTGGCGCAAGTGCTCCTCTCCCGCTCGCGCTGACTCGAGGGAAGAGACGATGCCCGACGCCCCGGCAGCGGCCAGAACTGATCCCGATGAGGGACGCGCCATGAAAAACCCAGCGCCGCCGAATACGGCGGCGGCTACACTCCCTGAGATGGCGACGCGGGAGGAAGAGCGCGAGCTGATCCACGAGGTCGCGGACGCGGTCGGCGCGCTGATGGAGTTCTGGGGCTTCAAGCGGGTGATGGGCCGCCTGTGGACGGTCCTCTACCTGACCGGCGAGCCGCTCGGCGCCGCGGAGCTGTGCGAGAGGCTGGCCATCTCCAGCGGGGCCGCCTCGATGACGCTGGCCGACCTCGAGCGGTGGGGCGTGGTGAAGCGCTCGCGCAAGCCGGGCGACCGCCGCGAGTACTTCGAGGCGGAGACCGACGTCTGGAAGATGGTCTCGCGGGTGCTGCGCGAGCGGGAGCTGTCGCAGATCGAGCGCGCCGTGGAGATCTTCGACCGCGCCCGCGAGCGCCTGCTGCGCGCGGTCCCGCCCGGGGAGCAGGCGCGGATCTCGCGGATGGTGGACCGCATCGCGCGGCTGGCCGATCTGGCGCGCCTCGGGCGCGGGCTGCTCACCGCGATGGTGCAGCAGCACAAGGTCGACCTGGCACCCCTGGTCCGCTTCGCCAGCCGCCGCCGATAGGGCGGCGCTGCGCTTTTTCAGAGCGCGGACGAGTCGGGCTGGATTCTGGCCGCCGCCGGTAGCTAGAACTCCACCGAGAGGCCGAAGCGCCAGGCGCGGTCGCTGAGGATGAGAGCGCCCGACTTCCCGAAGTCGTTCAGCCGGGTCCAGCCGTACTCGGCGAACACCGAGGTGCGCTGGATGCCCGTGTCGATGTAGGTCTCGCGCGCGAGGCTGCCGTCGATGGCGCCCAGGTCGATCGCGACGCCCAGCGCGGTGGTGTAGCCGTAGCTCCATCCAGATCCGCGGCCTCCCGCGGACGGGGTCGACACGTTCCCGGTGCCGTTGTACGAAGTCCAGAGCGCCGCCTGCAGGCCGGCCTGCGCGTAGGGGACCACCGGGAACCAGCGATACCGGTCCGCGAGCCAGTCGAAGCGGTAGGTGACGATGGCGCCGAACGGCACCACGTCGAGGCGCGCGGTGTCGCCGGACTGTTCGCCCTTTTGGTGCACCACAAACGTGTCGGGGTCGGTATAGGTCGAGCCGTAGATGCCCTTTCCCACGTTCTGCCAGTACCCCAGCGTGCCCCCCACCAGGATCGCGCCGAACGGGTGCAGCACCTGGTAGTCCACCTCGAGTTGGTACCGCAGCGGCGCGCGCCCGTGGAAGATGTCGTGGTAGGGCTGCTGGCCCGCAGCGACGAGCCCCTTCTCGGAATCGATCTGCGGGTCGTAGCGGTCGATCTTGAATCCGACCAGCCAACGGGGCGGGGCCCGGTCGAGCCCGGTCCAGTCCGCGCGCGCCGCGGGAGCGAGCGCCACCAACAGGGCGGCGGCCCCGGCCCTGCGCCTGCGCCTGGCCGCGGCGAGCACGAGGACGGCGACGGCGAGCGCCCCGGCCTGCCCGCCCGTCGCGCAGCCTCCGCCGCCGGAAGCCGAGCCTCCCGCGCCGCGGTAGTGCGAGTAGAAGTCCTCGATCAGCACGGGCTCGATGAGGGTCGGGGGCGAGAGCGCCGAAGCATTCTGGTACGCGTCGACCGAACGGACGTACGAATCGTAGCGGGTGCCGTTGCGCAGCGACGTCCCGGCGCTGTCGTGATCGATGTCGGCGTGCGTGGTGTTGACGTTGTGCGCGGCGTACTTGCTGGTGTCGATCGTGTTCGGATCGGGGCCCGTCGGAAGCGTCGGAACGACATACAGGTCGTAGACCTGGTCGCCGGAGTCGTTCGACGTCCAGTCGAGCCGCACGTGCGAGTCGCCGGGCGTGGCGACGGGCTTCGAGGGCGCGACGGGCGGCACGAGAGCGAACTTGACCGGCAGCGTGTTGGGGGTGACCGTCGGGCTCCCGCCGAGCAGCCCCGCGGTCTTCCGTCGGACGCAAAAGAACTCGGTGAAGGGCAACGAGGCCCGGCTGGTCGTGTTTCCGCAGCCGCCGGGGAAGGTCTCTTCCGGCAGCAGCAGCTCGCCGGCGCGCAGGTGCAGCAGCAGGATGCCCGTCTGCGAGGTCTGCGACGGGACCGAGAGCTGCTGGCTGGGAGCCGGGGGGTCGTCGACGGCCGAGCAGACGCTGGAATCGTGGACGATCCAGGCTTGCACCGTGTCGACGCCGGGCGTGGGCACGACGCCCAGGTTGTACT
>DASWGQ010000158.1:0-8755 GCA_036393595.1 Myxococcales bacterium | reverse complement strand
GGACCGGATCCGCCTGCTCTGCCGTGCGCACAACCAGCACGCCGCGGAGCAGATGTACGGTCGCGCGTTCATGGAACGAGCACGCGCATCGGTCGACCCGCTTGCAGATCGTCCCGGATTCATTCAGGGTGACGCGCCGCGGCCCGCCCCGGGGCGAGTCAGGGATGGGCGAGATCATGAGACCGCTGCCCCACGGCCGCGATTACCGCAGCGAATCGAGCAGCGCGCGAAGCCGGGGAACCCCGTCGACGCTCTGCGCGCCGTACCAGGACAGGTCCCGCCCGTTGCAGAAGGCGACCTTCGCCGCCGGCACCCGGGAGCGGAACACCTGTGCGTCCGCCTCGCTGAACGGGTGCGGCTCGTCGGGGAGCAGCACCACCTCGGGCGCGCGCAGGGCCACCTCTTCCAGGGTGACGCGCGGGTAGCGAGTGTCGCGCTCGCCGGCGGGGCGCGCCTCGGCGGTGCCCAGGTCGGCCTGCAGCGGATAGCGCCGCTCGCGGTCGGCGAAGACGTTCCGGCCACCGGCGAGCGCGAGCGCATCGCTGATGAAGGTGTCCGCGTTGATCGTCATCAACGGATCCATCCAGATCGGCACGAAGGCGGCGAGCGGCGGCCGGGGCTCCGTTTCGAGGGCGCGGAGCGCGCGCAGGCCGCGGCGCAGCAGGTCGCGCGATCCCTCTTCGACCCCGAGGATCCGGGCCAGGCGCGCGAGGTGCGCAAGCCCGTCGGCGACGCGCCGGGGAAAGGCCACGAAGACCGGCAGCTGAAGCCTGGCCAGCTCCTCGACGTGGCTGCGCGAGTTCTCCTCCTGGTTGCAGAGCACCAGGTCGGGCTCCAAGGCGGCCACCGCGCGGACGTCGACGTCCTTGGTGCCGCCGACGACGGGGAGCGCGTCCACCTGGCCCTCCGGGGCCACGCAGTAGCGGGTGCGGCCGGTCAGGCGGTCTCCGGCGCCCAGCGCGAACACGTTCAGCGTATCGCTCGGCACCAGCGAGACCACGCGGCGGGGCGGGCGGATGAACAGCAGCTCGCGGCCGCGGTCGTCGTAGACGCGCAACGGCATCGCGCTTCCTCTATCATCGCGGACCGCCATGCGCGCCATCGTGGTCAAGGCCCCCGGCGGGCCCGAGGTGCTCGAGCTGGGCGAGGTCCCCGATCCGCGGCCCGGGCCGGGCGAGCTGCTGGTGCGGGTGCGCGCCGCGGGCGTGAACCGCGCCGACCTGCTGCAGCGCCTCGGCCGCTACCCGCCTCCGCCCGGGGAGCCGGCGACGCTGGGCCTGGAGATCGCCGGGGAGGTGCTGGAGCCCGCCGCGCCCTTCCAGCGCGGCGACCGGGTGATGGCGCTCCTCGGCGGGGGCGGATACGCCGAGCTGGCACGCGTGCCGGCGGCGCACGCCCTGCCCATCCCGGAGGGAATGGGCTTCGCGGAGGCGGCCGCGATCCCGGAGGCGTTCCTGACCGCCTGGCTGAACCTGTTCATGCTCGGCCGGCTGGCGCCCGGCGAGGTGGTGGTGGTGCACGCGGCGGCGAGCGGAGTCGGATCGGCTGCCTTGCAGCTCTGCCGCGGCGTCGCGAGCACCGTGCTCGCCACCGCGTCGCCCGGAAAGCACGCCGCCTGCCTCGAGCTGGGCGCGACGCACGTGCTCGCGCGGCAGGAGGTGCCCACGGGCCTGGCCGAGGCAGTCCGCCGCGCCGCCGGCCGGGGCGCCGATCTGATCTTCGACCTGGTCGGCGCGTCGTACCTGGAGGCCGACGTCGCCGCACTCGGATTGCAGGGGCGGCTCTGCTGCATCTCCACCATGGGCGGCTCGAAGGGAACGCTGGATGTGGGCGCGCTGCTCACCCGGCGGCTGACGGTGATGGGATCCATGCTGCGCTCCCGCTCGCCGGCGCAGAAGGCGAAGCTGGTCGCCGACTTCGGCGAAAAGGCGCTGCCGCGCTTCCGGACCGGCGAGCTGCGGCCGGTCGTGGGCCGCACCTACCCCCTCGCCCAGGCCCGCGAAGCGCACGCCGCCCTGGAGCGCAACGAGTTGGTGGGGAAGATCGTGCTCCTCGTCTGACGCGTGGATCTCGCGAGACCTGCGACCCACGGCGCCGCTCCTGCGACCCACGGCGCCACACCTGCTTCCCGCGCGCAGATCGTGCGCCTGGGTGCGACGGCAGAATCGTTGTCGCTCGCAAAATTTCAACGCATTCTGACCGGGCCGTTTCCCCCGAGGTCAATCCAGGTGCCGCGCAGCGTGCTCGTCGTCGACGACAGCCCCACCATCCGCGGATTCGCCCGGCTGCTGCTGCGATCGCTCGACGTGACCGTGATCGAGGCGGAGGACGGGGCCAAGGGGCTCGCCGCCGCCCGCGCGAACGCGCCCACGCTGGTGCTCGTGGACGTGAACATGCCGGTGATGGACGGCCTGGCCCTCACGCGCGAGCTGCGCAAGGACCGGGCGCTGAAGGACGTCCCCGTTCTGCTGCTCACTGGAGAGAAGTCCGAGGACCTCCAGCGAAAGGGACGCGAAGCCGGCGCCAACGAGCTCCTCACCAAGCCCCTGCAAGCGGCGGAGTTGCACGCGGCGGTCCGCCGCTGGCTCGGGGACGCGGCGTGAGCCTCCCGCACCTCCTGCTCGTGGACGACAGCGAGTCGGTGCTGGCCTTCGAGAAGGCGGCGCTGGCGGGGCACTACGTCGTCTCCACCGCGATGAACGGGCGCGAGGCGCTCACCAAGGTCGCCCAGCTCAAGCCGGCCGGGGTCCTGCTCGACCTCTCGATGCCCGAGATGGACGGCGACGAGGTGCTCGCGCAGATGCAGAAGGACCCGCAGCTGGTGCGCATCCCCGTCATCATCGTCTCCTCCGAGAAGCAGCGCGCCGAGGCCTGCCTCAAGGGAGGCGCGCGCGCGTTCCTCGCCAAGCCGATCCGCGCGCAGGACCTCTTGCCGATGGTGGGCAAGGTGCTGGACGACGCGCGCCGCGTGGACCGCGCCGGCAGCCTGGCCGCGCTCTTCGTCGACGCCGGCGGGGTGGAGGTCGGGCTGCCCCTGGAAACGGTGATCTCGGTGCTCCACCAGACCAGCACGCGGCCGCTGCCCCTGGGCCCTTCGTACCTGTGCGAGATGCTGGAGGTGCACGGCGACCCGGTGCTGGTGCTCGACCTCCCCCGGCGCCTGGGCCTCGCGCACCGCGCTCCGCTCTCCGAGCGCAAGCTGGTGGTGGTGGAGTGCGGCCCGCAGCGGCTGGCACTCTGCGTGGACGCCGTCCGCGACCCCGAGGAACTGCCGCGCGAGCAGGTGCTGCCTCGAGACGCGGTCGCGGGCGCGGAGCACGGGCCGCTCCGGGAGGCGCTGGTCGCGGTGGTCCGCACCGGGCGCGGAGCGGTCCCGGTGGTCGATCCGCGCGCCCTCGCCTCGCCCAGGCTGCTGAGCGAGCTGTCCAAGGCGCTGCGCGCCGGGGCGGCGGCATGAGCGCGCGGCAGCAGCTCGACGATCGCGTGCTCGACCGGCTCGCCGAGTGCGCCGCGCGCTGGACCGGCTTCTCGCGCGACGCCATCCTGCCCGACGCCATCCGCCGCGCCGCGCATTCCCTGGGCGCCGCTCCCGAGGAGCTCCTGGCGCGCTCGGCCGCCCACGATCCCGAGGTCGTGCACGCGCTCTGCCAGGCGGTGTCGGTGGGCGAGACGTTCTTCTTCCGCCATCCCGACCAGTTCCGCTGGGTGGCGAGCGAGTGGCTCCCGGAGCTGCTCGCCGCGAAGCGCACCGGCGTGCGCGCCTGGAGCGCGGGGTGCGCGACCGGCGAGGAGGCGTACTCGATCGCCGCGTGCCTGCTCGACGCGATGCCCCGCGAGACGGCGATCGAGGTCCTGGGCACCGATCTGCTCGAGCGCAACCTGTCCGTGGCGCGCGGCGGCGCGTACGGCGCCTGGTCGCGCCGTCCCTCGGGCCCGCAGCTGCACCCGCTGTTCCGCGAGGAGCGGGGGGGAAAGGCGCGCATCGAGGACCGGGTGCAGAAGGTCACGCGCTTCCAGCTGCACAACTTGCTGGAGCGCGCGCCCGAAGGGCCCTTCGACCTCGTCTTCTGCCGCAACGTCCTCGTCTACTTCTCTCCCGAGGCGGTGCGGGTCGCGGTGCAGCACCTCGTCGACGCGCTCGCGCCCGGCGGCGCGGTCGTGTTCGGGCCGATGGACCTTCCGGAGACGCCGCGGGGGCTCGCCCTGGCCGGCCTGCCGGAGCTGCAGATCTACCGGCGTCCCGACGCGCCGCAGCCGCGCCGAAGGCCCCGGCCCGCGGCGGTCAAGGAAGCGCCGCCGCCTCCCCTGCCCGCCCGGCCGCGCACGCCGCCGCCCGAGCCGGTCGCCCTCCACCTGCGCGCGCTGGTGCACATCGAGCGGGGAGAGAAGACCATCGCGCAGCGCGCGCTCACCGATCTCTGCGCCCAGGTGCCCGACTACGTCCCCGGCATCCTCGAGCGCGCCCTCCTGCACGTGCGGCAAGGCGAGCGCGCCGCCGCCGCCCAGCTGATGCGCGAGGTCCTGCGCCGCACCGAGCGGCTGCCGCTCGATGAGGAGCTGCCCGGCCCCGAGCCGCTCCCCGTGCGCTTCTATCGCGAGTCCGCCGCGACGTTCCTGCGCGGCGCCGGAGGAGGCGGGGGATGAAGCTCGAGCCGCGCTTCCCGGAGGAGGTCACGCAGGAGGAGCGCGAGCTCCTCGAGCGAAGGGCCGCGCGCCTGCGCGACAAGCCCCACGCCGCCGAGGAGGAGTCGGTCCTCTGGGCGGCGGAGTTCCCCGTCGGAGAGGACAGCTACGCCCTGCCGCTCGAATCGCTGCGCGCCGCCGTCCCCCTCAAGATGGTCACCCCGGTGCCGCTCTCGCCGCCGCACGTGATCGGCATCCTCCGCTTCCAGGGGCAGATCCTCACCGCGATGAGCCTCTCCTCGCTCCTCGGCGGGCGCGGTTGGCGCGAGGACCCGGCGGTGCTCCTGGTGGTCGATCCCGGACTGGGTGGGCGGCTGCTCGCGCTCGACTGTGAGCGGTTCCCCAAGCCGGTGCCGCTCCCGCATGCCCTGGTCGAGGAGGCGCGCGCGCGCTCGACGGGAGCAGTTGCGGAAGTGACGCTCCCCGGGCTCCACCAGGTGAACCTGCTCGACCTGGGCCGGCTGATGGACCGGCGCGCATCGGAGAAGCGCGATGCTTGATCCGATGATGGAGCAGCTCCTTCCGGGGTTCGTCGACGAGTGCAAGGAGATCGCGGAGCGCGTCACCGACCACCTCATCGAGCTGGAGAAGGCGCACGAGCAGTCGCGCTTCGACGACCTGGCCCGCGGGCTGCACACGCTCAAGGGGAGCGCCGCGACCCTGGGCCTCTCCGAGCTGTCCGAGCTGGCGCACCGCATGGAGGACGCGGTGCTGCCGCTGCGCGGCCGGAGCGCCGCGCTGCCCGGAGCGGTCACCGACGCGCTGCTCAAGACGCTGGACACCTGGATGGCGCACCTGCGCGCCACCACCGCCAAGTCGGAGCTGCCGGATCTGCGGCCGAGCCACAAGCTGCTGGAGGCGGTGGGGCACGCGGTCCAGGCGGTCGAGCCGGGAAAAGCGGCGGCGAACAACGGCAAGGCCGTCGCGGAGAAGGAAAAAAGGAAGGCGGCCCCGGAGAAGGAAAAGAAGTCCAGCAAGCGGGAGCGCGAGGCGCGCGCCGCCCGGGCGGAACCCGCGCCCGCCGAGCCCACCGCCGAGGAGGAAGCCGTCCCCGGCGAAGAGGCGGGGAGCTGGCGGGTGCGGACGCGCGAGGTGGTTTCGCTGCTGCACGAGGTGGAGCGGCTGCGCGAGGTGCGCCTGCGCCTGGAGGAGCGCCGCCGCGAGTTGGAGCGCGGCCTTTCGCAGCTGGCCCGGCTGGGCATCCTCGCCCAGACGGCCGAGGTGCGCGCGCTCTTGATGGGCATCCAGCGCGCCCTCTCCGCCGACGGCGAGGAAGCGGGCGACATCGTCGCCTCGATGGAGGACGAGCTGAAGGCGATCTGCACGCTGCCGGTGCGGACCGTGCTGGAGCCGCTGCGCCGCTCGGTCCGCGACCTGTGCAGGCAGTCGGGAAAGCTGGCGCGGCTCTCGATCGTCGGAGGCGAGGTGTCGCTCGACCGCCGCGTCCTGGAATCCTTGCGCGGACCGCTGGTGCACCTGGTGCGCAACGCGGTCGACCACGGCCTGGAGCTGCCCGACGTGCGCGAGGCGCGTGGCAAGCACCGCGAGGGCATCGTCGTGGTGCGCGTCGAGCAGCAAGGGAACATGCTCTTCATCGAGGTCTCCGACGACGGCAACGGCCTCGATCTGGCGCTGATCAGGCAGTCGGCGCGCGACCTGTCGATCGTGCCCGGCGCCGAGCTCGACGCGATGACGCCGGCCCAGCTGCACCAGCTGATCTTCCGCAACGGCTTCTCGACCCGCCGCACCGTCACCGAGGTGTCCGGGCGCGGCGTGGGGATGGACGTCGTCCGCAGCCAGATCCAGGCGCTGCAGGGCCACATCGAGGTGCACTCGACGCCCGGGCAGGGCAGCCGCTTCACCCTGACGCTCCCCGCGGAGCTGGGCAGCTCGCCGGTGCTGGTGGTCCGCTGCGGCGAGCACGACCTGGGCGTCCCCATGTCGGCGGTGGAGACGTCGCTCTTGGCCCGGTCGGGCGAGCTGCGGGTGGCGCGGACCCGCGTGCAGCTCTCGCACCGCGAGCACCTCATCACCGTGCAGGACCTGGGCACGCTCCTCGGGTTGCGCCAGCCGGAGGTGCCGCACGACGGGCAGCCGCTCCTGGTGTTGCAGTCGCAGGGCCGCCGCGTCGCGCTCGCCGTCGACGAGGTGATCGGCGACCGCGAGCTGGTCATCCGGCCGCTGCCGCCCGAGGTGCGCGACCTGGCCGCCTACCAGGGCGCGGCCACGCTGGCTCGCGGCGAGCTGGTCCTGATCGTGCGCCCTGACTGGCTGTCCGGGTTCGAGAAGCGCGACGCGTCACTCACCGGCACGCGGCGGGCGCTGGTGGTCGACGACTCGCTCACCGCGCGCGCGCTGCACCGCACCGCCCTCGAGGCGGCCGGCTACTCGGTGCACACCGCGTCCAGCGGGCGGCAGGCGCTGGAGCAGCTGCGCCACTCCTCGTACGACGTGCTGGTCTCCGACATCGGCATGGACGAGATGGACGGCTTCGAGCTGACCCTGGAGGCGCGCCGCCGCCACGAGCTGGAGGCGATGCCGATCATCCTCGTTTCCGCGCGCGACTCGGACGCCGACCGGCAGCGGGGCGCGTCCTCCGGCGCGGACGGGTTCCTCAGCAAGAAAGACTGCGCCTCCGGCCGCCTGATCGCCGAGGTGCAGGCCGTGATCGCCCGCCGGCAGGGGGTCGCATGACCCGCCGCCAGCCCATCCGCATCCTGGTGGCGGACGACTCGCTCACCATGCGCAACGCGCTCATGACCCTGCTCGCCCAGGAGCAGGACCTGCGCATCGTGGGCGAGGCGCGCGACGGCGTCGAGGCGGTGGAGAAGGCGCGCGAGCTGCGCCCGGACGTGATCACCATGGACGTCAACATGCCGCGGCTCGACGGCCTGGGCGCGACCGCGGCGATCATGGCCGAGTCACCCGCGCGGGTGCTGATGGTCTGCGCGGTGAGCGAGGACCGCCAGCTGGACCTCTCCTTCCGCGCCATGGCGGCCGGGGCGCTGGAGGTCATCTCCAAGCCCGGACCCGCCCAGGACGAGCTGCACCGCTTCGGCCGCCGCGTCGCGGAGGCCGTGCGGCTGATGGCCGAGGTGCCGGTGGTGCGGCGGCACAAGCCCGGGCTCGGTCCTTCCTCGCGCGCCGCCGGCGCCGGAGTGGGCGCCATCGGCCTGGTCGCCTCGACCGGCGGGCCGCCCGCGCTCTCGGTCGTCCTGCGCGGCCTGCCGGCCGACCTGCCCGCGCCGGTGCTCATCGCGCAGCACATCGCCGCCGGGTTCACTTCCGGCCTCACGCGCTGGCTCTCCGAGGTGGCCGCGATGCGGGTGCAGGTCGCGCGCGAAGGCGAGGCGGCGCAGCCCGGGCGCGTCTACCTGGCGCCCGACGGATGCGACCTGGAGCTGGACGAGGTGGGGCGCCTGAGCACGCCGCGGTCGAGCGGCCTGCACTGCCCTTCGGCGAACCGCCTGCTGCACTCGCTGGCGCGCTCGCTGGGGGCCCGCGCCGTCGGCGTGGTGATGACCGGGATGGGTGACGACGGGTCGCAGGGGCTCCTGGCGATCCGGCACGCGGGCGGCGCCGCCTTCGCGCAGGACGAGGCGAGCAGCGTGGTGTTCGGCATGCCCGCCGCCGCCCGCGCCTGCGGCGCCGCCGAAACGCTGCTTCCCCTGGAAGACATCGCGCCGATGCTCGCGGGGCTCTGCTCCGCGCGGCGCGCCAATCGAGAGAGGTGACGAGGATGGACACCAAGCTGGTGGCAGGACCCCAGAGAGCGCGTTTCCCCCTGCTCTGGAAGATCTCGCTGCTCGTCGGCACCACCCTGGCGCTGGTCGCGGCGGTGGTGGCCGCGGTGGAAGGCAGCTACTTCGGCAACGTGCTGGAGAGGGAGGGCCGCGCGCGAGCGAAGGCCATCTCCGCGACCCTCGCCTCGGCGCTGGTGGAGATGCCCGAGTCCGCCATCGCCTCCACCATCCAGTCGGTGAAGAAGGACTCCGAGCTGGCCTACATCGAGGTGGTGGGCCCCAACGGCAACATCATCTCCCACACTTTCGAGGGCGCTGCGCCGGCGCAG
>DASWGQ010000157.1:0-7426 GCA_036393595.1 Myxococcales bacterium | reverse complement strand
CGTGCCCAGGCCGTGGGCTCGCGCCGCCTGCAGCAGGAGCTGGCGCTGCGCCTCCTCGCGCTCCACCTCCCGCCCGTGGTGCTCGGCGGGGACGACTCGCTCGGCCAGGTCGTACCGCCGCGCGAAGTCCGCCTCGCGCGCAGCGACGGCGAGCGCGCCGCGCCCGAAGTGCGCCTCCAGCACCGCTCGCGGGACCGAGCCGAACCAGGCGTGCTCGAGCTCACGCGCCGCGCCGGCAAAGTACGGGAGCTGGTCCGCCCGCAGCGGCCCGCGCGAGCGCACCGCCTCCAGCACGCTCGCCACGTACACCGGGTTTGCGCGCAGGAACTTCTCGAACCCCCAGGGCCGCACGCGGTGCTCGTCGCGCCGGTAGCGCAGCAGCGGCCACGTCTCGGTCGGCACGATCGAGGCCTCGTGCGCCCAGTGCTCGGTGAACTCGCCGCTGCCGTAGACGAGGCGGTCGAGCAGCGCGCGGTCGTACGGCCCCAGCCGGGAGAACGGCACCTGGTAATGGGACGGCACGAGCACGTTCACGTAGTCCAGCTGCACCAGCGCGAGCCGCCGGATCGCGCGCGCCAGGTCACGGATGGTCGCGCGCTCCGGTCGAGGACGGTCGAATCCCTGCGCCGCGAGCGCGATCCCGCGCGCCTCGGCCAGCGAAAGCTCTACGGGCACTCAGCGACCATACCGTCCGGCGGCGGCTACATGCGCTCGACGGAGTGCACGCCGGGGATCTGCCCGATGGCGCGCACCACGTCGTTGAGCTGCTTCACGTCGACGATCTCGATCTCGAAGGTGGAGACCGCCCCCTGCTCGCCGTTGGAGCGCGCGTTGGCCTGCAGGATGTTCACGCCCACGTCGGCGAACGTCTCGCTCATCTTGGCCAGCAAGCCCTTGCGGTCGTCGGAGCGGACCCTGAGATTTACGGCGCGCTTGAACTCGGCGTGGACGTCCCAGGTGACCTCCACCCGCCGCTCGGGGTCGGTCTCCATCCCCTTGCTGCAGGCGCGCGTGTGCACGGTGACGCCGCGGCCGCGGGTGATGAAGCCCACGATCTGATCGCCCGGCACCGGGCTGCAGCACCGCCCGTACCGCACCAGCACGTCGTCAATTCCACCGATACGGACGCCCCCGGCAGCTCGCGAGCGCTGCGCCACCTTGCGGAACAGCTGCGTCAGGCGGCCGTGGTGCTCGGTCCCGTCACCATCGGCGCCGTCGCCCTTCTTCGCGGCAAAACGCTCCGGAGGCAGCAGCCGCTGCAGGACGTTGGCGGGCGAGAGCTTCCCGTACCCGACCGCGCTGACCAGGTCGTCGGCGCGCGAGTGTCCGTAGTCGTTGGCGAGCTTGAGGAATTCGGGCGCCTTGACCATCTTGGTGAAGGTCAGGTCGAAACGGCGGAACTCGCGCTCCAGCAGGTCGCGCCCGATCTCCAGCGACCTCTCCCGCTGCTGCTGCTTGATGAACTGCCGGATCTTCGCCTGCGCCCGGGAGGTCTTGACGAACCCCAGCCAGTCCTTGTTGGGCCGGACGTTCGCGTTGGTGAGGATCTCCACCGAGTCGCCGTTCTTCAACTTGGTCCGCAGCGGGACCATCTTGCCGTTCACCTTGGCGCCGGCGCAGTGCGCGCCGACCTCGGAGTGGATGGCGTAGGCGAAGTCGATGGGACAGCTCCCCTGCGGGAGGCTGCGCACGTCGCCCTTGGGGGTGAAGACGAACACCTCGTCGGTGAAGAGGTCGACCTTCACCGTCTCGAGGAACTCGCGCGGGTCCTTGAGGTCCTGCTGCCACTCCATCAGCTGCCGCAGCCAGGCGAACTTCTGCTCGTCGCGCCCGGAGGACTTCCCCTCCTTGTAGACCCAGTGCGCCGCGATGCCTTCCTCGGCAATGCGGTGCATCTCCTCGGTCCGCATCTGGATCTCGATGCGCTCGCCGGTGGGCCCGATCACCGTCGTGTGCAGCGACTGGTACATGTTCGGCTTGGGGATCGCGATGTAGTCCTTGAACCGCCCCGGCACCGGCTTCCACAGCGAGTGGATGAGCCCCAGCGCCTCGTAGCAGGCCGGCACGGACTTGAGGAGCAAGCGGAAGGCGACGATGTCGTGCAGCTGCGACACCGAGTTGAGGCCGTTCTTCCGCATCTTCTTCCAGATGGAATAGAGGTGCTTGGGCCGCCCCTGCACCTCCGCGTCGAGCCCGGCCTCCTTGAGCTTGGACTGCAGCAATTGCACGACGTCGCCGATGAACTTCGCCCGGTCCTTCTGCGTCTGCGCGACCTGCTGCTCGACGTCGGCGTACTCGGCCTGCTTGAGGTACCGGAAGGCCAGGTCCTCCAGCTCGATCTTGATCCACTGGATACCGAGGCGGTGCGCCAGGGGCGCATAGATGTCGAGAGTCTCCTGCGCGATGCGCTGCTGCGCCTCAGGCTTCATGTGGGCCAGGGTGCGCATGTTGTGCGTGCGGTCGGCCAGCTTGACCAGGATGACCCGGATGTCCTTGGCCATCGCCACGAGCATCTTGCGGAAGTTCTCGGCCTGCTTCTCCTCCTGCGTCCTGGGGCCGTGCGAGAAGGTCCCCAGCTTGGTCACCCCTTCGACCAGCGCCAGCACCTCGGGCCCGAACAGCTCGTGGATCTCCTCGGGCTTGGCGAGGGTGTCCTCGATCGTGTCGTGGAGCAGCCCTGCGACGATGCTGGCCTCGTCGAGCTTCAGCTCGGCGAGCAGGCCGGCGACCTCGAGCGGGTGGATGAGGTAGGGCTCGCCCGACTTCCGGATCTGCCCTTGGTGGACCTTGGCGCTGTAAACGTAGGCCTTCTTGATCAGGTCCAGATCGGCTTCCGGCCTGTAGGTATTGACCCGCTCGAGGATGTCGTTGAGCCGGATCATCATCTTTAAAAAATCAAGCCTAGCCCACGGACGGGCAGGGCGGCAAACCTCCTCTGAATGGATTTGACGCGTTGAGACGCAAGTCGATTCAACCCCCCGACAAGCCTGCGATTGACCCCTCGCCGGGCCGCCCTTTAAACTCGCCCGGCGCGCTGGTCCTGCCCCGGGGATTCCTCATCATGGCGATCACCTGCCCGAGTTGCGGGATGGAGAACTCGGATGCGGCGACCGAGTGCCGCCGCTGCAGGGCGCCGTTCGCGGAAGCTCCCGAAGGCGATCTGTCCGCCTCGCTCGGGGTGATCTGCCAGCGGTGCGAGGCCTACAACGAGCCCGGCGTCGCTCGCTGCACCACCTGCGGCTACAAGCTCGGGTCGGACGAGGCGCCGAAGCCCGCCGCCGGCGCGCGCGCGGTGCAAGCCGACGCGGCGAGCCACCCGCTGACTCCGCCCACGACTTTCGATCCGAGCCTTTCCGAGGAGCTGCACGGCCTCGCGCTCAGCGCCGAGGAAGCGGCGGACGCCGGGTTGGAGGTGACGAACGGCGCCAGCGCGACGCCGCCGCCGGCTCCCCTGCCCGAGACGACGCCTCCTCCGGCTTCGCGTCCCCGCGGATGGGCCGCAGTCGAGGCAGCCATGGGCAGCGGGAGCGTGCGGAACGCCTCCGCCACGCCACCGCTTGCCGCGCCTCCGCCCAGGGCCCCGGAAGCGGCCCCGGCGCACAAGACCTGCCAGAGCTGTGCCGCCGAGAACCCGACCGCGGCGAAATTCTGCTCGGAATGCGGCACGCCGTTCGGCAAGGCCCCGCGGCTCGATGCGCGGCAGCCGAGGACGGAGCCGCCGCCGACCGTGTCGGTGCAGATGGACGACGAGCCCGTCGAGGAGCTCCCCGCGGATCCGGCGCTGGCCGAGCCGGTCCCCGCCGAGGAGCCGTCCGCGGAGGACGCGCCGGAAGCGTGGGCGGCGAGCACCGATCCCACCGCGCGCCCCGCGTTCGGCGCCAATCCCGAGACGTCGCCCATCGAGCTGCAGGACCCCTCTCCCGAGCCGCTCGGCTGGGAGGAACCCGGCGGGGAAAGCGCGCCGGTGGAGGCGGCCGCGGTCGCGGAGGCCCTGGACGACGCGCCCGGCGCCATTGCCGATCCCCTGGACGACGCCTCGGTGCCTGAGGCCGAGCCCGAGCCGCCTTACCAGGCCTCGCTGGTGGTCGAGCGCGGCAGCGCGACCGGGACGACCTACCTCCTGGGCCACATCGAGAACGTGGTGGGCGCCGCCGGCGCCGCCATCGAGCTGCCCGACGATCCGCACCTCGCGCCCCGCCACGCCGCGATCGTCTTCGACGAGCAGCGGCTGCTCCTGCGCGACGAGGGCTCCGCCAACGGCGTCTACGTCAAGGTGCGTGAATCCGCGGCGATCGAGCCCGGCGACTATTTCGTGGCCGGCGAGCGCCTGCTGCGGTTCGACGGTCCCTGCGAGCTGCCCGTCGGCGAATCCGGGGAGACGCCCTATCTCGGCTCGCCCCGCCCGCAGGGCACGGTGGTGCGCGTCACCGAGATCCTCCGCGGCGGGAAGACGGGACGGACCTGCTTCCGCGCCGGCCCTGCCCTCGCGGTGGGCCGCACCGGCTGCGAGCTGAACTTCGCCTCGGACGCGCAGCTCGCGCCACGCCACGCGGAGGTGCGCATCGCGCCCGACGGATCGGCCACCCTGGTCGATCTGGACGCCTCGCCCGGCGGCGTCTTCCTGCGCCTGCGCCCCCAGCAGTCGCTCGAGCTGCAGGCGGGGGACGTCATCCAGGTGGGAGACCAGCTGCTGCGGCTGGAAGTCGGCTGAAGCGTCACTTCCAGTTGTCGAGGATGCGCGCGACGCTCTCGCCGTAGCGCACCGGGTCGAGCTTGCGGCTCGCCTCGTACTCGGCGCGCGCGCGCGGCGGGTCCGTGGCGACGAGCAGGCTCGCCAGGCGGTAATGCGCCTCCGCGTTCTGGCCGTCCGCGGTGAGCGCGGCCTCGAGCAGGTCGCGCGCCGCCGCCAGGCTCCCGGCCTGCTCGCGCTCGCGGGACTGCGCCACCAGCGTCCGTGCGAGCACAGCGTCGCGCGACACGGGCGACCCCGCCGGCGCCGCCGCAACCGCGCGCGGTGGCGGCGGCCGGACCGCCGCGGCCACGGCGAGGACGAGCAGCACGGCGGTGGCCGCGGCCGCGATCCAGAGGACGCGTTCGCCTCGACGCAGCGGCCCGGAAGGGGCGGCGGTCTGCGGGATGGGCGTGTTGCTCCGGCTGGGAGTGGTGGCCCGGGCGGCCGAGCGCGCCTGCCCGGGGACGGCGAGCAGCTCGTCGCGGAACTGCTCCGCGGTCTGCGGCCGCATCGCCGGGTCCTTCGCCAGCGCGCGCAGGATGAGCCGCTCCATCGCCTCGCTGATGGGCGCGTCGGGCTGCCTCTGGCGCGGCGGGACCGGCGCCTCGTTCACGTGCCGGGTGAGCACTTCCATCGAGCTCGCGCCGTCGAACGGCAGGTGCCCGGTGGCCATCTGGTAGAGGATCACGCCCAGCGCGTACAGGTCGCACCGCTCGTCCAGCGCGCTGCCGGTGGCCTGCTCCGGCGCCATGTACTGCGGAGTGCCGCACACCACGTCGTGCCGTGTCAGCCCGGGCTGATCGCCGTCGGCGAGGCGGACGATCCCCTGCCGGGCCAGCGCCGGCACGTCCGGGCCGAGGATCTTCGCGATGCCGAAGTCGAGCACCTTGACGTGGTCGGGCTGGTCGCGCCGGACCTCGACCATGACGTTCTCGGGCTTCAAGTCGCGGTGGATGACGTCGTTGACGTGCGCTTCTCCCAGCGCCGAGCAGACCTGCGCCATGATGTTGCAGAGCCGCTCCTCGGCGAGCGGCCAGTCGTCGCGCAGGACGAGCCGCAGGTCCTTGCCCTGCACGTGCTCCATGACGATGTAGAGGGTGCCGTCGTTCTCCAGGCGGCCGAAGTCCAGCACCTGGATGACGTTGGGGTGGTTCAGACGGCTCGCGGCCTTCGCCTCGCGCTCGAAGCGGCCCACCAGGGTGGGGTCTTCGAGCAACTGCGGCTTGAGCATCTTGAGGACGACGGTCCGCTCCAGCGCGAGGTGCCGGGCGCGGTACACCTTGCCCATCCCGCCCTGGCCGATGAGATCATCGACGCGGAACCGCCCGGACACCACCGTTCCGACCAGCGGGTCGGCCATCCCAGGGTGTGAAGGACGGAAACCGGGATCGGTCGCCCCCCGCACCAGCGGCGCTCCGCAATAGACGCACAGGCGCTTGGCGGCGGCCGGCAGGGCGCGCTGGCAACGTGGGCAGGACTTCGGCAACGCTCCCTCTCCAGGGCCGGGCAGGGACACCTGGATAGCAGCGTAGGTTCGCACAGGTGCGGGCTTCTTCCAATGTAGGAACCGCTCTTCCCGAGCGGCCGCCGCGCCTTGACCCTCCTTCGGGCCGAGGACTACAACCGGCCACATGGATTGCCCGAAGTGCGGCGCCTACAACGAGACGGAGGTCGGCTCGTGCCTCTCGTGCGGGGCACCGTTGGCGGCCGAGGACGCCGCCGCGGCGACCATGATGAAGCCGGCCTCGCGGGCGGCGCCTGCGCAGAGACTGCAGCAGTCCGGAGGGCCGCCCCGGCAGTGCCCGAACTGCATGACGTTGAACGCCGCGAGCTTCAAGTTCTGCGCGCGGTGCGGGACCCCGCTGACGGCCAGCGGCGCCGCCCCGCCGCCGAAAGTGGCCGGGTGGCCGGTGGCCAAGCCGGACGCGAAGCCCGCTGCCGGCGCAGCCAAGTCACCCCAGGCGGCAAGTCCGGCGCCTTCCGGCGCGAAGCCCCCCGCTTCCCGCCCCGCAGCCGCCGCTGGTCCGGGCGCGCGGATGCCGACCACTCCGAGCGCTCCTCCCACGCCCGTCCCCGCAGCGACCGGCAAGCCGCCCGCTGCGGCGCGGCCGGCGCCCCCTCCGCCCCCCAAGCCCGGACCGGGGACTCGTCCCCCGACTCCGGCGACGCCGCCCAAGGCGGGCGCGCCCCGAGCGCGTGCGCGGATCAGCGCGATCGCGCGGGACGGCAGCCGCTCCGCCGATTACGTCCTCACCCAGCCCGAGACGCGCGTCGGGCGCGCCGTCGGCGACGGCGAGGTGAAGCTCGAGAAGGACCAGTTCATCGCCGCCACGCACGCGGTGTTCAAGTTCGACGGCGACCAGCTCACCGTGCAGGACGGCGGCACCGACAACGGCGTCTTCCTCTGGTTCAAGGAGCGCCAGCTCCAGTCGGGAGACGAACTGCGCATCGGGCGGCAGCGACTGCGGATCGAGTGGCTTCCGGAGGAGCCGGAGACGCCCGCCGAGCAGCCGCTGTGGGGCAGCCCCGACCCGGGGTACGTCGCGCGCGCCGTGCAGTTGCTCGAGGGGGGCGGCGAGGGCGACGTGTTCCCGCTGAAGCACGGCGAGAACCTGGTCGGCCGCGGCGGCGGCGACGTCAGCTTCCCGCAGGACGGCTACGTCTCCAGCCGGCATTGCCTGGTGACGGTCGCGG
>DASWGQ010000156.1:0-1637 GCA_036393595.1 Myxococcales bacterium | reverse complement strand
CAGCACGAAGTCCTGCCCTTCGCGGTCGATCTGGCTGTGCTTGCGCGAGACCTCGCGGTCGGCGAGCCGCACCGTCGCCTGGGTGGAGCGGCCCAGCACGTTGGCGTCGCCGAGCGGGAACTCGGCGGGCCCGCCGGCTCCTTTGAGGATCAGACGCGGCCCGTCGCCCGGCGCCGAGGCGGGCGCCGCCGCGCCGGGCCGTCCCGCTCCGCGGCCGGGGCCGGTGGGCTCGTCGTCGATGGACGGAGCGCCCTGGACCGGCTCGCCCGGACGGTCCGCGCCGCAAGCAGGGCAGCGCCCTCCCACCGGAAGGAGATCGCGGTAGCAGACCGGACAGGCTGTCATCTCGAGCTTGGCGTCCCCCCAGGGCCCCGGGGCCGAGCCTACCATGGCGCCCCGAGGCGGCGAGTTTCGCGGTTGCCGCCGGATGTGGGCTCTGGTACGCGCGCGCGATGAAGATCAAGCAGCGGCCGGAGGACTTCGTGGTCCGGGAGGGATACCGGTTCGAGCCGGATCTCGAAGGCCCGGTGTGGGTCTACCGGATGGACAAGCAGAAGGTGTCCACGCTGCAGGCGCTGGAGCGCATCAGCAAGGAGTTCGCGGTGCGCCGGCGCGACCTGTCCATCTGCGGGCTCAAGGACAAGCAGGGCCGCACCGAGCAGCTGGTGGGGGTGCTCGGCGGCGCGCTGGGCGACTCGGAGGTGCTGCAGTCCGGGGACCTGCGGCTCAAGCTGATCGGCCGGGCCGCGCAGCCGCTCAGCTCGCGCAACATCACCGCCAACCGGTTCGAGGTGACGGTCCGCGATCTCTCCCCGGAGGAGGCGGAGCGCGTTTCCGAGAGCGCCGCGGAGGTGGAGCGGACGGGGGTGGTGAACTACTTCGATTCGCAGCGCTTCGGCTTCCTCAAGCACGGCCAGGGGTTCATCGCCCGCCACTTGCTCCGCGGCGATTGGGAGAGCGCGCTCAAAGCCTTCCTCGCCACTCCCAGCGAGCTGGATCGGAGCGACGACGCCAAGGTGAAGACGTTCTGGCGCGACCACTGGGGCGAGTGGCAGCTGCGCGCGCCACAGGCGGCGGGCAAGCGCTACGCGCCCATCCTGCGCAGGCTGCGCGAGGACCCCCGCGACTTCAAGGGAGCCTTCCTGCACATCGATCGGCGCCTGCGCATGATGGCGCTCTTCGAGCTGCAGAGCTTCCTCTGGAACGAGGGCGTCAAGCGATACCTGGGCGCGCGCATCCCGGCCGCCGACCTGATCGGGCTGCGCTACCAGGCCGGCGCGCTGGTGTTTCCGCGCTCGCTGCCGCGCGAGCTGCGCGACGATCTCTGGAACCGCACCTTCCCGCTGCTCGCACCGGACTCGCACATCGAGGATCCCAGGGTGCGCGACGCCGCGCTAGGGGCCTTGCGCGCGCAGGGGCTCACGGTCGAGCAACTCCGGGTGCCCGACTCGCCGCTCTTCTTCAAGCACGAGGAGCGCCCGCTGTTCATCCGCCCCGGCAAGCTGCGCGTCCACCCGCCGCGCCCCGACGAGCTGAACCGCGGACGGCGGAAGGTGAACCTCTCCTTCACCCTCCCGCCCGGCGCTTACGCGACCCTGGTGGTGCGCCGCGTGCTCTGGTTCGCGACCGACCACGCG
>DASWGQ010000155.1:0-2574 GCA_036393595.1 Myxococcales bacterium | reverse complement strand
GGGTCGCTCTCCGCACGGCGCAGGAGCCGGGCGAGCGCGCGCGTGTCGCCGAAGGGGAAGAGCCCCGGATAGTCGGCGCCGAGGATGGCGCGCATGGCGGGGATGCGAGAGGCGAGCACCGGAGTGCCTGCCGCCACCGCCTCGGAGAGGACGTTCGCTCCTCCTTCCATCTCGGAGGTGATGCAGAGCACACGGGCGCGGGCGATCAGCCGCCGCGCCTTCCACCCCGGCAGCTCACCCAGCCAGCGATAGCGCGGATTGGAGCGCATCTCCGCCAGGGCCTCCCTCCGCATCTGCGGGGAGAGCGCGGCGCCGGCGTGCACCACCCTGACGCGCGACCCGGCCTCCAGCCCGCGCGCAGCCTGCGCCGTGCGCAGCGGATCCTTCTCGGGGCGCAGGTGCGCGACGACCAGCACCTCGAACCACCGGCGCCGGGGCGGCAGCCGGCGCATCGCGGGCGCCGACTGCGGAACCACGTGGACCTTCGAGCGTAGCCGGGGAGCCAGCTCGGCCGCGCCCCCGTCGTGCAGGACCACCAGCCGGTCGGCCAGCTCGAGCGAGCGCCGGGCCGAGGCGTCGGTGCGGACGTCGCGGTAGAGGTCCGTGCCGGTCAGCGCGACGACCACCTTCGTTCCGGGCCGCAGCTCGCGCGAGCTGCGCACGGCTTCGGCTGACTTGCGCGCGTGCAGCGCGAAGACGACGTCGGCCGGGGGAACCGGGCCAGGCTGCACGATGAAGGCGCGGTGGCCGAGCTCGCGGAGCATCCTCCGCCAGCGCAGCGCCGTGATGCGGTTGCCGAGACGCGACCCCGGCGGCGCAGGGCAGACGAGTGCGACGCGCACGGTGGGGGAGAGTATGCTCGCCGCCGTGTCCGATCCACTCGCGGCCGAGCTTCGCGACGCGCGCGCCCGCACGCTCCTCCTCGTCCAGGACCTGGACGAAGGTCAGTGGATGGGGCCGCGACTGCCCATCGTGAACCCGCTGCTCTGGGAGGTCGGCCACCTCGGTTGGTTCCAGGAATTCTGGACGCTTCGCCACGCGCGCGGGCGCCCGCCCCTGCTGCCGGACGGCGACGCGCTGTACGACTCGGCCAAGGTGGCGCACGACACGCGGTGGGACCTGCCGCTCCTCACCCGGCCCGCCGTGCTCGCCTACCTCGAGCGGGTCCTCGGCGCCGCGCTGGAAACGCTGGGCACGGCGCCCGAGCGCGCCGCCTACTTCCACCGGCTCGCGCTCTTCCACGAAGACATGCACGACGAGGCGTTCACCTATACCCGCCAGACGCTCGGCTACCCTGCCCCGGCCTTCCCCGCGGGGCGCCCCGCTCCGGGAGGCGGACCTCTGCCGGGAGACGTCGAGGTGCCGGGCGGGCGTTTCCTGCTGGGCGCGACGCACGACGAGCCGTTCGTCTTCGACAACGAGAAGTGGGCCCACCCGGTGGAGGTGGCGCCGTTCCGGATCGCGCGGGCGCCGGTGACCAACGAGCAATTCGCCGCCTTCGTCGAGGACGGCGGGTACCGGCAGGAGCGGCACTGGAGCGCGGCCGGCTGGCGCTGGCGGGCGGAGACCGGCGCCAAGCACCCGGCGTACTGGCACCCCGCGGCCGGAGGACGCTGGTTGGTCCGGCATTTCGCGGAGCTGTCGCCACTCGGGGCGCACCAGCCAGTCATCCACGTCTGCTGGTTCGAAGCGGAGGCCTATTGCCGCTGGGCGGAGCGGCGGCTCCCCACCGAGGCGGAGTGGGAGCTCGCGGCCGCAACGCCGCACAAGCGCCGGTTCCCCTGGGGAGACGATCCGCCGGACGAGGAGCGGGCCAACCTGGATGGGCGCGCGGGCGGACCCGTCGAGGTCGGCTGCCATCCGGCCGGCGACAGCGCGGCCGGCTGCCGGCAGATGATCGGCAACGTCTGGGAGTGGACCGCGAGCGACTTCCAGCCCTACCCCGGGTTCGTGGCGGACCCTTACAAGGAGTACTCGTTGCCTTGGTTCGCGACCCTGCACAAGGTCCTGCGCGGGGGCTGCTGGGCCACCCGCGGGCGGCTGCTCCGCAACACCTGGCGGAACTTCTATCCGCCGGACCGGCGCGACGTGCTGGCGGGCTTCCGCACCTGCTCCCCGGACACGGGGCCGGCTTGAGCGAGGAGAGGCGAGATGAAGTTCGACGTGATCGTCGTGGGAAGCGGGCAGGCTGGAGTTCCGCTGGCCACCCGGCTCGCGCGCACAGGCAAGCGTGTCCTGCTCGCCGAGCGCGGGGAACTGGGCGGGACCTGCGTCAACACGGGCTGCACGCCGACCAAGACCATGATCGCCAGCGCGCGCGCGGCGCACGTCGCGCGGACGTCCGCCCGGCTGGGAGTACGAGCGGGCCCGGTCGAGGTCGATCTGCCGGCGGTCGTCGACCGCAAGGACGCGATCGTCCGGAGGTGGCGCGAAGGGGTCGAGAAGCGCCTCCGCGGCGCCGGCGACAGGCTGACGCTGGTGCGGGGCCAGGCCCGCTTCACGGGCGAGCGGCGCATCGAGGTGGCCGGTCAGACCCACACAGCGGAGGTCGTGGTCCTGGACGTGGGGGCCCGC
>DASWGQ010000154.1:0-3216 GCA_036393595.1 Myxococcales bacterium | reverse complement strand
GCGGCCACCCATCCCGGGCACGGGAACCGAACCCGCGGCCCACACGTTTGGAGCGCATCGGTCCGTTTTGGCATAGGGTGCTGGCGCAAGGTCCGCGCTCTGAAAAGCGTAGCGCCGCCCCATCGGCGGCGGCTAAGAAGGGCAAGCCATGAACACAGGTGAGAGCCTCAACTACATCCAGATGGTCACGCACAGCGGCGTGGTGGTCACCGCCGTGCTGCTGCTGCTCGTCCTTTCCTCGCTGGGGAGCTGGACGATCATCTTCCGCAAGGCGCTGCACCTGCGCCGGGCGCGCGAGCAGAGCGCGCAATTCCTCGAGACGTTCTGGCAATCGAAGCGGCTCGACCAGATCTACTCGACCGCCGAGAAGCTGCCGCTCTCGCCGGTGGCGCAGGTCTTTCGCGCGGGCTACGTCGAGCTGTCCAAGGTCTCGCAGGCGCAGCCCACACAAGAAGCTTCGATGCACGAGCAGCTGGGCGGGTTCGAGAACGTCGAGCGCGCGCTGGGCCGCGCCGCCAACGCGGAGCTGACCACCCTGGAAGCTTCGATCCCCTTCCTCGGCACCACCGCGGCGGCCGCGCCGTTCGTGGGCCTGTTCGGGACCGTCTGGGGGATCATGGGAGCGTTCCGCGACATCTACCAGGTCGGGAACGCCAACCTCGCCACCGTGGCGCGTCCGATCAGCGAGGCGCTGATCGCCACCGCGGTGGGCCTGTTCGCCGCCGTCCCCGCGCTGGTGGCCTACAACGCGTTCAACTCGAACATCCGCGTGCTCGAGAACGAGATGCGCAACTTCAGCGCCGACTTCCTCAACATCATCAAGCGGCACATCTTCAAGAAGGCGGCCTAGAGGTGGCCTTCTCCGGAGACGGCGGGAGCGGGCGCCGGGCGATGACCGACATCAACGTGACGCCGCTGGTCGACGTCATGCTGGTGCTGCTGATCATCTTCATGGTCACCGCGCCTCTCATCCAGAGCGGAGTGAAGGTCGACCTGCCCCGGGCGCAGGCGCAGCAGATGGAGCACGCCGAGGAGAAGCTGGTCCTGAAGATCACGCACGACCGCAAGATCTACCTCGGCGACACGGCGGTCGACCCCGCCCGGCTCGAGCAGATGCTGCAGTCCAACGCGCGCGTGCAGAAGGACAAGGAGATCTACCTGCAGGCGGACCGCTCGCTCCCGTACGGGCTGGTGGTGCAGATCATGGCCGCCGCGCGCAGGGCGGGCGTGGAGTCCCTGGGGATGATCACCGAGCCGGAGAAGGAGCTGACCAGCCGGTGACCGAGGCGCGGCCGCAGACGGTCTATCGCAGCCTGCTGGGCGGAGACCCGCGGATCGGGTGGCTCGGCCCCGGGCTCGCGCTGGCCGTCGCGCTGCACGTCGCGGTGGTCGCCGCGGCGTTCTTCCTGCCGCGCCTGCTCGACCGGCCGCGCCCGCTGCGCAAGCCGGTCATCGCGCACCTGGTGGCGCTGGGGAAGCCGCGCGACCCGCGCCTCATGCCGCGCAAGGAGACGGAGCCTCCCGCCGGGGCGGCGCCGGGCTCCGCCCCCGAAAAGCCCGGGGCGCCGTCGTCGGCGAAGGCGCCGCCGCGGCAGCTCACCCGGCAGGAGATGATGGAGCGCGCCCTGGCGGGCGCTGCCCGGCGCACGCGCGACGAGAAGCCGGACCCGGAGCGCGCCGGCCAGGAGACCGGCAGCCCGGGCGGAACGGCCGCCAGCGCGGAGGAAGGCGAGAAGTACTTCGGCGAGGTGGAGGACCGGATCCACGCCAACTACCTGGTGCCGTCGGTCGTCTCCGAGCGTGAACGGCTCTACCTCTCCGCGACCGTGGTGATCTACATCGGCCGCGACGGGTCCATCGTGAAGCACGTCATGACCAAGCCCTCCGGCAACTCCTTCATCGATCAGGCCCTGGTGCTCGCCCTCCAGCGCACCCGGCTGCCCGCGCCGCCGGCCGAGCTGGCCAAGCTCGTCCGTGACGAGGGATTGGAGATCAACTTCAAGCCATGAAGCGACTGCTCCTTCTCGCGCTCGCCGCCGGCACGGCCGCGCACGCGCAGCGTCCGACCATCGACATCTCCGGCGCCCGCGTGCAGGCGTATCCGATCGCGCTCGCCCCGCCGTCCGGCGCTCCGGAAGGAGCCGACGTGATGGACGTGCTCGCGGCGGACTTCGACCGCAGCGGCCTGTTCCGGCTGCTCGACCCGCGCAGCTTCCTCGCCGATCCGGCCAAGGAAGGCAGCTCCGCGAGCACCATCGACTTCTCCAAGTGGACCGCCGTCGGGGCGCAGGCGCTGGTGAAGGCCGCCGCCAGGGTGGACGGCGACGTGGTCAAGGTGGAGTTCCGCCTCTTCGACGTGCCGCACGCGTCGGAGCTCCTGCGCGGCGAGTACAGCGCGCCGCGCGCCGCCCTGCGGCAGATCGCGCACCGATTCGGCGACGACGTGGTCCGCTCCTTCACGCAGGAGCCGGGGGTGTTCCAGACGCGCCTCGCCTATGTGCGGGAGACCGAGAACGGCAAGCAGATCGTGGTGGCCGACTCGGACGGCTACGGGCCGCAGCAGGTCACCTCGGCATCGATCAACCTGCTGCCGGCGTGGATGCCGCAGGGGCGGGCGCTGGCGTTCACCAGCTTTCGCGACGGGGCGGGCGCACACCTCTTCCAGGTCGACCTCGGCAGCCGCGCGGTGCAGCAGCTGGTGAAGATGGGCGACTTCGCCACCGGCGCGGTGTTCAGCCCGGACGGCATCCGATTCGCGTTCTCCGCCAGCCAGGCGGAGAACACCGACATCTGGCTCTCGCCGATCGAGGGCGGCATCGTGCGCCGGCTCACCGACTCGCGGGGCATCGACATCTCGGCCTCGTGGAGCCCGGACGGCAAGCGGCTCGCCTTCGTCTCGGACCGGGCGGGCTCCCCGCAGATCTACACGATGGCGAGCGACGGCAGCGACGTCCGCCGCATCACCTTCCAGGGCAACTACAACCAGGAGCCGGCCTGGTCGCCGAAGGGCGATCTGATCGCGTTCTCCGGACGCGACGAGCACCGCGTCTTCGATCTGTACGTCGTCAACGTGCAGACCGGGAAGGTCTCCCGGCTCACCCAGAACGAGGGCACCAACGAGAAGCCCTCGTGGGCGCCGAACGGCCGGCAGATCGTCTTCAGCTCGACCCGGAGCGGAAAGAAGCAATTGTGGACCATCCTGCCGGACGGCTCGAA
>DASWGQ010000153.1:0-5637 GCA_036393595.1 Myxococcales bacterium | reverse complement strand
GCGGTTACCCGTGCAGCAGCTCTTCCAGCAGCGCCTGCCCCTCGAGCCAAGGGCCCAAATTGGACGCGCTGTTCAGGTGGCCGCGCGGACCGGCATCGACGTAGCGAGCGCCCCACGATCCGGCGAAGAAGCGCGCGCGCTCGGGCGCGACGTACTCGTCGTTGCTGCTGCCGACCACGATGGAGGCGAACGGAAGGCGCGCGAGCGGCATCGGCGCAAAGCCCTTGGTGCCCGCGGGATAGCTGGGCGCCTCGACGTCACTGGGCGCGACGAGCAGGGCGCCGCGCACGCGCGCTAGCTCCGCCGGCGCCGCATCGCGAGCAAGATGCGCCACGGTGCAGCAGCCCAGGCTGTGCGCGGCGAGCACCACCGGCGCCTGCAGCGCCCGCAGTTCCGCGCGGATGCGCGCCACCCAGCCCGCCCGGCGCGGACGCTCCCAATCGTCCTGCGGCACTCGGCGCGCGTCGCCGCGCTCGAGTTCCCAGCGGGTCTGCCAGTGCTCGGGGCCGCTGTTCCACAGACCGGGGATGGTCAGTACGCGCAGCATCGGTTCCCGAACCTCCTCTTCGCGGCCGTCAAGCTTACGTGGGTTGGCGAACCTCGCGCGCGGTCACGCCGAGCTCTCGCTTGAAAATCCGCCGGAACGCGGCAGGGTCACGATAGCCGACACGGGCGCTCACCTGGTCGAACGACAAAGTGGTCGTGTCGAGCAACTGTGCGGCTGCCTCGACTCGGAGGCGCTGAACGAACCGGAGCGGGCTCCTGCCTGTGGCGGAGCGGACGCGGCGATCGAGCGTGCGCGGGCTCAGGTGGAGGGCGCGAGCGAGCGTCGCGACCGAGAACCGCGCCGACAGCTTCGTCTCCACCCAGCGTTCCGCCGCAAGGACCTCGGGCGTGGCTCGGGCGAGGTGGTCGATCATCATGTGTCGCGACTGCGAGGCTTGCGCAGTCAGCGCCAGATAACTCATGCAGGTCTGCGCGAGACCCACCCCGCCGCAAAAGCGCAAGAACGACAGCACCAGATCGACCTGGGAGAAGGCCGCTCCGGCGGTGGCGGCGCGATGGGCCCACACCACGGCGCGCCGCTCATCGAGCATCACGCGCGGGTAGCGTTCGCGGAACGCGGGCGCGTGGAACCACGAAGTGGTCGCCGCGCGGCCGTCGAGAATCCCCGACTCGGCCGCGAGGAAGGTAGAGACGCAGGAGGCCAGCACCAGCGCGCCCCTCGCGTGCTGCCGGGCGACCCAGGCTGCGAGCCGTTGCGTCGCGGGCCGCTCGAGCCAGGCACGGACCGCTTCGGCGGCGACGAGGTTGAGTCCTGGCAGCAACAGCGCTTCCGTTCGGCGCCGCCGCGCGTCGCCATCGAGGCGCAACCGGAAGCCCAGGCCCGTGACGGCGCTGTTGCGCTCCCAACCCAGCCGCTCCACGGTGAAGAGTGGGCGGCGGCCGCTCGCCTGACGGACCCGATTGGCGGCAGCGAGCAAATCGAGCGTCAGGCTGACGCTGGAATCCAGCGCGTGGTCGAGCACCAGAACGGAGACGCGCATGTGGCCAATTTGAACCGTTTTTTGTCGAATTCGCCAGTCGATTCGACCGGTGGGTTTCGACATCATTCCTGCATGCGCTACGCGGGACTCGACGGACGTGGCACGCTGACCTGGGTGGGACGGCTCAGAACGCTGGGACAGTCGCTGGCACTCCGCTGGAGGCGCCCTCCTCCGGCAAACCCGACCGCGGTGGAATGCCCGCAGCTTCCCGTGGGAGCCACGGCGCGCAAAGCGCTGCGGTGGAGCGCGGAGTCCTCGCCGCCGTGGCTGCACGCCCATGTCCTGCGGACTTATTCCTGGGCGCGCCTGCTCGGCGAGGCGGCCGGGCTCGAGCCAGACGACGAGCTGCTGTTCGTCGCCTGCATTCTGCACGACCTCGGCTTGACCGATCGGTACGCACCGGACCCCGGCGAGTGCTTCGCCTTCGCCGGTGCGCGCCACGCGAGGAACCTGCTCGTTGCGGAGGGCTTGCCAGCCGAGTGGGTCGCGCGCGTGGCCGACGCCATCACGCTCCACCTCGAGGTGCACGTCTCTCTCCGGCAAGGCGTCGAGTCGAAGCTCCTGCGTGACGGGGCGGCGTTCGACGTGCTCGGCCTCGGCCGCCGGGGCATCACGGGCGAGGCCCAGCGCGCCGTATTGCGCGCCTACTCGCGCGAGGGCCTCGGCGCTCCTCTTGCGGAGCGGCTGCGAGCCGCGGCCCGGAACGCCCCCGGTTCGCGCATGGCGTTCTACTGCCGGCGCATCGACTTCGCCGGCCGCGCAGCCCGGGTCCGCCTGCCCGAGGAGGACGCGAGATGAACCCGGCCCCCATCACGCACCGGAGCACGGGATCGGGCTGCCACTGGTGTCGCGGTCTCCCCGGGGCCACCTCGTTGCGCTTGCAACGGAGCGTCCGTGAAATCTGCGCCTTGCCAGAGGCCGCCGCTTGGCACGACCGTTGCTGATGTCCCGCGCAGGGAGAGAATCCATGCGGGGGACGATCCTCTTCGGAGTGGCTCTGGGTCTGGCAGTCGGGCTGGCGGCGCCGCGCGGCGCGCGCGCGTGCGGCACCGGGCGCGGCGGCGGCGTTTCCAGCGGCCTCGAGGCCCTCGCCGCGGCAGCGATCGTGGTCGGCACGACGGACATCGTGCTGACCCTGTTTGACGGCGGGAGCGCCGTGGCCTCCCACCATCCGTCGGCTGGTTACGGGCTCTTCGAAACCGTCTTCGCCGCCCCGCAGCTCGCCCTGGGTATCGCGGGCCTGACGCAGTCGAACAGTCGGGCGACCGGATTCTTCGCGGTGTACACGGCCTGGATGGCCCTGCTCACGACCCACGGCATCTGGACAATGACCACCGCGCCGGCCGCGACGACCGCAGCGGTAGAGCCGCTCGAGCCGCGCGCGGCGCTGCAGCGGAGCGAGCCCGAGCCGCGGTTGCAGGTCGCGATCGGCCCGACCTACGTGCCCGTGGGACAGCTCGCGCAACCCGGATTCGGGCTGGTGGGGCGGTTCTGAGCTAGGCTCCCGCGCATGCTGTTCGACCCGCGCGGCCATCTGGAGTCGCTGGGCCGCCTCGGCCGGCGCGGGCTCCTCGGATGGCTCGCGCTGGCTGCTCTCGCACGGAAAGTCCGGGCGCAGGCGGCGCCGACCGACACCGTCGCGGTGCTCGATGCGGCCGCCGCGCGCATCTTGCCGTCCGAGGACGGGCCGGGCGCGCGCGAGGCCAAGGTGGGCCGCTTCATCGATCGCCAGCTCGAGGGCGGCCTCTCCGCGCTCCGTCCCGCGTTCGAGCAGCTCGCCCGGCTGCTGGATCTCTGGTCGCAGAAGTCCTTCGGCAAGCCCTTCACCGTGCTCGCTCCCGTCGATCAGGACTCGGTGCTCGGCCAGCTCGCGCGCGGGCAGATCCCGGTGCGAGGCTTCCCTCAGCAGGCCATGTTCCGCGGCCTGCACACGCTCACGCTGGAGGGCTTCCTGTCCGACCCCGTCCACGGCGGCAACGACGGCGAGGTCGGCTGGCGCGCGATCGGTTTCCCCGAGCCGCACTTGCGCAAGCCCGGCAGCGGCCATGGCCACTGACGTCTTCGACGCCTGCGTCGTCGGCTCCGGCGCGGGCGGCGGCGCGGCGGCCTGGTCGCTCGCGCGCGCCGGGCTGCGGGTGCTGGTGCTGGAGCGCGGGCCGCACTACACCGCGAAAGACTTCTTCCACGACGAGCTGGCCGTCTGCCGCCGGGACTTCTTCGTCCCGGATCCTTCGCGCGACCCGCACATGGTCTCGCGAGAAGGCGGCGCGGCCGAGCGCAGCGCGGACGGTTGGATCGCCTGCTGCGTGGGCGGCGGCACGGTGCACATGAGCGGGTACTTCTTCCGCATGCACCGCGAGGACTTCCGCGGGTGGCCGATCGGGTTCGAGGACCTGGAGCCGTACTACGAAGAGGTGGAGCGCGAGATCGGCGTCTCGGGCGCGGGAGTACCCGGCGAGCCGCGGCGGAAGATCCATCCGCTCCCGCCGCTCCTCGCGCATCCCGCCGCCCAGCTGATCGAGGAGGCGTGCGCGAAGATGGGCCTGCGCGCGTTTCCCGTCCCGCGCGCCATCGTCAGCAGCGACTATCGCGGCCGGCAGGCCTGCACCTACTGCGGCTTCTGCGGAACCTACGGGTGCGAAGTGGACGCCAAATCGTCCACCCTGGTGACCTTCCTCGCGGCCGCGCAGCGGACGGGCCGCCTCACGCTGCGGGCCGGGTGCCGCGCGACGCGCATCGTGCCCGAGAACGGGCGGGCGGGAGCCGTGCTCTACGTCGACGGCCGGGGCCGCGAGCGGCGCGCGCGGGCCCGGGCAGTGGTCGTCGCCTGCTCCGCGATCGAGACGGCGCGGCTCTTGCTCGCGAGCGGCGTCGCGAACTCGTCGGGGCTGGTCGGGAAGGGACTGATGTTCGCCGCGCTGGGAGCGGGGTACGGCCGCTTCCCGCGCGATTCGCCGGCCTGGCCCTCGGCGACGGAGCGCCTGCCGTTCATCGATCGCGCCCTGCAGGACGTGCCAGGGGCGCCCCGCGGCACGATCCTCTTCCAGCGTCCCCATCCGAACCCGATCTTCCAGGCCGAGAAGCTGGCCTGGACGAAGGGAGGACCACCCGCCTTCGGCGCCGAGCTGAAGCGGCGGCTGCACGAGTTCTTCCTCGAGACGCGCACCCTGGAGTGGGAGAGTTTCAGCGAGTTCCTGCCCCACGAAGGATGCGACGTCTCCCTCGATCCCGCGGTGAAGGATGCCGCCGGCCAGCCGGTCGCGCGCGTCCGCATCGGCCTCCATCCGGCCAGCCTCGTGGCCTCCGACCAGCTCGCGGCGCGGGCGCGGGAGGTCATCTCGGCGGCCGGCGCGCTCCGCCAGGGCGAATCGGGCGAGGAGCGCGTCTACACCGTCCTCCAGGCTGGCACCGCGCGGATGGGCGCCGACCCGGGCGCCTCGGTGGTGGATGCCGCCTGCCAGGCGCACGATCTGAAGGGGCTGTTCGTGGCCGATTCCAGCTCGTTCTGCTCGAGCGGGAGCGCCCCTTTCACCCTGACCATCATGGCCAACGCGCTGCGCGTTGCCGTGGGGATCGCGGGCCGGATGCGGCGGCTCGAGCTGTGAAACCTCATCGGGGAGGCAGGCGGTCAGCGCGCGGCCGGGTTCCAGTCCGGGCCGAATCCGTCGGCCACGAACGTCCGGTAGGACCCTGCCGGGTCGCTGAGGTAGACGCCCGGCGTTGAGCTGGTCCCGTCGAAGCAGGCACGGAACAGCAAGATGCGCCGACCGTCGGCGGACTCCTTCGGGACGCCCTCGATGCAGCTCGGCTGACTGGGCAGGCTGAGGTCCTGCTCCGGCTTGCCGGCGTACCAGGCATCGCTCGAGAACGCGTAGAGCTTGCGCTCGGTGAAGGATGGCGGAGCGCCGGATGGGGCAACCGGGAAGCCGCGTGAGCTGTAGATCGTCCGGCCGTCGGCGCTGAAGCCCGGGTCCGCGTCGCCGCACTGCTCCTTGCCGGGCAGAGTGCAGCTAGGCCCACCGTCGCTGACCTGGGTCCGCGCCGTGCCGTCGGGTCTGACCTTGTCGATGCGCGTCTTGAAGCAGCCGCC
>DASWGQ010000152.1:0-3815 GCA_036393595.1 Myxococcales bacterium | reverse complement strand
ACGTTCCGCGCCGGGCCCGCGACTCGCTTCGAGGTCGCGCTGGGTGTCACGATGGACGGCGGCCGCCGGGAGGTGAACGTCGCAGGCTGGGACTTCTTCGGCAACCTGGCCGCCGGGTACCGAGGCACGGAGCAATGATGCGTCTTCGACCGATCTGCATCGCAATCGCGCTGTCGTTCCCCGCCTTCGCCCAGGCGCCACGCGAAGCCCCGCAGGCCAAGCCGCCGCCGAAGACCGTGCTGGTCAAGGCGGCGCGGCTGATCGACGGCCGCTCCGACCGGACGCGGCAGGGGCAGGCGGTGCTGGTCGTGGGGGAACGCATCCAGGAGGTGGGGCCGGCCGACGAGCTCGCGCGCAAGGCCGGGCAGGCCCAGGTCATCGACCTGGGCGACGCCACGCTGCTGCCGGGGCTGATCGACAACCACACGCACGTCCTGCTCCAGGGCGACATCACGGCCGCGGACTACGACGAGCAGCTCCTCAAGGAGTCGACCCCCTACCGGGCCATCCGCGCCACGGTGGCGGCGCGCACCGCGCTCATGAACGGCTTCACCACCATCCGCGACCTGGAGACCGAGGGCGCGATGTACGCCGACGTCGACGTGAAGGTCGCCATCCAGCGCGGCGTGATCCCCGGGCCCCGCATGTACGTCGTGACGCGCGCGATGGCGCCGACCGGCATGTACCCGCTGCTCGGCTACTCGTGGGAGCTGCGCATGCCGGAAGGCGTGCAGATCGTCGACGGACCCGACAACGTCCGCAAGGCAGTCCGCGAGGAGGTGAAGTACGGAGCGGACTGGATCAAGTTCTATGCGGACCGCAAGTACTACTGGGACGAGAAGAAGGCGCGCCTGGCGAGCTGGGTGAACTTCACCGACGCGGAGGCGAAGGCGCTGGTCGACGAGGCGCACCGCATCGGCCGCAAGGTGGCCGCGCACGCGATCGGCTGGGACGGCATCGACGCAGCGCTGCGGGCGGGCGTGGACACCATCGAGCACGGCGACGGGCTCACCGACGACCTCATCGACCGGATGGTCAAGCAGGACGTCTTCTGGTGTCCCACCATCTACGTCGGGGTGTACGTCGCCGAAGGGCGCGGCGGCATCTGGCCGAGGATGGTCGAGCTCGAGAAGCAGGCGTTCGCGAAGGCCGTGCGCAAGCGCGCGCGCATCTCCTTCGGCACCGACGCCGGGGGATTCGCGTGGACGGAGAACCAGGCCAAGGAGTTCGCCTTCATGGTCCGCTACGGAATGACTCCCATGCAGGCCATCCAGAGCGCCACCACGGTGGCCGCCGCGCTCCTGGGAGAGTCCCGGAACCTCGGCGAGGTCGCCCCGGGCCGCTTCGCCGACCTCGTCGCCACCGACGGCGATCCGCTGCAGGACGTCGCCCGTCTCGAGCACGTGCGATTCGTGATGAAGGGCGGCCAGGTCTTCAAGAACGAGCGCTGATCGCCGTCCCGGTTTACAACCATACCGTATGAATCGCGTCCTCCTCGCAATCTTGCTGCTCGCCGCCGCCTGCGCCGGGCCGCAGGTCGTGCCCACGGAAAAGCCGGCCGAGGCGCAGCCCCAGCCGTCCGAGAGGCCCCCCGAGCGCCCGCCGACCGTCATCGTCGAGGACGGCATGCGCCTCGAGTACCGCCCGCACGGCCGCACGGTCATCGAGGTCACCGAGCCCGAGGGCACGCAGGTGCAGGCGTTCGATGGACCGGCGCTGGTCGCCGCCGACACGGCCCCCCTCGCCTTTGACGCGCTGCCCGACCACTACTATCGGATGGTCTTCCAGCTCCCCAGCGGAGGCGTGCGCGAGAAGAAGGTGCAGGCGCGCGCGGGCGAGCTGCTCAACGTGCGCGTCAGCGAGGCCAGGGGCCCGCAGGCGATGAACGACAAGGACTTCCGCGCGCTGCGCTCGGCGCTGGACCGCGAGGCCGGCGACGCCGCCAAGCTGGCGGTCCTGCGCACCGCCGCCGCGAGCGCGTACTTCACCACCGCGCAGGCGGGACAGCTCATCGACCGGCTCGTCTATCGCGACGACAAGCTCGCCGCGGTCCCCATCCTCAAGGACCGCATCCTCGACAAGCAGAACGCCTGGCAGCTCTACCAGCACTTCACCTACCGCGAGGACAAGATGAAGGTGCAGGAGATGCTCGAGCATTGAGGGCCGTGCTGCCGCCCCCGCAATCCCTCCGCGAGCGCGCGCGGCTCACCCTGGGCTACCTGCGCGCGCTGCCCCGCGTCTTCCGGCTGGTGAAGGACTCGTCGCGCGGCTTCGCCGCCGGCATCGTCGCCCTGATGATCGGCCAAGCCCTGATCCCGGCGGCGATGGCCTGGGTGGGGAAGCTGATCGTCGACGCAGTGGTGCTGGCCGCGCGCACCGGCTCGCGCGCCGACGAGCGGCTCGTGGTCGAGTACGTGTTCGTCGAGTTCGGCCTGATGGTGGTGTCCACGGTGCTCTCGCGCGGCCAGGCGCTGCTGCGCGACCTGATGCGCGCCTCGCTCGGGAACCACGTCAACACGCTCATCCTGGAGAAGGCCGCCACCCTCGAGCTGCGCCACTTCGAGGACGCGGACACCTACGACAAGATGCAGAACGCGCGGCGGGAGGCCAGCGTCCGTCCGCTCTCGCTCGTCCTGGAGCTGGCCTCGCTCGGCCAGCAACTGCTCATCCTGATCTCGTACGCCGCGCTGCTCGCGCGCCTGTCGTGGTGGAGCACGCTGGTGATCGTGGCCGCCTCGCTGCCCGCCTTCTTCGCCGAGGCGCGCTTCTCGGGGGAGTCGTTCCGGCTCAATTCGTGGCGGGCGCCGGAGGGGCGGCGGCAGAACTACCTGGAGTGGATCCTCACCCGCGACTCGCACGTGAAGGAAGTGAAGATCTTCGGGCTGGCGCCCCTCGTCCTCGGGCGCTACCGGGCGCTGTTCGACAAGTTCTATTCGGAGGATCGGCGGCTCGCGCTCCGCAAGAGCGCGGCGGGCCTGGTGCTGGGCGCGCTCTCGCTGCTCGCCTTCTACGCCTCGTACCTGTTCATGGCGGATCGGGCGGCGCAGGCGCGCATCACGCTGGGCGATCTGACGCTGTACCTGGTCGCGTTCCGGCAGGGACAGGCCGCGATCCAGTCGGCGCTCGCCTCCATCGGCAGCCTCTACGAGGACGGCCTTTTCGTCTCCAACCTGTTCACGTACCTGGACATCCCGACCGCCGGCGAGTCGCCGCGGGCGCGGCCCGCGAGCGCGGCCAAGGGCCGCTCCCAGCTGATCGAGTTCCGCAACGTCGCCTTCCGCTACCCCGGCAGCGACCGCGACGCGCTGCACGGGGTGGACCTCCGCATCGAGCCCGGCGAGAAGCTCGCCCTGGTGGGGGACAACGGCGCCGGCAAGTCCACGCTCATCAAGCTGCTGCTGCGGCTCTACGATCCGACCCACGGAGCCATCTTGTACGGAGGCGTCGACCTGCGCGATTTCGATCCGCGCGACCTGCGCGACCGCATCGGCGTGCTCTTCCAGGACTACGTGAAGTACCAGTTCACCGCGCTGGAGAACGTCGGACTGGGCGAGGTGGGCGCCATCTCGGACCGGCCGCGCATCGACGCGGCGGTCGAGCGCGCCGGAGCGCGGTCCGTGGTTGACGAGCTGCCGCAGAAGCTCGACACCATGCTGGGCGGCTGGTTCGAGGAGGGCCACGAGCTGTCCGGCGGCCAGTGGCAGAAGATCGCGCTGGCGCGCGCGTTCATGCGCGAGCAGGCCGAGCTGCTGGTGCTGGACGAGCCCACCGCCTCGCTCGACGCCGAGGCCGAGCACGACCTGTTCCTCCGGCTC
>DASWGQ010000151.1:0-26853 GCA_036393595.1 Myxococcales bacterium | reverse complement strand
CGGACCGGGATGCCCTTCGCACAAGCGATGTGTCACCTCACCACCGCCCGCGCGCTCTTCGAGCGCGGCGAGCACGAGACCGCGGCGAAGCACCTCGCGAGCACGCGCGTCCTCGGGCGCGAGATGGGCAGCAGATACATCGAGTATCTTTGCCTGCTCGCCGCAGCCAAGGCGGCCCTGGACCGGAGAGACGAAGGGCCGGGGATGCAAGCGTTGAGGGAAGCGATCGTCCTGGGTCGGACCCAGGGCTTCTGGACCCACATGTGGCTGCCAACGGCGGACCTGGTGCGCTTGTGCGTCATCGCGCTGGAGCACGGGATCGAGGTGGACTACGTGCGGGAGTTGATTCGCCGCCGGGAGCTGCTCGCCGAAGGGGTCGCGCCAGGCGTCGAGGCGTGGCCGTGGCCAGTGCGGATCCTGACGCTGGGTCGCTTCGAGGTGCTGATCCACGACCGGAGGTTGACGTTCAGCGGCAAGGCCCAGAAGAAGCCGCTCGCCTTGCTCCAGGCGCTCATCGCCCTCGGCGGCCGCGGCGTGCGCGAGGAGCTTTTGATGGACGCCCTCTGGCCGGACGCGGAGGGCGATGCCGCGGCACGGGCCCTGACCACCACGGTCCATCGCCTGCGGCGCCTGCTGGGACCAGAGGCGATCTCACGCCAGGGCGGTCATCTCGGCGTCGATCCCCGCCGGTGCTGGGTGGACGTCTGGGCGTTGGAGCACTGGCTCACTCGAGCCGACGCGGCCGACCAGACGGACGAGCGCGCCCGCCTGCTCGAGCGCGCGGCCGCGCTCGATCGCGGACCGTTTCTCCCCGGAGAAATGCGGGAGGGGAGCGCCCGCCTCCGCGAGCGGATCCGCGGGCGGCTGGAGCGGCTCTCGGACACCCTCCGCGTCGCGGCTGCTCCGCAGGGCGGGTCGATCCGCAGCCTCCCGCCCCGGTAGCGGGATCGATGCGATCAGCCATGCGAGCGAGGCGCCCGCTTCGTCACGCCGTCGCAGCCGGCAGGCGCATCTCGATGCGCGCTCCTGCGCCCGGCATGTTGCTCGCGCGGATCGTGCCTCCGTGCGCCTCGACGATCCGGCGCGCGAGCGCGAGCCCCAGGCCGAACCCGGTCTCCCGCGCCCGCGCGGTGGTGCCCCGGTAGAACGGATCGAAGATCCGCTCCAGCTCGTCGGGCGGGATGCCGTCGCCGCCGTCCGACACCGCAATGACCGCCTCCCCGTCCTCCCGCCGGGCGTAGACCCGGATCGGGCTCCCTGGACCGCCGCCGTACTTGCGCGCGTTGTCGAGCAGGTTGTCGAGCGCGCGCGAGAGCAGCGGCTCGTCCGCGAGCACCTTCAGCCCCGGCTGCACCTCGGCCTGCACCAGGCGCTCCGGCTCGAGGGCGAGCACCCGCTGCCGGCCCTTCTCCACCAGCTGCTCGGCGGAGACCTGGGTGCGCTGGAGCGGAGCCTGGGCGAGCTCCAGCCGGCTGGTGGTGAGCACGTCCGCGATCAGGCGCTCGAGCTCGTCCAGCTCCTCGCCCACGACCGAGAGACGCTTGCGCACGTCTTCATCGCGCGCCTGGATCAGCTCGAGCGCGACGTGGATGCGGGCGAGCGGCGTGCGCAGCTCATGGGAGACGTTGGCCAGAAGCTCCTTCTCCGCCTTGCGGGCGGCCTGGATCCTCGCCGCCATCACGTCGAAGGAGCGGGCCAGCTTGCCGACCTCGTCGTCGGACTTCACCCCCGATCGGGCGGCGAGATCGCCCCGGCCGAACGCCTCGGCTGCCGCGGTCAGCCGTTCGATGGGCCGGGTGATCGACCGCGAGAGCGGGTAGATGAGGGCCAGCGAGACGAGCAGCACGACCGTCAACCAGGTCAGCGGGCGCAGGATGGCGCGCGCGCCTTCGGGAGGCAGGCGCACGGTCAGGATCGCCTGGACCGGCGCGCCGCGCCGCGCGCGCACCGGCGCGCCGAGGAGCGGCGGGCGCGGCATCCAGCTGGGCCCTCGCTGCGCCGCCGCCAGGACCTGCGGATCGGGCACCGGGATGGCGGTCCCCGCCGAGGCGAGCGGCTGCCCGCGCAGGTCCACCACCAATGCGTCGATGCCCAGCTCTTCGTGGAACTGCTCCAAGGCGCGCGTCAAGGCCGCCTGGTCGTCGAGCGGCGGCAGCGCGCGGGCGAGGTGCTCGGCGAACCGCGGCGCCTGGCGGAGGAAGTGGATCGGGCCCCGGCCGAACAGGACCGTGATCCCGATCGACACCGCCAGCACGGCGAGCAGCACACCGAGGAAGGCGAGGTAGAGGCGCAGGTAGAGGCGGCGCGGACGCGCCATCACGACTCCCTGGCCAGGAGGTACCCCGCCCCGCGCACCGTCTTCACATATCGCGGATGGCGTGGGTCTGGCTCGATCTTCTGCCGGAGCCGGCTGACGTGCACGTCGATGGAGCGGTCGAAGGCCTCGTCGGCGTCCTCACCCTTGACCAGCTCGAGCAGCTGGTCGCGCGACAGCACCCGGCCCGAGTTCCGCGCCAGCGCGGAGAGCAGGTCGTACTCGTGCGCCGTGAGGCTCTGGCGGACGCCCTCCACGCGCACCTCGCGGGCGGCGAAATCGATGCGCAGGCCGCCGGACTCGAAGACCGGTGTCTCCGCGTCGGCCGGGGCGCGGCGCAGGACGGCGCGGATGCGCGCCAGGAGCTCGCGCGGGTTGAAGGGCTTGGCCAGGTAGTCGTCCGCGCCCAGCTCCAGGCCCACGATCTTGTCCGTGTCGTCGCCGCGCGCGGTCACCATGATGATGGGCGTCTTCCACCTCTCGCGGATGCGGCGGGTGAGCGAGAGACCGTCCATGCCGGGGAGCATCAGGTCGAGGAGCAGGATGTCGAACCGCTGCGCCGAAAGCTCGCGCAGCGCGTGCGCGCCGTCCTCCGCGACCGCCGCCTCCACGCCGTGCTGGCCGAGGAACTCGCGGAGCAGCGAGGCGAGCTTGCGGTCGTCTTCGATGAGCAGCGCGCGGACCATCAGGCATCACATAACGCCGCGCTATGAAAAGCGCAGCGCCGCCCTGAGGGCGGCGACTGACGCCGCCGCGCCGGCCAGGGGATCCGGGCGCGGCGGCGCCTCTCGCCTCACTGCTCCGGTCCGCCGAATCCGCCCTGCTGGTGGTGGCTCTCGACCATGCCGGCGAGCTTCTGCCGCTGCGCCGGCGTCAGGGCGTCGTGCACCTTGACCAGCGCCGGGATGATGATCTCCTTCGCCGTCGCGGCCATGTCCTGGGCGCGCTGGTCCGCCGCCGCGTTCAGCGCGTTCACGTCGACCTGGTCGGCGGTGAGCACCTTCATCCAATACGCGTGCTCGTTCGCGTGCTGCTGGCGCTTCTGCTGCAGCTTGGCGACGGCGTCGTCCTTCACCTGGTTGATGGCCTGCCGCTGCTCGGGCGTGGCGTCGATCTCGTCGAGCACGTGGTTCACGCGGGCCGAGATCATCTTCTGGAAATTGCGCCCGCGGTGACCGTTCGCAGCCGCGAGGGCCGCGGCGGCGCCGCCCAGGACGCCAACGATGCCGAGCGCGAGCGCGATGCGCTTCCACTTCATGTTGCCTCCTCTGCGGGCTCCCTGCCCGCCGATCAGCTCCGCGCTGACCCTCAAGGCTTAACGTGGGGGAGGTTGCGCGGGGGTTTCGGCGGTGTTTCGGATTGTTTCATCCTCCTGGTTCAGGCGCGCGCCAGCTCGCCCTCGACATAGTGGAGGATCAGCTCCTCGATGTCGCGGCCCATCTTCATGAACGCGATGCCGATGCCGGGCGTAAAGGGGCCTCCCGGCGGCACCACGCGCGCGACCCGCGCCACCGCCTCGATCACCAGCTCGCCCGCGACCTCGAAGTGCACCCCGACCACGTCGCCGACGCAGGCGAGCGTGACCTCCTCGCCGCCGATGAACATTCCGCTCTGCGAGAGGTCCACCGCCTCCGCCACGAGGAATTCCTCCACCGTGGCGAACTGCAAGCGCACCAACCCGGCCACCCTGATTCGCGGGGCCCGCGCTCCGGTGGCCCGCTTGAACACGGTACGGCTCATGTACTGTCCCCCTGCTGGGAGGAACGGTAGCAGCGGGTGCGAGGAGAGCAAGGAAACTACTTCAAGTACCCCTTCGCCCGGAGCGACGACTCGATGCGCTTGCGCGTGTCCCCCACCTCGAGCCGGGGCTGCTCGCCGGTCAGCTTCTCCACCAGCTCCACGTACTTCGACGCGAGCTGGGCGCGCACTTCGTCGGGGATGTCCGGGTGGGGGCCGTCGCCCTTGTAGCCGCGCTCGTTGATCAGCCACTGGCGGAAGAACTCCTTGTCCAGCATGCGCTGGTCCTCGCCGCGGCGGAAGCGTTCCTCGCTGCCCTCCGCGATCCAGTAGCGGCTCGAATCCGGAGTGTGGATCTCGTCGATCAGCCAGATCTTCCCTGCCCCGTCGACGCCGAACTCGTACTTGGTGTCGACCAGGATCAGGCCCCGCTTGCGCGCCCACTCCTGCCCGGCCGCGAAGAGCGCGAGCGCGTAGCGCGACAGCTCCTCCCACTGCTTCTGCGTGACTGCTCCGCGCGCGATCAGCTCGCGCGGCGAGATCGGCTCGTCGTGCTTGCCGATCGCCTCCTTGGTGCTGGGCGTCAGGATGGGCTTGGGAAACTTCTCGTCCTTGCGCATCGCCGCGTCCAGCTCGATGCCGTAGGCCTTCGCGCCGCTGCCCGCCTGGTGATCGCGCCAGAGCGACCCGGTCAGGTACCCGCGCACCACCATCTCCACCGCGAGCGGCTGTAGCTTCCGCACCACCAGCACCGAGGGATCCGGCACGTCGAGGATGTGGTTGGGCGCGAGGTCCTTCGTCTTGTCGAACCAGAAGACGGTGAGACGGTTGAGCAGCTCGCCCTTGAACGGCACCGTGGTCAGGACGCGGTCGAACGCCGACAGGCGGTCGGTCGTGACCATCACGATGCGGTCGCCCGAGGAGTAGTTGTCGCGCACTTTGCCGCGGTAGAGGGAACCCAGCGCGGGGAAGCCGGCTTCACGGAGCGTGTACGGGAGCTGCGCGCGGAGCGGGGCGAGTCGGTCCATGGGGGCGCGTAGGGTAGCCGACCGCGCGGAGCATGCAAGTGCAACCGAGCCGTGGCACAACGACGGCGTGCGGCTCGCGACCTTCAACATCAAGCACGCCGAGCTCCGCGGCCTCGCGCCTCTCGCCGATCTCCTGCGCGAGGCGCGGCCGGACCTCGCCGGCCTGCAGGAGGTGGACGTCGGGTGCGCTCGCAGCGGCTGCGCCGACCAGCCGGCGGGGCTGGGGACGGCGCTGGGCATGGTTTCCTGTTTCGCGCCGGCGCTCCCGCTGGAGGGCGGCTCGTACGGCAATGCGCTCCTCGCCGTCCCCGGGCTGCTGCGCGGAGAGCCGCTCCAGGCGGGCGCGCTGCCGCTTCCAGGGGGGCGGTCCATGGGCGAGGAGCCGCGCGTGCTGCTCGCCGCGCGCGCCGCCGGGCTGCGCGTGTTCGTCGCGCACTTCGACCTGCCAGCGCCGGTGCGGCAGGCGCAGGCCGACGCGCTGCTCGCCGCGGTGGGCGATCCCCACGGGACGGTCGTGCTGGGCGACCTCAACGAGGGTCCCGACGGTCCGGCCGTGCGCAAGCTGCTCGCCGCCGGCTTCCGCGACGCGTGGGCCGAGTGCGGCGCGCAGGAGCTGGTCACCGCTCCCTGGGACCGCCCCCAGGCCCGCATCGACCAGGTGCTGCTCGGCCCCGACCTGCCGCGCGCCCGTTCGGCGCGCGCTTTCTCGACCGACGCGAGCGACCACGCGCTGGTGGTGGTGGAGCTGTGATCCGGTTCGTGCTGCACCGGCCGCGGAGCTCCCAGAACATCGGCGCGTCGGCGCGGGCGCTGGCGAACACCGGAGCCGGCGCGCTGTGGGTGGTGGAGCCGCTCGGCTTCGACCGCACCCAGGCGGCGAAGCTGGCAGCCGGCGCGGACCGCGTGCTGGAGGGAATGCGCGTAGTACGCACGCTCGAGGAAGCGGTGGAGGAGTGCGTCGACGTGGTCATGACCACCGGCCGCCCGCTGCCGGGGGCGCTCGATCCGCGCGCCGCCGCGCGACGCTTGCTCGAGGCGCCGGGCGAGGCCGCGCTCGTCTTCGGCGACGAGGTGAACGGGCTGACCAACCGCGAGCTGAGCCGGGCGAGCGCGGTGGCGACGATCCCCACCGCGCAGAAGAGCTCGCTGAACCTCGCGCAGGCGGTGCTGGTCTTCGGTTACGAGGTGCTGCTCGCGCGGGCGACGGCAACGCCGCCGCAAGACCCGGAGACGCCGCTGGCCGACGAGAAGCTGCTCGCGATGCTGCGCAAGCGCGCGGGAGAGCTGCTCTCGCGCGTCGGCTTCCTGAACCCGCAGCAACCCGATCGCGCGCTCGACGAGCTGCTCCGGCTCCCCCGGCGGGCCCGCGCGAGCCGGCGCGAGATCGAGATGCTCCTCGCCGCCCTCGAGCAGATCGCGCGGAACGTCCGCTGAATCGACGGGAGCCGCCGCCGCGAGGGCGGCGCTGCGCATCTTCAAGCGCGGACGCCAGGGGATGCTTTCAGGCGGCGGGAGGAGTCTCCGGCGCCGGGGGGGCTGCGGCCGCGGCCTCGCCGCCCTTCTTCGCCTGGTGCTCGGCGCAGAGCCCGTGCGCGGTCACCTTCTTCAGGCACCCTTCCTTGCTGCACGTCTTGTAGCGGGCCTTCGGCAGATCACCCGACTTCCACTTGTCGTAGTGGAAGAAGCAATAGCCCTTCGCCTGGTACGCGCGCTTGCATCCCTCGATGCGGCACGCCTTCCCGTTCCCCTTGGGGCGCGGGGCACGCGTCTTGCGGCGCTCGGTCGTGGTCTCTGGCATCCGGTCTCCGTCCGTCCGAAAAAGGACGCGTTTTGTAGCGGATCCGGCCTGCGTTGACAATGGCACGAGCACTGCACCTGAACGCGTTCCTCGCGCGGGCGCCGGGCTGGCGCTCGCCTGGCCGGAGGTGTCGCATGACGGTCGGGCTGGTGGTGGTCGGGCTGGGGGACGTGGGCAGCTCGCTTTTGGCCGGCGTCGAGGCCGCGCGCACGCATCTCGTCCATCCTTGGGGCAGCCTGGTCGAGGCCGGAGGCGCGGGGCGCACGCCGGAGCAGTCCGTCGCGGGGCCGCTGCGGGCGCGCGCACCGCTCGCCGGGCTCGGCGACCTGGTGCTGGGCGCGTTCGAGCTGCATGACGACGATGCCTACCGCGCCGCCCTGCGCGCCAACCTCCTCAATCGTTCGCTGGTCGACGAGCTGCGTCCGCGGCTGCGCCAGATCCGCGCCATGGCCGGCGCACGCCACGCGCCCACGCGGCGGCACCTGGCCGATGCGCTCGCGGAGGACCTGCGCGGGTTCCTCGAGCACGGCGGCTGCGCGAGGGGTGTGGTGGTTTGCACCGCTCCCGGGCTGCGGCAGCTCGCGGGCAAGCCGCCGTTCACCGTCGCCGACCTGTGGTCCGCGCTGGAGGAAGGTGGCCCCGACGTGACGCCGGGGCTGGTGTACGCCGCCGCCGCGGCGCAGGCAGGCTGCGCGTTCGTGGCCGCGTCGCCGGATGCTGCCTTGCAGGCGCCGGGGGTGGGTGCGCTGTTCACCGAGGCGGGACAGCCGGTCGCGGGAGTCGGACTGCTCAGGCCCGACGCGGCCCTCCGCGAGGCGGTCGCGCAGGTGCTCGGCGCCGAGGCGTTGGGGGTGGTCGGCGCGACGTCGCTGTCGACCCGCGTCGAGGAGCGGGGCGCGCGGCTGTGGGGTGGCCCCGACCGTACGCAGGAGATGACGCTCGCCAGGGCCTGGGCCGGCGGCGCGTTCGAGCTGTCGATCGAGCTGCGCGGCCAGATCGCGCTGCACCTCGCCGCTCGCGGTCTCGATGCGGCGTTGTTCCTCGAGCTCGCCGCCCGCGCGGGCCGGACGGGCGCGCAGGACTGGATGGACGCCCTGTTCGCCGCGCCCATCGCCTCGGTGGCAGTGCACGAGGCCCGGCCGCCCACGCTGGCCGAGCGGCGCGCCCGTCTCACGGCCGAGATGCCCGCGCTGGCTGCGGCCGCGGCGGCCGCGGTCGAGGCGGCGTGACGGGCAATCCGACCCCGAACGCGACCTCGACCTCGAACGCGACCTCGACCTCGACCCCAACCTCGCGTTCCCTTGAAGCGATTGCAGTTCCGAAGGGGCCGAGCACTTTTCCGCCCCACCGGCGTGCGTCCGAGCGCCAGCGACGCCCGCGCTGGGAAGCGGCCTTCCCAATCCCGCACCGCGCCTACCCACGGCGCGCCCGTTTTTCTCGGGGAACCGGCTGACGCCTCCCTCCGGGGACGGGGCCGCGCCGGCCCGGCGGCCCGGCACGCTGCTTGCTCCCGTGGTGGGCAGCGGCGCGGGGGCGTCGGTCCGGCGGCGGGCGGCGGAGGTGGTGGGGCCGGGCGTGGAGTGGTTCGAGAGGATGCGCGAAGGTCTGGCGACCGGAGCGCACGAAGCTGGACGGGAAGCGGGGGCCTTTCGTCCAGGTGGGGGAGGTCGGCGTTGCGGGGGCGACGCTGGCGGCCGGCGGGACGCGGCGGGTCCGGGGGGGGCCTGCCGCGTCCCGCTTCTTTCCTGATCTCCGAGACTTGACGCGCTGATCCATTCAACATACGGTAGCGATTGAGCGCTCGGCCCGCTGCCCTTCGGGGTGACGGGCGCTCGGACGGGAGCCGTGGCCGAGACGGGACGCGGAAACGAACGGCCCGAAACGGAGCGCGCGCCGGCCGCGCCCGAGTTGCTGCGCGCGGCCATGGAAAAGGTGGTGTTCTTCGAGTGGCGGCTCGGCGAGATGGCCGCCGAGCTGGCCGCGGCGCAGTCGCGGGCGGCCGCCGCCGAGCTCGAGCGGGCCCTCCTGGCTGAGCAGCGCTCGGAAGCGGAGCGCGCGGCCGAGGCGGCGCGGCAGCACGCCCAAGCGCTCGAGGCGGAACGGGAGAGGCTCTCGTCGCTCCTGGCGCGCCCCGCGCAAGCTGCCGCGGAGTACGCCGCCGCGCAGGCGGAGCGCGCGCGCTCGGCCGAGCTGGCCGCGAACCTGGCCGAGGCGCGGCGCGAGATCGAGCGGCAGCGGGCTGAGCGGGACCGCTGGCTGGACGAGAGGCTCTCGCAGGCGCTCGGCTCCGGCGACTCCGAAGGCTCGCTGGCCGCGTTCATCAGCGAGCTGCGCGGCGAGGTGATCGCGCTTCGGGAACGGCAAAAGCAGTGCGACGAGCTGCTGCGGCAGGCGGGGATCGCGCCCCCTTCCACGTCGAGTCCTTCGCCTCCCCCCGCTGCTCCGCGGGGCGAGGCGGTCGAGGAGGCGCGAGCGCTCTGGTCGCAGGGGCGGCTCGCTGCGCCCGCCGATCCGGTCCCCGTCGCGCGGACGGTGACCGCCCCCGCTCCGGCCGCCGCACCGCCGTCCCGCCCGGGCGCGGCGGCCACCGCGCTCGCCGAGCAGTGCTTGCGCGGACTGGCGGCGCGCGATCCGGCGAGACGCGAGCAGGCCGCGCGGCACCTCGCCGCGATGCCCGTCCCGGCCGCGGCGCCAGCCCTCGCCTCGGCTCTCGGGGGGGAAACCGACCCTCGCGCGCGGGCCCAGATGGCGGTTGCCCTGGTCGCTTGCGGTGGACCCGCGGCGGCCGACCTCGTCGCGGGGCTGCAGTCCGATCCCGAGCCGCTGGTGCGACTCTCGGCGCTCGACGCGCTCTGCTCGCTGGCCGATCGGGCCGCGGACGCGCTGCGCCTCGCTGCGCGCGACGATTCGCCCGCGATCCGCCGGCGCGCGGCGGCGATCGCGTCATCCCTGGACCTGGAGGAGATTCGCGCAAGGTTCGCGCTGGATGCCGAGGGGTCGGTCCGCGCGGCTTCGGTGCTGCGCGAGCTGCCGGCGGCGGAGTCCGCTCCGATCGCGGAGGCCGTCGCGGGGCGCGCCCGCTCCGCCACGGTGCGCGCGGTGCCCGCTCCATCGGAGCTGGCTGACCGCGACCTCGGCCGCGACGCGGTGCTCGCCGTGCAGACCGCCCTCTTCGGGATGACCGAGGCCGAGCTGGCCGAAGCGCTCTCGCTGCCCGGCTCCGAGGTCCCCGCGCTCGTCGCGTCGCTCGTCTCCGCCGGCCGTCTCGCCCGCCGTGGAAAGCGCCTGGTCGCCGCCGCCAGCCCGGGCGCCGCCGCACAAGGAGGTCCTTAGTGGAGTCCATCCGCTACTCCGCCCGCCGGTTCGCCGAAGTGCTGGGACTCTCCCCGCAGGAGCTGACCGAGGCGGAGACGCGCGGCGCGCTGGCCCGGCTGCGCGCCGAGGCGCCGCAGCGCACCGCGTACACCGTCGACGACCTGGTCCGCGCGCGGGCGGCGCTGGGCCGCCAGCCAGCCCGCCGGCCGATGCGGAAGCAGCTGTTCCTCAACTTCAAAGGCGGCACGGGCAAGACCAGCGTCTCGACCAGCTACGCGTTCCGCCTGGCCGAGATGGGGCACCGCGTGCTGGTCATCGATCTCGACTCGCAGGGCCACGCCTCCAAGTGCCTGGGCATCGCGGGCGAGGAGGCGGAGCGCACGCTTTTCGACGCCATCATCAAGAAGGCTCCGCTCGAGCAGGTGATCGTCCGCACCGGGATGCCGGGGCTCGACCTGGTGCCCTCCAACCTGAGCATGAGCACCATCGACCTCTCGCTGATGCCGCTCGCCGCGCGCGAGTTCCGCCTGCGCAACTCGATGAAGGAGATCGAGAGCGCCTACGACTACGCCGTCCTCGATGCGCCGCCCAGCTTCGGCCTCTTGAACCTGAACGCGTTGATGGCGGCGCACGACCTGTTCGTGCCGGTGCTGGCCGACTTCCTCAGCTTCCACGGGCTCAAGCTGCTGTTCGAGACGGTGCAGTCGCTCGAGGAGGACCTGGAGCACGTGCTCGACCACATCTTCATCGTGGTGAACGCGTATAACGCGACCTTCAAGATCGCCAAGGAGGCCCGCGAGGCGCTGCAGAAGCATTATCCGGAGTTCCTGCTCAAGCACGTCATCCGGCAGTGCACCAAGTTCGCGCAGGCCTCCAGCGAGGGGATCCCCATCTTCGCCTACGATGCGGAGAGCAAGGGCGCGCAGGACATCCAGACGGTGCTCGACGAGGTGCGCGCTCGCATCGGCGACCCGGTGAAGCTGAAGCTCGCCTCCGCGGGGGACGAGCCGAAGATGGCCGGCGGCGAGGGCGTCGCGGGTCCGCGGATGAAGGCCGCGGCGGAGACGACGAGATGAAGCGCGGTTTCGAGGAGAACATCCCCCGGGTGCGGCCGCGGGTGCGGCTCGGGCGCGCCCTCGACGAGGGCGGCGCGGAGGTCGACGACGCCGCGCCCGAGGACACGCCGCAGCTCGAGCTGGCGTCGCCGCCCGAGCCGGCCGCCACCCAACCTGCTCAGGAGAGCATGGCCGCGGCAGCGCACTCGAGCCCGGCGCAACCCGAGACGGCCGCGGCGCGGCCGCCGCCGATGGCGCGACCGACTCAACCGATGCCCTCGCCCGAGCCGATCGCGCCGCCGGACGGGCTGGTCGCAGCGCGCGTGGCGAGGCGATCCGGCGCCGCCGCGGAAGTGGCGCAGCTCGCGAAGGACCTGACCACCGAGCTGGCCCACGCGGGCGAGGCCAACGCGCAGCTCCGCGCCGACCTGGATGCGGCGGTGACCGCGCTGCGGCGCGCCGCCGAGGAAGCGCGCGAGCAGCGCCTGGAGACCGACCGCCTCGCCGCGGAGCTGGAGAAGCGCGGCGTGGCCGCCGAGCAGCTCCGGCGCGAGATGGAGCTGCTGGAGGGGGAGCGGGACGGCGCGCTCGGACAGGTGGCGCGACTCGCGCGCGAGCTGCGCGAGGAGCGCGCCCGCGCGGCCGGGGCCGCGCGCGACGCCGAGGCCGCTCGGGCCGAGGCCGCCCAGGCCCGGGAGCACGCCCAGAGGCTGGCCTCGGAGGTGCAGGCGCGCGCCGCGGAGCGGGACCAGGCCCGGCAGGCGGCCGGAGCGCTGACGGCCGAAAAGGACTCGCTCTCCGAGGCGCTGGTCGCTGCGCGCGCCGAGGCGGACGAGGCGGTCCAGTCCCGAGCGGCGCTGGAGGAGATCCACCGCGCGCTCGATGAAGCGCGGACCCGGGTCGCGCGCCTGCGCTGACGCCCGACCGGACTTGCCCCCGCGCGGGCCGCCGTGCTACGAGGCGCGGGCTTTTCCGGCGTCGCTCGCGCATCGGTCCCCGCATCCCGTCCGGCAACGGAACCAGCCAGGAAGCAGCAGCTCGGCACGACATCACGGACGCCGGCCGGCGGGTGCCTTCCGGGCACCCGCTTCTTTTTTCACCCCGGCAGCTGTCCCCAGAACAGGATCCGCGGATAGGTGTAGAGGAACGGCCGCTGGTCCGGGAGCCTGGGCAGGAGCAGCTCGCGGTACCGCGCGAGGAACCGATCCCACACCGGGGCGGGCAGGCGCCGCTGATAGTCGGTGAGCAGCGTCCCGCGGACCCACTCCACCACCTCGTCGCGCGATCCGAGCAGGTGCGTGTAGACCTGGAGTCGGGCGTGCTGGGTGGCGAAGCCCAGGTGGTGCAGCCATGCGGCGTACTGCACGGGAGAAGGGAGCGGCGGGCGGCGCACGAATCCGCCGAGGTGGCGCTTGAACTCGTGCTCCATGGCCAGCTCACGGGCCGTCTCGTGCGACGCGTGGTCGTCGTTGGCGGGCACCTGCACGGCGATCTGCCCGCCGGGCGCGAGCGAAGCTCGCAGGCGCGGGAGCAGCTCCTCGTGCCGGGGGACCCAGTGCAGGGCCGCGTTGGAGAAGACGAGATCGAAAGGCTCCTCCGGAGCGAAGGCGGCGATGTCGCGCACCTCGAAGCGCAGGCCCGGCGCCTGTGGCGGCTGCGCGAGCATGGAGGGAGAGTCGTCGATGCCCACCGTCTCGCGCGCCTGCAGCGCGCGGTGCAGGTGCAGCGTCAGCGTCCCGGTGCCGCATCCGAGATCCACGGCGCGCATGCCCGGCCGGGGGCGCACGAGCGCGAGCAGATCGTGGAAGGGCTGCTCGCGCTCGGAGCGGTAGCGTTCGTACTGCCGGGGATCCCACGGATCGGCCACGCCTGGATCCTAGAACGCATCGCGGGCGCGCTCCAGCTGGTCGACGTGCTCGATCAGCCGCGCGCGGGAGATCTCGGTGCCCTGCTCGGCGAGGTCGAGCGCGGCGAGGGCGAGCCCGTCCGCCACGCGGCGCAGCCCGGAGCGGACCTCGGGCGGCGCGGTCTGGAGCAGCTGGGTGCGCGCGGCCGCCGCGCGCTCCGCGAGCCGGAGCAGCTCCGGCTCGAGCCGCGGCCGCAGGCCGGAGAGGCGCCGCTCGACGCGATCGCGCGCCGTGCGCAGGTGCAGCGGCACCGTCGCGCCGCCCAGCCACAGACCGAGGACGGCGCCCCCCACCGCGGCCGCTCCGGCAGCCGGCAGCAGCGTCCCCAGCAGCTCGGTGAGCGCCGGGAGGGAGGCCGCCGCGAGCCCCGCCCCGACGGCCAGAGCGACCGCGGCGCCGATGCAGGCGACCGGCGGAAGCTCGTCCTGCCATCGCTGCGCCACCCCGACCGCGAAGATCGCGCCCGCGGCCGCCCAGGGAACCAACGGCGCCGCCGGCATCATCCATGTCGCGTAGTACGCCGCCAGGGCGCCGCCAGCCGCGGCGAGGAGGCAGGTGCGTTGGAACCGGGCGTGGTCCTCGAACCGGAGCGCCACGGCGTCACCAGCCGGAGATCGGGGCCTGCAGCGAGTCGAAGGCTTGCTGCTTCACCCGCTTGCTGGCCACGTCGCCCCCTGCGCGGATCTCGTCCAGCTCGATCTGGTACTGGTGCGCTTCCTTCCGCAACGCGGGCATCGAGGCCCGAGGCGCGCCAACCGCCGCGTTGCGCAGCAGGACCTGCATCTCGTCCAGACGCTCCGCGGCTTCCATGGCGCGACCTTCACCCTTCAGCTCCGCCGCGTCGCGGGCCAGCTCGGCCAGCTCCGCGCGCGCGCCGTGCGCCAGCGCCTCGTTCGCGCGCAGGCCCAGGAGGGCGGCCCTGCCCGTGAACGAGCCTCGCGCCACCGTCTCCGAATGGTGGGCGAGGCCAGCGGGATCGGCGAACGAGAGCGCCACCCGGGCCACCTCGGCATCGCCTTCGGCCGACGGCGCGAGCGCGAGCTTCACCAGCACCCGGCGCTCCTCCCCCGCCGCGAAGTCCGGCAGGCGGATCGAGCCTCCGTCTGCGCCGTAGCCCAGGACCCGCACCACGCGCGAGCCGGACAGTCCACGGACCTCCAGGCGGACGTCGCGAGCCACCGTGCGCGCGGCGCGCGTCAGCTCGGCGCGCATGGCGGGCTCGAGCTCGCTGGCCGAATGGATGAACCGCGTCCGCCCACCGCCCTGCACCGCGAGCGCCGCGAGGAAATCCTCGTCGTAATCCTCGCCGATGCCGAAGGTGGAGACGGTCGCCCGCCCGAAGTCGCGGGCCGCGATCCGGAGCAGGCCGGCCCGGTCCGACACGCCCTCGTTCGCCAGCCCGTCGGTGGCGAGGAAGACCTTGTCGAGGCGCGACGACGCCCTGCCCCGCTCGAGCTGCGGTGCGGCCAGGTCCAGCGCCGAAGACAGGTTGGTCCCGGTGGTGGCCTGCAGGCGCGCCACCTGCGCCAGCGCGATTTCCTTGAGGGCGGGCGTGACCGCGGCGGACGGGACGAGCAGATGCGCATCGCTGGCGAAGTCGACGATCGCGAGCCGATCCTCTCCGTCCAGCTCCGCGATCAGCGACCGCGCGGCGTCGCGGGCGCGCGCGATCTTCTCCCCCGACATCGAGCCCGATCGGTCGATGATCAGCACGGCGTTGACGGCCGTGCGCGGCCCCCGCTCGGGTACCCCGTCGGCCGCCACGCCGATCTCCAGATACGACGCTCCTCCGCGCGCATCGACCCAGCGCCGATCGAGGCGCGCCGAGAGACGCAGCCCGCCCTCGCGAACGATCGCCGCGGGCGGATCGGCGGCCGGAACGGGCGGCTTGCGGGGAGCGCGCAGGGCGGCGATCGCGGCTGCGGTGGCGGAGGCGAGGACGAGGGACAGGACCACGGCGGTGCGGAGCATGGCGGACCCTTTCCGGCCCGAGCACTGCGGACCCGCAGGGTTCAACGCCCGTGCGCGGGGCGGGATCTACAGGTGCTCGGCGAGGAACTCCGCCACCCGCCATTCCGCCCAGAACCATGCCATGACGTCCGCGCTGGGAAAAGCTCAGCGCTGCCCTATCGGCAGCGGCTGGATCTCCGCCAGGAACCTGCGCACCCTGGCCAGCACCAGCGCGCGCTGCTCCATCTGCGGCAGGTGCCCGCACTCCGGGAGGACCTCGACCGCCCCGTTGCGCAGGTGCGTCCGGAACCACTCGACACTGGAAGCGGGAAGGATGCCGTCGGACTCGCCCCACAGGATCAGCACCGGCTGCTCGATGCGGGCGAGGTCCTCCGGAGCGAGCGCGTGCTGCCCGACCTGCCCGAGGAGCCGCTGTACGGCGGGAGCGGCGAAGTGCCGGGCCAGATCGCGCGTGAAAAGGCGGGCGAGCCGCGGCGGGCGGCGATAGAGCCGCCCCGGCATCTCCAGCGCGGCGCGGAGATCGCCCCGGAAGACTTCGCGCACCGATTCGCGATCGGCCTCGAGCAGGGGCGCGCCGGCGGGCGAAAGCCCCACCACCGCCCGCACGCGCTCCGGCGCCACCAGTGCGGCGTGCAGGCACAGCGCCCCCCCGAGCGAGTTTCCGATGAGCACGGCCGGCTCTCCGAGCCCGGCCAGGGCGCTGACCAGCGCCTGCGCCTGCTCGAGGAGCCCCGCCGGTTCCTCTCCTTTCCGCAAGCGGTTCCGTCCGTGCCCGGGCAGGTCGAGCACCAGCACGCGCCTGCTGGCGGAGGCGAGGCGGGAGGCGAGCAAGGCGAACGACGCGGCGCTGCCGCCCAGCCCGTGCAGCAGCACGACCGGAGGCGCGCTGCCCGAACCGCGGCGGTCGTAGACCAGCACCCGCCGCTCGCCGGAGGCGATTTCCCTGAGCTCGAAGCCGCGCGCCCGGAAGAGCGCGTGCCCGGCGGCGAACAGCACGGAAAGCCGCAAGATCATCGCGAACAGATCCCATACTGTCCGCGCGGGGAAAAGCGCAGCGCCGCCGATTACGGCGGCGACTGAGTCTTCAGGAAGCGCAGCGCGAAGCGGTCGCTCTGCCCGCGCCGCCCCGCCGAGGCGGCGGCCGCAGGGGAGGAATCCCAGTCTCGCGCGTCCCCCGGGTTGCGCAGGAAGTCGCCCTCCGCCTGCAGCTTGAACCCGGCGCGCTCCACCTCGGCGCGCACCGCCTGCTCGTCGATGCGGTGCAGCGTCCTCGCGTCGGCCGTGCCGGTGCCCGGCTTCGCGCTCGAGTCGATGACCACGTAGGCGCCGCCGGGCTTGAGCGCGTCGAAGACGGCCTTGTTCATCTTGTCCCGGTCGACCTCCATGTACGTGGTGTCGTGGTAGATGACGTTGATCAGCACCAGGTCCAGCCCCTTCGCCTCGGGCGGCAGCGGATCGCCAAACTCGCGGTCCACCCGGACCACGTTCTTCATCGCGGGGCGCGACAGGCGGTCGGGCCACCGCGTCTTGAGGAAGCGCTGGATGAAGAGGTCGGGGTTCTGCGCGTAGACGACCCCGTCCGGCGCCACCGACCGCGCCACGAGCTCGGTGGTGTAGCCCGCGCCCGCTCCCAGCTCGGCCACCTTCATCCCGGGCTGCAGGCGCAGGAACTCGAGCGTCTCGGCCGGCTTGCGGCCCCCGTCCAGCGCGCGGTCCTCGGGCGCGCGATCCGGCGCGGCGACCACGGCCTGCGCGCGCGTACGCGCGTCGTCGCCCACCGCCGGCTTCTGCGCTCCCGAGCAAGCGAAGAGGAGCAGCGCTCCAAGGGTCGAGACGTTCCGCATGTGTTCCTCCGCAAGAGAACGCCTCCTCTACACCGTCTTGCGCCGCGCCGCGAGCGACCTTGAACGCGGGTTTCGACCCCGACCCGGGCCTCGACCTACAATGCGCGCCGTGCGCCTCGCCGTCGCCCTCCTGCTCGCCGTCCTCGGGTACGAGCTGACCCGCTGGGCCGTCCTGCGGACGCTTCGCGAGCGGCTGCACCGGCGCGCGCGGCGATTCGCGCAGCGGCACGGGGTCCGCGTCGACCTGTTCAAGTTCGGCGGGAAGCTCCTCGTGCGAGAGGAGCTGCTGAACGACCTGGTGGTCCAGCGCGCGATGCTCGCCGCCGCCCAGTCCGGCGAGCCCGCCGAGGGGGTGCGCCGCCGCGTCGAGGCGTACATCGACGAGATCGTCCCTGCCTTCTCGCTCGCCGCGTACTACGAGGTCGGGATGAAGCTGGCGCGGGCCGCCATCGGAGCGGCCTACCGGCCGCTGGTGACGCGCCCCCTGCGGGACCTGCCGCGCGACGCGACCGCCGTCTTCCTCATCAACCACCGCTCGAACTTCGACTACGTGGTGGTCGGCTGGGCGCTGGCCCGGCAGGTGGCGATCAGCTACGCCGTCGGCGAGTGGGCGCGCGTGTTCCCGCTCGACGCGCTGTTCAAGGCGTTCGGCGGCTTCTTCGTGCGCCGGGGCTTCCCGGACGCGCTCTACCACACCGTCCTGCGGCGCTACCTCCAGCTCATCACCCGGGAGGGAGTCACGCAGGGCATCTTCCCGGAAGGCGGGCTCACCCGGGACGGCGCGCTGCGGAGCCCGAAGGTGGGGTTGCTCGATGCCCTGCTGCAGCTCTCGGCCGAGCCTGGCTTCGACCGCGACCTGCTCTTCGTGCCGGTCGGCATCAACTACGACCGCGTGCTGGAGGACGAAGCGCTGCTCGCGGAGAAGCGCGGCCGCGAGCACCCTCCGGGCGCAGCCGAGAAGCTGCGCGGCGCCCTGCGGCTCCTCTGGATCGTGCCCTCGCGCATGGCCGTCAATCTGATGAGGGCCGCTTTCGGGCGCCTGCACCGCAGCGGCTACGTGGCGCTCGCGTTCGGAGAGCCGGTCTCGTTCCGCCGCATGGCCGCCGCCCGCGGGTGGGACCTCTCCCGCTGTTCGGAAGAGGAGCGCCGCGCGATCGCCAAGGAGGTGGCGCGAGATCTGATGGGGCGCATCGCACGCTCGATCCCGGCCACGCCCGTCCCGCTGGTCGCCCGCGCTTTGCTCGAGCTGCGCGAGACGTCGCGCTCGCGGCTGGCCGAGCGCGTGCGCGACCTGCGCAACGAGCTGGAGGCGCTCGGCGTGCCCATCGCGCTGGGCCAGGAGTTCGAATCGCAGCGGCAGGGCCGCGCGCAGCTCCTCGAGGACGAGGACCGCAACCGCGACCTCGCCCGCCTGGAAGCCGACGTCCTGTCGCTGGAGGAAGCGGAGGAGATCGTGCGAATCGGGGTCGAGCGTCTCTCGCGCCGGGGAGCTTTGGCCTCGTCGGGCGCCGCGGTGCGGATCGGCGCGCACCCGCACGCCCTCGAGCTGCTGGAGTACTACGCGCGGTCGCTCGCCGTCATCGACGGCCCCCCCGCGGCGCAGCCCCTGCCGGCAGTCTCGGCGCGCTGAGAGAGTTGCGCTACGCGCGCGCTTCCGCGAAAAACGCAAGGACATGCCCTCTTCGCCCCAGGTGCTGATCGTCGACGATGAGCGCGACCTCGTGCGCCTGCTGGAATTCAACCTCCAGCAGGCCGGATTCGAGACCGCCGCCGCGTACACTGGCGTGGAGGCGCTGGAGAAAGTGCGGCAGCGCGTCCCCGACCTGCTGGTGCTGGACCTGATGCTGCCCGACATCCCCGGGACCGAGGTCTGCCGCCAGATCAAGGCGTCTCAGCGCACGCGGCACGTGCCCGTGCTGATGCTGACGGCGCGGACCGACGAGGTGGACCGGGTGGTCGGGTTCGAGGTGGGCGCCGACGACTTCGTCACCAAGCCCTTCAGCGTGCGGGAGCTGGTGCTGCGCATCCGCGCCATCCTCCGCCGCGGCGGAAGCGCCGATACGGACCAGGAGCGCGAGCAGGTGGGGCCCATCCGCGTCGACCCGGCCGCGCACCGCGCCTACGTCGAAGGGGAGGAGATCGCGCTCACCGCGCTCGAGTTCAAGCTGCTCACCACCTTCATGTCGCGGCTGGGCCGCGTGCAGACGCGCGAGGCGCTGCTGCAGGACGTGTGGGGGGTCTCCAGCGACCTGCAGACGCGCACCGTCGACACGCACGTGAAGCGCCTGCGCGAGAAGCTGGGCGCCGGGCGCGACCTGATCGAGACGGTGCGCGGGATCGGCTACCGCATGGTCGAGCCGGAGCGCTGACCTGGGAGGCAGGCATGCTGGAAGGAAAGATCGCGCTGGTGACCGGGGCGTCGTCGGGCATCGGGCTGGCCGTGGCGCGCGCCGTGGTGGCTGGCGGAGGCAAGGTGGCGCTGGTGGCTCGCACCGAGGCCAACCTGCGCGAGGCCGCGCGCGAGCTGGGACCCGAGCGCGCCGCCATCTACCCCCTCGACGTGACCGACCTGGCGCGGCTCGAGGAGCTCCCCGCGCGCGTGCTGGAGCGGTTCGGCGCCCTCGACCTCCTGGTGAACAACGCGGGCCTCAACCACCGCGGACCGGCGTTGCAGTTCACTCCCCGCCAGCTGGGCGACGTGATCACCACCAACCTGACCGCGCCGGTGGTGCTCGCGCGCGCCGCGGCGCCGCACCTCCGCCAGGGCGGCGCGATCGTGAACGTCGCCAGCCTGGCGGGCATGGTCCCGGTCCCGCACGAGGCGGCGTACAGCGCCTCCAAGGCGGGGTTGCGCGCCTTCTCCCGCGTCCTCCACGGCGAGCTGCGCGCGCGGGGCATCCACGTGGGAATCGTCTCGCCCGGCCCGGTGGACACCAACTTCTTCGGCGACCTCGCCAAGGCGCCCGCGCTCAACTTCTCCCAGCCGATGAGCACTGCCGAGCAAGTCGCGGAGGCGGTGCTCCGCTGCTGGCGGGAGCACCGGGTCGAGATCGCGCTGCCGTGGTTCTCGGGAAAGCTCTGCACGCTCGGCTACGTCTCGCCGCGGCTGATGCGCGTGCTCCGGCCGGCCCTGGAACGGCGCGGCGAGCGCAACAAGCGGGCCCTGATCGAACGGAGGTCGGCGCGGAAGGCGTAGCCCGCGGCTGCCGGGGAAGCGGGCGGAGCGGGCGGGCGGGTGACGGGCCCCCGGCTGCGCACCCTCGACCTGGAGGGCCCTCTTTGGGCACAATGGCCCCATGGACCGGTTCGACCCCGTCCAGGCGCGCCGCGTGGTGGAGCTGATGGTGCTTTCCGCCTGGGCGGACGGGCACGTCGAGGGGAGCGAAGCGCTGGCCATCCAGAGGCTGGTGGCGGGGAACCCGATGCTGGAACGCGTCGGCGTGGTGAGCGAGATCGGGCGCGAGACGCGCAAGTGGATGCTCGCCGACGGCCTGGATGCGTGCCTGGCGGCCGCCGCGGGCGACCTGAAGGACGCCGACTACCGCGAGCTGGCCTTCAAGTGCTGCGCGCGGGTGATGGGCGCGGACCGCGTCTTCCCTCTGCAGGAGGAGTCGGTGCTCGGCCGGGTGCAGCAGCTGCTCGGCCTGTCGGACGCGGAGGCGGGACGGCTGCTGGTGCTCGCGACGCGGTGAGGGGTTCGATCTGCGGGGGAAGCTGGAGGCGCACTACGACGCGATGCTGCGCGCCGAGCTGGCGCGGCCCGGCACTCGTGCGCTGCCGGACGGGTTCCCGAGGCCCCGGCTGCCGCCCGCGCTGCGCGAGACCATCGCAGCCGCAGCCGATCTCGCGGACCCCTCCGCCCTGGCGGACTTCTATTGCGAACGCATGCCGCGCATGCTCGTCGACCAGCTCTTTCGGGGCCACGACGCGGGCGGGGCGTTGCTGTGGATGCCGATCGACGGAGAGCGTGCCCCGCGGCTGCGTGCTGGAATGCGCGGAATGGCGCAGGCGCTCGCGGCCGAGGGGCTTCGCGCCGGGACGTCGCGAGATCCGCTGGACTGCCGGCCGTGCGCGGCCCGCCTCGCTTCCGAGACGATGCTCGGCTCGGGCTTGCCGATGGTAGGCGCGTACCCCGCCGAGCGCGATGCTCTCGCGCTCGAGCTCGATGCCGGCGCAGACGCGCACGAGCGGCTCGACCTGCGCCTGTCGGGGAACCTGGCGCACGAGATCTGCCACGGACCGAGGCGCGAGTGCGCGAAGCCACCTGGTCCCTGGCTCCTGCTGGAGGCGGCGGCGCTGCACCTGGGCGCGACGGCGTTCTCGCGCCACGTCCATCCCGAAGTCGCGGGGGAGTCGATCCCCGGCGTGGCGCCCTTCGTCCTCCTGGGAGGAGCGCTCGCGCGGATCTTCGGCCGGCGCGCGCTCTGGAGCCTGAGCGCCGGCGCGGCCATCGAATCCGCGTTCGGCGCGCGGGCCGGCCGCGCGCTGGCCGTGGCCGGGTGGCAAGAGTGGCTGCGCAGACCGGAGCCGCCGTTCGCGCGCGACGCGTCGCGGGCGGTGAGCTGGATCAAGCTCGCCGACGCCGCGCGCGGCGAGTCGCCGATCGCAGCGCTGATCGACCGCGCGGCCTGCCTCGATCCTCTCGTCGCGGCGCGCGAGCTTCCCGACCTGCTCGACGCTGCCGCCGAGGTGCCCTGGACGGAGCTGCCCTGGTGGGCCGAGGGCGTGGCCCCGGGTGACGTCGAGCTGGCGCGCAGCGGCGTGCGCGCCATGTTCCAGGTCGACGTCATCGCCGCGACCTTCCAGACGCACCCGCACCGGCCATCGCGGCTCTACCTCGACGCCGACGCGTGCCTGCTGACCCGCGATCGCGCTTCGCACGGCGTCGGTCCCGGCGAACCGCCGAGGTGGGTCGTGCCGCCGCCGCTCTGCCGGCGGCTCGCCGCCAGCGGCGCCGCGCGCCTGTCGGCCCGGAGCGGGCGTGAGCTGCTCGCCCGCGTCCTGGAGGAAGCGTGACCGACGTCTTCTCCGTGCTCCTGCGCGGCTCGCGTGGATACCTCCGGGAGGCGGCAGCCGCCGCGGGGCACGAGCTGGGGCTGTTCGAGGCGCTTCCGATGCCCGCAGTGGCCCTCCCGGGGGCACTCGGCGTCGGCGCGCGGCGCCTCGGGGTGCTGGTTCGTGCCCTGATCCTGGAAGGCGCGTTGATCGAATCGCAGGGAATGCTTCACCCCGGCTCGGTGCCGGCGCCCCGGTCCCTGCCGCGCGAGGGATGGGGGCGGCTCGGCCGCGTGATCCGCGAAGACCGGCCGCTCGCCACCCCAGGCATCGACGGCGCGGCAGGCGAAGAGCTGCGCCGTTTCCACGATCACCTGCGCGAGGCGGGCGCCGCGGCGGCGAGCGAGGTGGCAGGGCTGCTCGGCCCTCGCGGTCCGCTCCTCGATCTGGGCGGCGGCGCGGGCGGCTACGCCGCCGCCTTCCTCGGGCAGCATCCCGGAGAGCGTGCCATCGTGGTGGATCGACCGGCCGTGCTGGAGCTGGCACGTGGGGCGGTCCCGGGCGCGGAGCTGGTCGCGCTCGACCTCCAGGCGCCGGCGCCGTGGCCCAGCGGCGCCCGCGTGGCGTTGCTCGCGAACGTCCTGCATCTCTTCTCGGCCGCCGACGCGGCGCGGCTGGTGGAACGCGCGGCGCGCGCGGTGGAACCGGGCGGCACGGTGGCCGTGAAGGACCTCGACGCAGCATCGGAAGCGGGGATCCTCTTCTCGCTGAACATGGCCGTGTACACCGAGGCGGGGGAGGTGCACGAGATCGACAGGCTGCGTGGCTTCTTCCGCGAGGCCGGGCTGCGCGAGGTACGCGCGCAGCGGCTGCGCTGCGCCCCTGATGCCGTGCTGGTGCGGGGGACGGCGCCGTGATCGAGCTGGTCCAGTCCGTGCTGTCGCGCCGCGCCGCGCTGAAGGAAGGCATCGCGCGTGGATACGCGGCCGCGCTCGAGCGGCAGCCTCTCCGGCCGGGGCCGGAGATCCGCGCCGAGCTCCCGGCCGGCATGTTGGAGGCGCTGACCATCGCGGGCGTGCTGCGCGGCAACGCGGCCGACCGGCATTACCTGGAGGCGATGCCCGGCCAGCTCGCCGCTCAGTTGCGCGGCCGCGGAGGCCCGGAGGAGCGCCTCTTCTCCGCGCGGCTCGATCTCCGCTGGCTGCCGCGCCTGCGCCACGGCCTGGAGCGGCTCTTCGCGCTGGTATCCGACGCCGGGATCGCGTGCCGCCCCGCGCTCGGGGCGGCGACGCCGCGCGACCTGGTGGTAGCACGGCCCACGCTCGGCCATCTCTACGCGAGCTGCCATTTCGGGCGCAGCATGCCGATGCTGTACGCGTACCCGGGCGACCTGGCGGAGGACGCCTGGCGCGGCCGGGGCCCCGAAGAGCTGATCGACGCGCGCTACGTGGGTCCTATCTTGCACGAGCTGTCCCACCTGCACGCGCTCGATCCGGACCTGGTCCCGGCGCCCGCCAACGTGCACGAGGCGCTGGCTGCCTGGATCGGATCGGAGGCCTGGGAAGAGCAGGCATTTCCCGCGCCGGGCGGAGAGGACGCGATCCCCGGGGCGCCCTGGTTCGCGGCGGTCGGTGGATTCTTGGCGCTGCGCATCGGAGCGCGCGAGGCGATCCGCGCCCAGGCCGGCGCCCTGGACCTGCGCGGCCCGCTCGGCGCGCGCTGCGTGGAGGCGCTGCGATGCTACGGCTGGCTCGGGTTCCTGGAGACGGGTGCGCCCCACTTCCTGGCCGACGCGTTCCATCCGGAGCGCTGGTGGAAGCTCATCGACTTGCACCGCGACCCGCGCCTTTCGCAGGCCTTCCAGGTCGAATACGTCGAGCCCTTGCTGCATTCGGTCCCCGCGCCTGGGACGCCGCTCCGGGCGCGGTGGGACGCCGCACTCGACGCCCTGGCCTGGCCCGAGCTGCCCGCCTGGAACGACGCTCCCGCTGGCGCGGACGATGCGCTCGCCCTGCGGGCCGTGCGCGCCCTGCACGTGCGGACGGAGGTCGCGGGACGCAGCTTCCGCACCGTGCGGGTGCGGCCGCCCGGAACGCTCGCCCTGGACGTCCGCGAATGCCTGCTTCGCGCTCCGTGGCCGGCCGCCGACGCGGTCGGCGCGCCTCCACGGCATCCCTACCCTCCCTCGCTGTGCGCGGCGTCGTCCCGCAACCGGGGAACGCCGGCGCTTCCCCCGCCGGATTAGACTGGTGCACCGATGGCGCGCGCCTTCCTCATCAATCCGCCGACCGACGAGACGGTGCGCACGCCCCTGCTCTCGTTCCTGTACCTGGCCGCCGCGCTGCGCCGCGCCGGGCACGAGGTGGCGCTGCTCGACGCCAGCGCGCCGCGGGCGCCGCGCGATGCGGGCGAGATCGTCGGCCGCGCGCTCGACTTCGAACCGGACCTGGTCGGCATCCATTGCAAGACGCTCTACGCTCAGGACGCCTACGCACTGGCGCGCGCGTTCCGCGAGCGGACGGCGATCCCTCTGGTCTGCGGCGGCCCGCATCCGACGGTGGCGCCGCTCGAGCCGGCAGCGCACGGGTTCGATTTCTCCGTCCGGGGCGAAGGGGAGGAGACGCTCGCCGAGCTGTGCGATGCGCTGGACGGGAAGCGCGCGTTCGGCGAGGTGCGCTCGCTGGTCTGGCGCGGCGGGGCCGCGGTGAATGCTCCGCGGGGGTTCTTGCTCGATCTCGACGCTCTCGCCTCCCCGGTGGATGCCCTCGATCTGTTCGACCCGGCCTGGTACGGCGCGCGCGAGCCCGTGGGGCCGGCCGGGCTGCTGGCCAGCCGCGGCTGTCCCGCAGCGTGCACCTTCTGCTCCAACAACGTGACTGGCCGCCGCTTCCGGTACCGGAGCGCGCTGGGGATCGCCGGGGAGATCGGGGCGCTGCGCGGGAGGGTCCGCTTCGACGCGTTCAGCTTCTTCGATGACTCCTTCGCGGTGGGCCGGCGGCGAATGCTGGAGCTGTGCGCCGAGCTGCGGCGCATCGAGCCGCCGGTGCACTGGACCTGCACGGCGCATCCCGCGCACCTCGACCCCGACATCCTGGAGGCGATGCAGCGGGCAGGCTGCCGCGGGGTGGACATCGGCATGGAGAGCGGCGACCCGGAGATGCTGCTGCGCATCGGCAAAGGCGTCACGCTGGAGCGGGTGCTCTCCGTGCTGCGCTGGGCGCGCGATCTGGGCCTGCACTGCATGCTCAATCTAATGTTCGGCTGGCCCGGCGAGACGCTGGACGAGCTCCACGCGACGCTCGACTTCATCGACCTCGCCGCGCCGCTCGCCGCCGCGTTCAACGCCCGCGGAGTCCTGGTCCCCTACCCCGGCACGCTCATCTACGACGAGCACCACGCCCGCTGTGGATTCACCGAGTGGTGGATCCGCGAGCCGCCGCTGCGCTACCGGCCGTTCCCCGCGTCGTGGTCGCTCGACGAGGTGAAGCGCGCGTACGCCGACGACGCGGCCCTCGCGCGCAATTTCTTCCACCTGCCCGACGCGGCCCTGGAGCTGATGCAGCTCGGGCTGCGCAAGAAGGCGGACTACACCTACGGCAAGCTCTTCCCGGCGCAGCACGCGTCGGGCTGGGAGCCGAAGCCCGCCCGCGAGATCGCCATCCCCGCGGCGGGCGCCCGCTGACCCCGCTTGACTCGCGCGGCGACCTCCCGAAAGATCGCAAGTCCAAGCCATGGCCAGCCTCGAAGACATCGAGCGCAAGCAGAAGTCGATGCAGCCGCTCCTCGAGCAGATCGCCCGGGAGACGAACGCCGATCGCGTGCAGGAGTTGGGCAAGCAGATCGCGCAGGCGGCGCAAGAGCTGGGCCAGATGGCGGCCGGCTTGGAGAAGACCTACGCGCAGAGCAAGGGCAGCGGCGAGACGCGCGTGGTCCTCACGAAGGAACAGCGCGCACGGGTGGCGGACGCTACGGGCGTGGCGCTCGACACGCTGGTGCTCCAAGGCGCCGAGACCTGGGATCCGCAGATGCCGAAGATGAGCTCGGCCACCGTCGAGCGGCTCGCCATGGCGTCGGTCGCCGATCGCAAGCTCAAGGAAGAGAAGCGCAAGGCAGTGAAGGACATCTTGAAGCAGATGGAGGCCGCCATCGGGGACAGCCCGGCCCCGGAGACGAAGGCCGCCATCGACCAGTTCAAGCGCGACCACCTCGAGGAGTAGAAGCGCTCGCCTGCCCGTGATAAACTAGCAGGGGGGCCGGCGATGCCAGGACTGACGTTCATCAAGATCCTCGGAAATCTCAAATTCTTCACACACGGCCTGAAGCTGGGCACGGAGTGGAAGAGCTCGTTCTCGATCAAGGACGAGGCGCAGTTCCATTCCGGCGACCGCCAGGCGATCCCGCAGCTCATTCCGCCGTGGTTCATGCCGGCGGAGATCCCGAACAAGTACCACCAGGAGACCTGCGACAAGATCGGAAAGGAGTACAAGGACTTCCACGACACGATGCTCGACGCCATCGGCTTCGCGCACAACATGTGGAAGCTGCAGGCCAAGTTCAAGGACCTGAAGGTCAACGCGCTTACCGCGCTGGGCACGCCGGGCTGCCTCGACGGCCCGGAGCTCGAGAGCCTCATCAAGCAAGCGCCTCAGGTGGCCGCCTGGACCGGCAACAAGGCCAAGCACCGCGACGCGGTCGCGAAAGGCGTCTCGCAGTGCTTCAAGAAGTGGCAGGACAAGGTCATGGTGCCGGGACTGCCCTGGTACCCGGCATTCGTCGTCTTCCCCGGCCCGATGGCGCCGCCGATGCCGAACATCCCGATGCCGCTCATCTGCTGCCCCTCGCCGATGATGACCGAGATCTGCATGCCGAATTCGATGGCCAAGGCGATG